>CAXTCD010000005.1:0-56209 GCA_964242145.1 uncultured Rhizobacter sp.
GCCCGCTGGCGACCTGCCACAGTACCGCAACCGCTAACACCGCCGACCAGCGCCGCTGCACCGGATGCTTGCTGGCATGCAGCTGCCACAGTAAATACAACAGTGCTGCCACCGCCACCAGCGCGCCGATGCGATGTGCCATGTGAATGGCGGTGAGTGCAGCGAACGGAAGGTAGCCGCCGCCCTTGCCGGCGCCCAGTTCGCGAAAGATGGCAAAGCCGTGCTCGAAATCCATCGGCGGCCACCATTGGCCCTGGCAGGTCGGGAAATCGCTGCAAGCGAGCACGGCGTAATTGGTACTGACCCAGCCGCCGAGCGTGATCTGCGCAAGCGTCAATGCAACTACCCACAAGGCCGTTTGCCGCTGCGTGCGAGACAAGCCCAAGGGCCGGGGCTCATAGCCCTGGTTCTGCACCGCAAGCAACACCAGCAAGCCGAGCCCGAACAGCAGGTGCAAGGTGACGATGGCCGGATAAAGCTTCATCGTGACCGTCAGCGCGCCGAACAAGCCTTGCACGCAAACCCAGACCAGCGTGGCCGTCGCCCACCATGGCGACACGCCAGTGAGCTTGCGCCGTGAAGCCCACCAGCTTGCCGCCGTCAGCACGGTGATCAAACCACCCACGCCGGTCGCGAGATAGCGATGAACCATCTCGATCCAGGCCTTGCGGTGAGTCACCGCGCCGGTGGGCATGGCGGTTTGCTCAGCGCGGATCTCGTGATGCGCCCCCACGGGGCTGGCATTGCCATAGCAGCCGGGCCAATCGGGGCAGCCCAGGCCCGAATCGGTCAGCCGGGTGAAGGCGCCGAACACGACGAGATCGAAGGTCAGGAACAGCGTGATCCAAACCAACCGCTGAAGGCGAGCGGCCGGGACCGCACTTCGGTAGCGAAAAGCCACCCAGGCCAGCGGGCCGAGCGCGACCAGCGCGCCGAGCAGCAGGATGAACAGCGATGGGCTGAAGTTGTAAGACGTTTGCGGAGTCATCAAGACAGGCCGGCTTCAGCGCCCCGGTTGATCCCAGGAAGCCGATGCGCGCAGCAGCCGTTCGATGTCGCGTTTGAGTTTTGACGGCTCGGGCTGGGGTGGCACCCGCATCATCCAGTCGCCCATCGGATCGACGATGTACATGTGGTCTTCGATCGCGTGGCCCGCCGCGGGCTCAAGCCAAGCCGACAAGGCTTTCGCCGGCACGCGCAGTACCGTCACTGCGGGGCTGGCCAGCACGGCAGCCTGCGTTTGTGGCCGCAGCGGCACATCGTCATTGATCAGCCAGACTTTGTCGAGCCGCTCGCTTTCGCGGCCCAACGTCTCGCGCAGCTGGCGTTGCAGCCACAGGTCTTTCTCGCAATGGCTGTTGCACGCGCCGCCCGACACCACGACCAGCAGCCATTGGCCTTTGAGCGTCAATGGATTGACGGCCTTGCCGTCCAAGTTGGCTAACGGAAGATCGGCAGGGATGGACCGCTGCGGCTGGATCAGCTCGTTGTAGTTGGTGCGGCCTTGCGGGCGGATCACGAAGTAGGTGAGATACGACGCGATGACCGGCGCGGCGCATACCAGTAGCACCAGCAGCATCTTCAATCGGCCACGTGACGTGCGCCGCTCATCGTCGGCCAGCCCGGGTGTGGGCATCGAGTGGACAGTGAAGCTCAAGCCATCGGCCGCTTCAGGCACCGCGCTGGAGCCGAGGCCGGAGGAGTTGGAACCAGACATACAAACCTGCCATCAGCGCACAAAAGCCAAACCATTGAAAGGCGTAGCCATAGTGCTTTTGAACATCGGCTGCGGGGCGCGACCACTGGCGCAGCAAACCATCGCCTGCACTGCCGGGATCATCGGCCTGCAGGACCGACACGGGACGCAAGCTGACACCCAGCTCGCGGGAGAAATCTTTCAGGTCGAGATTTTGCCGGATCAGCCCCGGCACGCCGCCGCTAAAGTCGAACAGCCTGCCCGGCGGCGGGGCGATCTGGCCGATGAGGTCAATCGGGCCGGAGGGCGTGGGCAAGTTTGGCAGCGCGGTGCGGTCTTGCATATTGCGCCCGACCCAGCCGCGCTGAACCAGCACCGCATCGTGGGCCGCGCCCGGCAGCATCAACGGCGTGACCGCAAAGAAGCCAGGGTGGCCGTTCATCTGGCGGTTCTCGAGAAAGACGGTCGCTCCCTGGCGCCATTCGCCATGAAGATGGATGCGGCGATAGTGCTGCGCGGTCGCAGCTTCAGGCGTCGATGCCAGCGCATCTGCCGGCAGCTCGGGCATCGCGCCGCGACCATCCAGCGCGGCCTGCAAGGCTTCTTTTTGCGCGGCACGGCCAAGCTGCCACACCCCCAGGCGCGCGGTGATGGCCATGCCGATCAGCGTGGCCAGCAGCACAACCAAAGCCCGGCCGTCGAAGCGGCGAAGGCGGGGAGCCGCGGTCTCGGTCATGTCAGCGAGAGAAGTCGGTGAATGGGGTGGAATAATCGGCCGCCATGAAATACCTCATTGCCGTGGCACTGGTTCTGATCCTCGTCGCGTTGGCGTCAGCGGGCATCTTCATGATGCGCGATGGCCGAGACGGCAAGCCGAAGAGCAACAAAATGATGAAGGCGCTGGCGGTACGTGTTGGCCTGTCGGTGCTGCTGTTTCTCTCGATCCTGCTGAGCTACAAGATGGGCTGGATCCACCCGACCGGCATCCCCACCGGCACTTGACGGGCAACCACCGCCAAACATGGCGGCTGCAGTGACCCAATTCCCATCAGTGACACAGTCCTTATGAAAGAAAAGAGCGCCGGCCGGGCGCTCTTTTCGATCACGCGTGAAGCCTGGCAGCGCGGTCAGAGCCAGTACACGACGATGTACAGGCCCAACCAGACGACGTCGACAAAGTGCCAATACCAAGCGGCGCCTTCGAAGCCGAAATGACGCTCCGGTGTGAAGTGCCCCTTGTGCAGGCGCAGCGTGATGAAAAGCAGCATCAGCATGCCGACCAGCACATGGAAACCATGGAAGCCGGTCAGCATGAAGAAGGTCGAACCATAGATGCCGGAAGAAAGCTTCAGGTTCAGCTCGGTATAAGCGTGGAAGTATTCGTAAGCCTGGAAGGTCAGGAAGGTGATGCCCAGCAGCACCGTGACCCACATCCACGCGATCGTCTTGCTGCGGTTGCCGGCGATCAATGCATGGTGAGCGATGGTCAGCGTGATGCCCGAGGTCAACAGCAAAGCGGTGTTGATGGTCGGAATCGGCCAGGGGCCCATGGTCGTGAACGGCTCGACGATGCCGGCAGGCGAGGCGGTCGACCCGGCCACCGAACTCGGCCAGAAGGCTTTGAAGTCGGGCCACAGCACGGCGTTCTCGAAGCTGCCCAGGTTCGGCACGGCATGGACGCGGGCCCAGTACAGCGCGCCGAAAAAGGCAGCAAAGAACATCACTTCCGAGAAGATGAACCAGCTCATGCTCCAGCGGTACGACACATCGATGCGGTCGCTGTAGAGGCCACCTTCGCTCTCGCGAATCGAATCGCCAAACCATTGCTTGAGCACGAAGCCCCACCACAGCAAGCCGAACAGCAGCACATAGGCTGCCCAGCCATGGCCGTTGACCCACTGGCCCGCGCCAAGGATCACCAGGAACAGCCCGAACGAGGCCATCACCGGGTGGCGCGATGGCGAGGGGATGAAGTAGTGAGGAGCTTGCCCTGCGGGATGATGCGTCGCTGCCGACATGGTTTCTCTCCTACGAATTTGAATTCTGGGTTGCGTGGATCTTCAGGACGCCGCCACGCCGCTGGCAAGCACCCAATTCACCAACAGCACCAGCACCGCGATGAACAGGCCCACGCCGATCAATGCGGCGAGGATCACATGGATCGGGTTGAGCTGGCTCAGGTCTTTCTCATGCTCGGCCGATTTGCGCACGCCGAAAAACGACCACGCGACTGCACGCAAGGTCTGCCCGAAGGAGCCGCGCCGCCGAACGGCTGCTTTCAAGCCGTCTTCGCTCATGTCGGCGGGCTCTTCAATGGCGGCGTGGCGGCAATCTTGCCGGCCACCTCGAAGAACGTGTATGACAGGGTAATCGTCTTCACATCCTTCGGCAGCTTCGAGTCGACATAGAACACCACCGGCCACTGCTTGGATTCCCCTGGCTTCAGTGTGTATTCGTTGAAGCAAAAGCATTCGAGCTTGGTGAAGTACGGCGTGGCCTGCTTCGGCGCATAACTCGGAATGGCCTGCGCCGCCATCGTTCGGTTCTGCACATTGCGGAACTCGTACATCACCGTCGTCAACTCACCCGGATGCACATCGACAAAACGCTTGGCCGGCTGGAACTCCCAGGGACCGCGCGCGTTGGCATCGAACTCGACGGTGATCGTGCGCGACAGGTCGACCTGCGTGTTCTTGAGGTCACGCGGCGCCCGGGCACTGCCCGGCACGGCCTGATCGGCCAGCGACAGCACATTGATCCCCAGCTCCTCACAAATCGCACGGTACATCGGCACCAGCCCATAGCCAAAGCCGAACATCAGCAAGGCCACGACCGCGAGCTTGCCCACCATGCGGCGATTGGCCAAACGCAATGCGCTCAAGCGGGAAGTCAGTTTCGGACCGGTCATGGGGCCGTCGCTCAGATGCCGAACAGGATGGCGCGCGCCAGGAAGCCGACGAAGAACATGATCGCCACCGAGCCCAGGATCAGGCCCAGGCGACGGTTGTTTTTTCTTTGTTCAGGCGTCATGTTCGTCACGCTCGTGGTCGTACCGGCCGCGGCTCTCAGGCCAATACCTTGGTCGCCGAAGCGTTCAGCTTCGGTGGCGTCTCGAAGGTATGGAACGGTGCCGGCGACGGCACTTCCCATTCCAGGCCTTCAGCGGCTTCCCACGGCTTTTGCGGTGCCGGGGCGCCCTTGCCGCGCATGCACGGAATAACGATGAACAGGAAGAAATAGACCTGCGTCAAACCGAAGCCGAATGCGCCGACAGTCGCCAGCATGTTGAAGTCGGCGAATTGCATCGGGTAGTCGGCATAGCGTCGCGGCATCCCGGCCAAGCCCAGGAAGTGCATCGGGAAGAAGGTGATGTTGAAGAACACCAGCGAGGCCCAGAAGTGGATTTTGCCGCGCGTCTCGGAGTACATCACGCCGGTCCACTTCGGCACCCAGTAGTAGAAGCCGGCAAACATCGCATAAAGCGAGCCGGCCACCAGCACGTAGTGGAAATGGGCCACGACGTAATAGGTATCTTGCAGCTGGATGTCGATCGGCGCCACCGACAGGATCAGGCCGGTGAAGCCACCCATCGTGAACACGAAAATGAAGCCAACGGCGAACAGCATCGGCGTCTCGAAAGTCATCGAGCCGCGCCACATGGTCGCGATCCAGTTGAACACCTTCACGCCGGTGGGGATCGCGATCAGCATCGTCGCGTACATGAAGAACAGCTGGCCCGTGACAGGCATGCCGGTCGTGAACATGTGGTGCGCCCACACGATGAACGACAGGATGGCGATCGACGAGGTGGCGTAGACCATCGACGCGTAGCCGAACAGGCGCTTGCGGGCGAAGGCCGGCACCACCTGGCTGATGATGCCGAAGGCCGGCAAGATCATGATGTAGACCTCGGGGTGGCCGAAGAACCAGAAGATGTGTTGATACATCACCGGGTCACCGCCACCGGCGGGGTTGAAGAAACTGGTGCCGAAGTGGCGGTCGGTCAGCGTCATCGTGATCGCACCGGCCAGCACCGGCATCACGGCGATCAACAGATAAGCGGTGATCAGCCAGGTCCAGCAGAACATCGGCATCTTCATCAGCGTCATGCCAGGCGCGCGCATGTTGAGGATGGTCACGATGATGTTGATCGACCCCATGATCGAACTCGCGCCCATGATGTGCATCGCGAAGATGCCGGCGTCCATCGACGGGCCCATCTGCAGCGTCAGCGGTGCATAGAGCGTCCAGCCGGCAGCGGGTGCGCCGCCCGGCATGAAGAACGACCCGGCCAGCATCACGCCCGCCGGGATCAACAGCCAGAAGCTCAGGTTGTTCATTCGCGCAAACGCCATGTCGGCCGCGCCGATCTGCAGCGGGATCATCCAGTTCGCGAAGCCGACGAAGGCCGGCATGATCGCGCCGAACACCATGATCAGCCCGTGCATCGTCGTGAACTGATTGAACAGCTGCGGGTTCACGAACTGCAGGCCGGGCTGGAACAATTCGGCGCGGATCAGCAGCGCCAGGATGCCGCCGAAGATGAACATCGTGAACGAGAACAGCAGGTAGAGCGTTCCGATGTCTTTGTGGTTGGTCGCAAACACCCAGCGGCGCCAGCCATGCGGATGGTGATAGTCGTGCGCATGGTCGTCATGGCCATGGCCGGCCGCGTGGCCGTGAGGGTCGAGTACTGCACTCATGGTTCTTCCTTTCGGCGGCGTGTTCGGGCGTTACTTGCGGGCAGCGGCGACTTCCGTCGGCTGCACCACTTGTTCCGTCTTGTTGGACCAATTGTTCTTGGTATACGTGATGACCGCGGCGATCTCTGTGTCGCTCAGCTGCTTCCACGACGGCATCGCGCCATTGTTCTGGCCGTTCAGCACGATATGGATCTGCTTGCTCTTGTCCGGGTCCTGGACGACCGCCGCGCCATCGAGCGGCTTGATCGGGCCCCCGCCCTTGCCGGTGGGCAGATGGCAAGCGGCGCAGTTGGCGGCATAGACCTTCTCGCCACGGGCAATCAATTCAGGCAAGGCCCAGACCTTGTTCGGGTCGTCGGCCTTGGCCGCCGCTTCCTTCTTCTTGACGTCGACCCACTTGGAATAGTCTTCGGCCGACACAACCTTGACATGGATTGGCATGTACGCGTGCTCCTTGCCGCACAGCTCAGCGCATTGGCCATAGAAGTCGCCGGTCTGCTCGGCACGGAACCAGGTGTCGCGCACGAAGCCGGGAATCGCGTCTTGCTTGATGCCGAATGACGGCACCATGAAGGCATGGATCACGTCGGTCGCGGTGGTGATCACCCGGACCTTCTTGTTGACAGGCACAACCAGCGGATTGTCGACCTTCAACAGATAGTCATCACCCGACGGCTTGCCCGAATCGGACATCTCGCGCTGCGACACATCGAGCGTCGAGACGAAGCCGATGCCTTCGCCCTCGCCTTTCAGATAGTCATAGCCCCACTTCCATTGGATGCCGGTGGCCTTGATTGTCAGGTCGGCAGCGCTGGTGTCTTTCATCGCAACCACGGCCTTCGTGGCCGGCAACGCCATGAAGATCACGATGATGAAGGGCACCACCGTCCAGGCGATTTCTACCTTCACACTTTCATGGAAGTTCGAGGCCTTGTGGCCGACGGACTTGCGGTGCTTGAAGATGGAATAGAACATCACCCCGAACACGGCGACGAAGATCGCCAGACACAAGGCCATCATGAAGTAGTGCAGATGCTGCTGCTCGGCGGCGATCTTGGTCACCGGCGGATGGAGATCCATCTGGTTCACCGCCGGGCCGCCCGGCAAGCTGTTGACCGCCCTGGCGGCGCAGGCCGTGAACCCCAGGCATGCAGTCAAACCGAACTGGCCCGCCTGCTGCCAAAGTGATTTCGTCATCTTCATCATGGTCGTTTCAGTTTTCAAAATTCACGGTGTCGCTGGCTGCCCATCGCCCTGGCGCCAACGGCGCAACGCGAAACGCAGCTCTTCAGCCAACTGGCGCCGCTGCTCCGGCCGCACGAAGCGACCCACTGCGATCCGCCGCCCTTGTCCCGACACTTCGATCAAGGATCGGTCCCCCTGTTCGGGCTCGATCCGGACCCATGCCGGCTGGAACTCCACACGGTCTACATGCAAGCCATGAGCATGTTCCACCGTGAAACGATCTCCGGTCAATGCAATGCATTCCTTGTCAGTGGCATGGCGTGCGTAAAACCAGAGCGCCACACCCACACCCATCAATTCAGCCAACGCGAATGGCAGCACCATGCGGGCACCTTGCCACCAGAACATCAATGCAATGCCCAACGAGAGCACGCACAGCGACAGATAAAAACCCAGCAACTGTTGCGGGGCCAGTGAACAGTTGCGGGCCAGCACCCAGTCAATGGCCCAATCGGCACCGGAACTCGTGACACGGCCCAGCCGAAAGGGGCTTCGGACAGCGCTGCCATGCCAGGTAACGGACGACGTGGTTGCAGTCATGGATGGCTATCGCTCCAGCCGATAAAGGCCGATGAGTCCATCCAAAGCTGCGACGAGACGCTGGTCAGCAAGCACAAGACCCCCGGGCGAACCTGATTTTGCAAGCCCATGAGTTTAGCTCAGGCAATGACCAAGCCCCACCGCTCAGTCTCGATGAGATTTGCCGCGCATCATCGCCCGCATGTCTTCGAGCGAAACCGTGGTCTCCGCACTGAGCGGTACACGGGGTGCAGCCTTGAAGGCATGGCCATAAGAAACCTCGAAGCGCAGCTCGATCCGGCCATCGTCACGCGCCAGGGCTTGCAACTCCGACTCGAGCCGTTGGCGCCAGCGCGGCGTGCGCAAGCCCGGCGCACGATCAAGCGCGGCGTTGCGGCCCAGCGTGCGCAGCTCCAGCAGCAAGGCCTGCGGACTCTCCCAGCTCAAGGTCAAGGTTTCCTGGTCCATCACCGGATCGGCAAAGCCGGCCTGAACCAGCATGTCCCCCAAGTCGTGCATGTCGACAAACTCGGCGAGCGCCGAACCCCAGCCCAGCCGCTGATACAGATCACGCAACTCACGCAGGCTGCCGGGCCCGAGGCACGAGAACATCACGAAGCCATCGACCGTCAACGCGCGTTGCCAACGCGCGACCAGCGCGGCCGGATCGACCGAGGCGTGGAGCATCATGTTCGACCAGACGAGCTGCACGCTGGCCGGCACCACGTCGTCCGGGCCAATCACATGAACGGGCCCCTGGCGCCAGTGACGCGCCGTCCACCAGGGCGCTTTTGCCTCGGCCCGGCTGCGCTCGCGCAGTGACTCGGTCGGCTCGACGATCCAGCGCTGCGCATCGGGATAAGCCTTGGCGAGCAACTCGCTGCCGCCGCCCGAGAAGCCCCACCAATCGATCAAGGCTTGGGGTTTCAGGCGGATGATCTCGAGGCGCTCGGCCATGCGCCGCGCCACTTCACCATGCAACCAAGGCGCCTGTTCGATGTGGGGCAAGCGGCGCAACGCAGCGCGAACGCTCATCACATCAATGTCACGCGGGGCCGAAGCGGGGGATGGGCTCATTCGGCGGAAGTATATTGAGCCGATGCTTTTCTCGCGCTTGCTGCAGCACGTCCCGAGCCAATGCGCGGTGTGCCGCAGCTGGGGCGATCAACCGATCTGTGCCACATGCATCGCCCGGTTTGCCGCACCCCTAACACGATGCGTACGCTGCGCCGCAGAAGTGCCGCCCGGCGTCATCACCTGCGGTGCCTGCCTGCTCAACCCGCCGGCTTTCGATGCAGCTGTGGCCGCGGTCGACTATGCCCATCCCTGGTCGACACTGATCACCGATTTCAAATTCCACGCCGCGCTGGATCTCACCGAGGCGCTCACAGCGCTGCTGGCACAGGCATGCCGACACAGCGCGGAGGCAACGACGGTCGATCTTTTATTGCCTGTGCCGCTGAGCGCTTCGCGCCTGAAAGAACGCGGCTTCAACCAATCGTGGGAAATCGCCCGCGCCTTGAGCAAGGGCCTGAGCCTCGCGGCCGATCCGCGCTTGCTTCTGAGAGTCAAGGACACCCAGCACCAAACCGCGCTGGCGCCCGACCGTCGTGAGGCCAACGTGCGCGGCGCATTTGCAGTGGAGCCACTGCGGCGCGCCGAGCTCGCGGGCCGCCGCGTGGCCGTCGTTGACGATGTGATGACCACCGGCGCCACGCTGGCCGAGATCGCGCGGGTGCTGAAGCAAGCGGGAGCCTTGCATGTCGAGGCCTGGGTCCTTGCGCGCACACCTCGCCTGACCTGAGGCCAAGCACCGGCCACTTGCCACGACAATGGCGGGCTCATGTTCAACATCGTCCTGGTTCATCCCGAAATCCCGCCCAACACGGGCAACGTGATTCGGCTCGCCGCCAACACCGGTTGCGCACTTCATCTGATCGAGCCGCTGGGTTTCTCGATGGATGACAAGCAGCTCAAACGTGCGGGGCTCGACTATCACGAGTACGCCCCGGTGCAACGCCATGCCTCTTGGGAGGCATTCCTGCAGGCAGCCCAACCCGACACCGCCCGGCTCTTCGCATTCACCACCCGCGGCAGCCGGCCGTTCGCCGACGTCGCATGGTGCAGCGGCGACTGGCTGGTCTTTGGCTCCGAAACGGCCGGTCTGCCGCCCCCGTTGCGCGACAGCATTGCGCTGCCGCAGCGGGTTCGCCTGCCCCTGCAGCCCGGCCAGCGCAGCCTGAATCTGAGCAACGCCGTCGCCGTCGCGGTGTTCGAAGCTTGGCGGCAAACTGGTTATGCCGGTGGCGCGTAACTCAAAGATGGACCTCGTCAGTGCAGGGATCAGAATCAGCTGAATTGCTGGCCCGCAAAACCGGAAGCCCCATGTCCTCGACCTCTTGCACCGCCCAAATTGCCGGCGTCGCCGCCCGACTGATTGTTGAAGAGGGAATGGAGTACGGTCCGGCCAAACGTCGAGCTGCGCGCGATCTCGGCAAAAACAGCACCCGCTCCGCCGAGTTGCCCGACAACGATCAGGTGGAAGAAGAGGTCCGCGCCTACATCGATCTGTTTTGCGCCGACACGCAACCCGTTGAATTGCAGGCCTTGCGTGAAGTCGCGGCGCTGTGGATGGACCGCCTGCAGGCCTTTCGCCCCCATTTGACGGGCGCCGTTTGGCGCGGCACCGCGACCCGGCTGAACAGCGTGCACCTCCAACTCTTTTGCGACGACTCTAAGGAAGCAGAGCTTGCACTGATCGACAAGAACGTCGACTACGACGTCGGCAGCCTGCCGGGGCCGAGAAACCAACCCATCGACGTGCTGACGGTTAGCAGCCCCAGTGCATCGCTCGGCGAGTCAGTGACCGTTCACCTGAGCATTCTTGATCACGATGACTTGCGCGGTGCGCTGAAGCGAGATGCGCGCGGCCGCACCGAGCGCGGCGACTTAACCGGCTTGCGCCGCTTGATGGAGGCCGGTCCATGAATCGCCGCCAATGGGCATACGCTGGTGTGGGCATCGCTGCTGTAGCGGCGGGCGCTGGCTGGAATTCATTGGGAGCGGGAAAGCCCGCCAGCCCTGCTTCCGCACTCCCTGATTTCTGGGCACTGCGATTTGCCCGCCCCGATGGCAGCTGGTTAGATACCGCGAGCCTTCGCGGAAAGCCACTGCTGGTCAATTTCTGGGCGACCTGGTGCACGCCGTGCGTCAAGGAAATGCCGTTGCTGGACGCTTTCCATGCCCAGCATCGAACGGCTGGATGGCAGGTTTTGGGTTTGGCCGTTGACTCCGCAGAATCCGTAAATCAATTTCTATCGAGAATTCCGGTGCAGTTTCAAATAGGCTTGGCTGGAGTACAAGGAATTGCATTGGCACGATCTCTGGGCAATGAAGAAGGCGGCCTGCCGTTTAGCCTGGCATTCGACAAGCAGGGGGCAATCATTGGTCGGAAATTAGGTGCATTGACAGAATCAGAATTATCAAATTGGTTTTCTAAAGTCAGCTGATAAAACTCGGCCTTCACATTCTTTAGAAACTCGTTAGCCATGGTTACCAACTGAGAACGGAAGGCGCACTGAGCGACTAAAGCGCGTAAAGTTTGGCTTTTCAACCTCATGTTGCACCCTTCATGCAGATTCTTGTTCTCCACGGCCCCAATCTGAATCTTCTTGGCACACGCGAGCCCGATGTCTACGGCTCCGTCACTTTGGCGCAGATCAATGCCGAACTGCTACAGTTGGCGTCGAATGCTGGCGCTCAGTTGACGAGCTTTCAAAGTAACCATGAAGGCGCTTTGATTGATCGCGTACAGGCAGCTCGATTGGATGGAACACGTTTCATCATCATCAATCCGGCTGGCTTTACACATACGAGCATCGCTTTGCGTGATGCATTTGCTGCGGTAGGTATACCTTTTATTGAAGTACACCTCTCCAACGTGCACCGTCGTGAACCGTTTCGTCAACATTCATATTTTTCAGATCTTGCTGAAGGCGTGATTCTTGGGTTGGGCGCAGATGGATATCGCCTTGCTCTGGCCCACGCACTGAAGCACGAGGCCACTCGCCGGCCGTGAATCCGTCGCTGGTCAACGCCGGTGGGTTAACGAAGGCCGCAGCGGTACAACAACGACAGGAGTTGGAACAACATGGATCTGCGCAAACTCAAGACACTGATTGATCTGGTGTCTGAATCGAACATTTCCGAACTTGAGATCACCGAGGCCGACGGCAAGGTACGCATCGTCAAAGCGGACCCGCTGGCTGTGGCGGCGCCCAGCATCCAGTTTGTGCCGCAAGCCGTTCAGCCCACGGCTGCGGCAACTTCAACCGCCGCACCTGCTGCTCCGACCGCAGAGGCGGCTCCTGCCGTGCCCGCCGACCACATCGTCAAGTCACCCATGGTGGGCACCTTCTACGGTGCCGCCAACCCTGGCGCAAAGGCATTTGTGTCCGTGGGCAGCACCATCAAGGAAGGCGAGCCGATCTGCATCATCGAGGCGATGAAGATCATGAACGAGATCGAAGCCGACAAGTCCGGCACGATCACCAAAGTGCTGTGCGAGAACGGACAGCCGGTGGAGTTTGGTCAGCCGCTGTTCATCATCGAATGAAGCCGGGCATGTCCACCCCCCCGCTGATCGCCTGTCGAGGCGACAACGCCGCCGCGCTTTTGGCGGCGCAGAGGCGCGCTTCGCGCGCAGCCCGATCGGGCCATTGAACCGAGGCCACCATGTTCAAGAAAATCCTGATCGCCAATCGAGGCGAAATTGCCCTGCGCATTCAGCGCGCCTGTCGCGAGATGGGCGTCAAGTCGGTCGTCGTCTACTCGGAGGCCGACCGCGACGCCAAATACGTGAAGCTGGCCGATGAAGCCGTCTGCATCGGGCCGGCCGCATCGGCGCAAAGCTATCTCAACATGCCGGCGATCATCTCGACCGCCGAAGTGACCGACGCCGAAGCCATCCATCCGGGCTATGGCTTCCTGTCCGAAAACGCCGACTTTGCCGAGCGCGTCGAGCAAAGCGGCTTCACCTTCATCGGCCCGACGCCCGAGTCGATTCGCATCATGGGCGACAAGGTCGCCGCCAAGCAGGCCATGATCAAGTCGGGCGTGCCTTGCGTGCCCGGCTCGGAAGGCGCACTGCCCGACGACCCCAAAGAGATCATTCGGCAGGGCCGCGCAGTCGGCTACCCGGTGATCATCAAGGCAGCAGGCGGCGGCGGTGGCCGTGGCATGCGTGTCGTGCACACCGAGGCGGCGCTCATCCACGCAGTGCAGACGACCCGTGCCGAAGCCGGTGCAGCATTCGGCAATCCTGCGGTCTATATGGAGAAGTTCCTCGAGAACCCGCGCCATATCGAAATCCAGGTGATGGCCGATGAACACAAGAACGCGGTCTGGCTGGGTGAGCGCGATTGCTCGATGCAGCGCCGCCATCAAAAGATCATTGAAGAGGCGCCGGCACCCGGCATCGCTCGGCGCGTGATCGAGAAGATCGGGGATCGCTGCGCCGCCGCCTGCCGCAAGATCGGCTACCGCGGCGCGGGCACCTTCGAGTTCCTGTACGAGAACGGCGAGTTCTATTTCATCGAGATGAACACCCGCGTGCAGGTCGAGCACCCGGTAACCGAACTCGTGACCGGCATCGACATCGTCCAGATGCAGATCCGTGTGGCGGCTGGTGAAAAGCTGCCGTTCACGCAGCGTCAGATCCAGATGCGCGGGCATGCGGTTGAATGCCGCATCAACGCCGAAGACCCGTACAAATTCACCCCGTCCCCCGGTCGCATTACCGCATGGCATGCACCGGGTGGCCCGGGCGTTCGCGTCGACTCGCATGCCTACACCAACTACTTCGTACCGCCGAACTACGACTCGATGATCGGCAAGATCATCACCCACGGCGATACACGCGACCAGGCCTTGGCCCGCATGCGCATTGCGCTGTCGGAGACTGTGGTCGAGGGCATCCTGACCAACATCCCGCTGCACCGCGAGCTGATGGTCGATGCCAAGTTCGTCGAAGGCGGCACCAGCATTCACTATCTTGAAGGCTGGATGGGTCAGCACAAACGGTAGGCGAACGATCTTGGTCGAGTTGATATTGTTGGTCCCTGAGGACCTGGTCGAATCGGTGTCCGACGCTTTGATGGACGAGCTGGAGGCGCTGTCCGTGTCGGTCGAAGACGCCGATGCCGGCACCGATGCCGAGCACGCGCTGTTCGGCGAGCCGGGCATGCCCGCGCCACGTGGCGGCTGGCAACGCTCGATCCTGAAAGCGCTGTTCAGCGCCGAAGAGCTGGCGACCGAAGCGGCTACCTTGCTGCTCGCCCAGGACTGGGCTGAAGATGTCCATCTGCAGTCGATGCAGATCGTGCCCGACGAAGACTGGGTGCGTCTGACACAGTCACAGTTTGCGCCGGTGTCCATCACGGCCGATTTCTGGATCGTGCCCAGCTGGCATGAACCGCCTGCGCAAGCCAAAAAAGTCATCCGCCTCGACCCGGGGCTGGCCTTCGGCACCGGCACCCACCCGACCACCCGCATGTGCTTGCGCTGGATTGCTGCCCAGGCCGCGCAGCAGTCGGGTCAGTGGCAACGCGTGCTCGACTACGGCTGCGGCTCCGGCATTCTGGCGATCGGGGCCGCACTGCATGGCGCCCAGCAGATCGACGCGGTCGACATCGACCTCGCCGCTGTCGAATCCAGCCGCGCCAATGCACAGGCAAACAGCGTGCAGCTGAACGCCGCATTACCCGATGCAGCGCGCGGCGAATACGGCCTGGTGCTGGCCAACATCTTGGCCACTCCGCTCAAATTGCTGGCGCCTTTGCTTTGCGCGCATGTTCAGGCGGGAGGCCATCTGGTTCTCGCCGGCATCCTGGAGCGGCAGGCCGACGAACTGAAGGCCGCCTATGCGCCCTGGTGCCCGTTGGAAGTCAGTGATTCAGAGCAGGGCTGGATCCTGATGACGGCATGCCGCGCCGCGTGAGCGCCATGGCATGATTTCGCCATGAGCCTGGCCACACGTTGCACCTCCTGCGGGACCGTCTTTCGCGTCGTCCAAGATCAGCTCAAGGTTTCGGAGGGCTGGGTCCGATGCGGTCGCTGCGATGAGGTGTTCAACGCGATCGAAGGCTTGTTCGATCTCGAACGCGATGCCCCGCCCGACTGGAAGCCACCACCGGCCCCACCCGCACCGCTGGCGGCATCGGTGACGGCCGCGTTCGCAGCCCAGCCTGACCCGCCAGATGATGACGAGGTCTTTCAACTCAGCGATGGTGATCGAGTGCATTCGCGCTTTTTCCACCCCGAACAAGAAGACGTCGATCAGACGCCGGCGCAATCGGTGTCTCACCGTGACCGCGTCGATTTCGCAGATGCGCGCTTCAACACGGCCTTGCTGGGTGACCAGCCTGAGCTGGAGACGCCGCCACGCGCCGTGCCGCGCATCGAGCGCTCGTCGGTCAAGATGGCTCGCGCCAAGCTCGAAGCCGCGCGCCGCGGCCCCGAGTTCGTTCAACAGGCCAAGCAGCGGGAACGCTGGCGCAGCCCAGCAATGCGCGCCACGCTGTCATTGCTTTCCCTGCTGCTGATCGCCTCGCTGGCCGGGCAAAGCGCCTTCCATTTCCGGGACCTGCTGGCGGCTCAATGGCCCGTGACCCAACCCTGGTTGGCCCAAGGCTGCGAGTTGTTGCGTTGCCAGATCGGCCCGCCGCGCCGCATTGACGACGTCGCACTCGAAAGCAGTGCCCTGTCGCCCGCGGGCACCGCGGCATATCGCTTGTCGGTCGTGCTGCGCAATCGCGGCCCGCTGACCCTGGCCATGCCCTGGCTCGACCTCAGCCTGACCGATGCCAATGGCCAGTTGATCGCACGCCGCGCACTCGGCCCAAACGATCTGCACACACGGGTCGATGCCATCGCGGCCGGCGCCGAGTCCAACCTGCAAGTTCTTTTGTCGTCGGAAGGTAGCCGCATCAGCGGCTACACCGTCGAAGTCTTCTACCCCTGACGTTCTCGCCGGGCATCGCCCGCAGACGCCAGCTCACGCTCATTCCCGGGAGTCTCTAATGTCAGCCTTGATTTGCGGTTCACTCGCGTTCGACACCATCGCCACCTTCCCAGGCAGATTTGCGCAGCAGATCCTCCCGGAGCAAATCCACATCCTCAACGTCTCATTCATGGTGCCAACGATGCGCCGCGAGTTCGGCGGTTGCGCTGGCAACATCGCCTACACGCTGACCCAACTCGGCGGCTCACCGCTCGTGATGGGCGCGGTCGGCTCGGACGGTCAAGACTATCTGGCGCGGCTCAAGTCATGGGGTGCTAGCACCGAGTTCGTTCGTGTCGATGGCGACAGCTACACCGCCCAGGCCATCATCATCAATGACTCCGACAACAATCAGATCAACGCCTTCCACCCGGGCGCCATGCAGTCGGCCCATGAAACGACGGTGCCGGCGCGCATCGACATCCGGGTCGCGATCATTGCGCCCGACGGCCGCGAAGCGATGCTTCAGCACGCAGCGCAACTTGCCGCAGCGGGCATCCCATTCGTCTTCGATCCGGGCCAAGGCCTGCCGATGTTCAACGGCGAAGAACTGACACAGTTCATTCGGCAAGCCACCTGGGTCGCCGTGAACGATTACGAAGCCCGCATGCTGTGCGATCGCACTGGACAGACGCTGGAGTCTTTGTCGACCTCGCATCTGCGGGGCGTGATCGTCACGCTCGGCGCAGAAGGCTGCGACTTGTGGCAACAAGGTCAGCGCACGCATGTGCCGGGCGTGGCCGCCACCGCCATCGTCGACCCGACAGGTTGCGGCGATGCATTTCGTGCCGCGTTGCTGTTCGGCCTGGAACGCGGTTGGACGCTGGAACGCTGCGCCGCGCTGGGCAATCGCATCGGCGCCTTGAAGATCGCCTGCCGAGGTGGCCAGAATCACGTGGTCGATAGAGCCTTGCTCAACGCTTGAGCACTCGGCCGGCCGCGGGGCTGATTTCGCCTAACCGGCCATTTGCATGCAGGGCCAAATCACCGGAACAACGCGCTTGGAGGCGTGATCGGTCAACGGGACCTGCACGCTCGATGGGCAAGGCCACCCGCCGGTTGGCAACCGGCTTAGCACCTCGCTTAGCTCTTGAACGCCTTGCTGCCGACGCCGGAAACTCTCTCGCGTGTCAGGCGTATCGCCAATAAAAAACCCGGCCGAAGCCGGGTTTGATGCTTTTAAAGCCAGTCCGATCAGGGCTTGGAGCCTGTCGGGAAAGGCCATGCAGCGGCAGGGCTGAGCGCCGTCTTGGCTGCAGGAGCGGCCGAAACAGGCTTTGCAGCAGGTGCAGCAGGGGCTGCTTTCTTGGAAGCAGGCTTTTTGGCCGCTTTCTTCGCAGCAGCCTTCTTTGCAGGAGCAGCAACAACCTTCTTGGCTGCAACCTTCTTCCCAGCAGCCTTCTTGACGGGCGCCGCAACCTTCTTGGCTGCAACTTTCTTCGAAGCAGCCTTCTTCACAGGTGCTGCAGCCTTCTTGGCCACAACCTTCTTCGCTGCAGCCTTCTTCACCGGCACAGCCTTCTTCGCTGCAACCTTTTTGGAAGCAGCCTTCTTCACGGGAGCAGCCTTCTTCGCCGCAGCCTTCTTCACGGGAGCAGCCTTCTTCGCCGCAACCTTCTTCGCCGGAGCGATCTTCTTTGCTGCTACTTTCTTAGATGCAGCCTTCTTTGCAGTTGCCATTACATTTCTCCTTGATCAAGTTGAAAGAGCACTGCCTCGCATCGGCTTTTGCCAATGCAAAGCAGCTATTCATCACCCGGAAGTCTGCCCAGGAGGGACGCCCCGGTGCGATGAATGGGGGTGCCAATCGTTGCTCCCGCTTCTATGTCGGTGAGTTCGAACGATTCGCGAATCTTGATCTGCCACATACGACCTGTTTGCTGTTTTTGCAAAAAGCGTCAGTCCCAGGAAAGCGCGCCACCGGATTGATATTCGATGACACGTGTTTCGAAGAAATTGCGCTCCTTTTTCAGGTCAATCATTTCGCTCATCCATGGGAACGGGTTTTCCTCGTTCGGGAAGAGCTCTTCCAAACCAATTTGCGTCGCGCGACGGTTCGCGATGTAACGCAGATAGCCTTTGAACATCGATGCATTCAAGCCCAGCACGCCACGCGGCATGGTGTCTTCGGCATAGCGGTACTCGAGTTCCACCGCCTTCATGAACAGCGCATTGATCTCGGCCTTGAAATCAGCGGTCCAGAGGTGTGGGTTCTCAAGCTTGATCTGATTGATGAGATCGATGCCGAAGTTGCAGTGCATCGACTCATCGCGAAGGATGTACTGGTACTGCTCGGCCGCACCGGTCATCTTGTTCTGGCGACCCAACGCAAGAATCTGCGTGAAGCCGACGTAGAAGAACAGGCCTTCCATCAGGCAGGCGAAGACGATCAGCGACTTCAACAGCGTGCGGTCGTTCTCGGGTGTGCCGGTCACGAAGTTGGGGTCCATGATCGCGTTGATGAACGGGATCAGGAACTCGTCCTTATCGCGAATCGACTTCACCTCGTTGTAGGCGTTGAAGATCTCGCTCTCATCCAGACCGAGCGACTCAACGATGTACTGATACGCGTGCGTATGGATCGCTTCTTCGAACGCTTGGCGCAACAGGAACTGGCGGCACTCGGGCGCCGTGATGTGGCGGTAAGTGCCAAGCACGATGTTGTTGGCGGCCAGCGAATCGGCAGTGACGAAGAAGCCGAGGTTGCGCTTGATGATGCGGCGCTCGTCTTCGCTCAGACCGTTCGGATCTTTCCAGGTCGCGATGTCACGCGACATGTTGACCTCTTGCGGCATCCAGTGATTGGCGCAGGTCGCAAGGTACTTCTCCCACGCCCACTTGTACTTGAACGGCACCAACTGATTGACGTCGGTCTTGCCGTTGATGATGCGCTTGTCGGCAGCACTGACGCGGCGGGTACTGGTCTCTGTGGGAGCCTGCGGAGCTGTTGAAGAGCTCGACACAGCAGCTTGTTCAAGAGAGTCTTCGAAGACAGGAGACGTAGCAGATGCACGCGCTTGAGAGGGCAGGCTCTGCGCGGGACTCGCCTTGTGAGTTGTCGAGGGCTTAAGGTCTTCTTCCCAAACCAACATAGTGAATTTCCTGTGCGTATGAATTATCGGAGTGTTGTGTTGAAACACCAAGCACTTATTGACATCGCGACCGCTTCGCTGTTGCTGTGTCGCATCGATTTTCAAGCTCGATCAACACAGTCAACAGCATGCGTTCAACGCTGCATGACGCTCACTGACAAGCCTCGCATGTCGGGTCATCGATCGCGCAAAACTTGATGTCTGTCGCAGGCTCCGAAGGCGCCGCAAGCGCAGGCGCTGCAGTGGCTTTCACCGATGAGCCACCACCGCTCGATACCGAGTTCATGTGGCCCGCTTTCACCGTCGATTTCTCGGCATGAGTCGCCCCTACGGTACGCAGGTAGTAGGTCGTCTTCAGACCACGCAACCAGGCGAGTTTGTAGGTCTCATCGAGCTTCTTGCCCGATGCACCGGCCATGTAGATGTTGAGCGACTGCGCCTGGTCGATCCACTTCTGGCGACGCGCTGCCGCTTCGACCAGCCACTGCGTTTCGACTTCGAAGGCCGTGGCATACAAGGCCTTCAGCTCTTCGGGCACACGGTCGATGCGGCGCAGCGAACCGTCGAAATGCTTCAAGTCCATCACCATCACGTCGTCCCATAGGCCGAGCTTCTTCAGGTCGCGCACGAGGTACTCGTTGATGATCGTGAACTCGCCAGACAGATTCGACTTGACCGACAGGTTGCCGAAGTTGGGTTCGATCGAAGCGCTGACGCCCACGATGTTGGAGATGGTCGCGGTCGGCGCGATCGCCACGCAGTTGGAGTTGCGCATGCCGTGCTCGCTGATGCGGCCGCGCAGCAGGTTCCAGTCGAGCGTGGTCGTGCGGTCCACTTCGACATAGCCGCCGCGCTCTTCGACCAGCAGGTCGATCGAGTCGATCGGCAGGATGCCGCGGTCCCACAGCGAGCCGCGGTAGCTGGAGTAGCGGCCGCGCTCTTGCGCGAGCTCGGTCGATGCCCAGTAGGCGTAATAGCAGACGGCTTCCATCGAACGATCGGCGAACGCCACGGCCGCATCGGAGGCATACGGCGTGCGCAGCTCATACAGCGCGTCCTGGAAGCCCATGATCCCCAGGCCGACCGGGCGGTGGCGCAGGTTGGAGTCACGCGCTTTCTTGACAGCGTAGTAGTTGATGTCGATCACGTTGTCGAGCATGCGCATCGCCGTCGAGATCGTCTTCTTCAGCTTGACCTGGTCGATGATGCGCGCGCCCTCTGCGCTTGTGGTCAGGTGATGAACCAGATTGACCGAACCGAGGTTGCAGACAGCGATCTCGCTTTCATTGGTGTTCAGCGTGATCTCGGTGCACAGGTTGCTCGAGTGCACGACGCCCACATGCTGCTGCGGCGAACGCACGTTGCAGGCGTCCTTGAAGGTGATCCAGGGATGGCCGGTCTCGAACAGCATTGACAGCATCTTGCGCCACAGGTCCTTGGCCGGCATGCGCTTGAAGAGCTTGATCTCGCCGCGGTCGGCGCGGGCTTCGTAGGCGACGTACGCCTCCTCGAAGGCCTTGCCGAACTTGTCATGCAGGTCCGGGCAGTTCGATGGCGAGAACAAGGTCCAGTCGGCGCCTTCCATCACACGGCGCATGAACAGGTCCGGGATCCAGTTCGCGGTGTTCATGTCGTGCGTGCGACGACGGTCATCGCCGGTGTTCTTGCGCAGTTCCAGGAACTCTTCGATGTCGAGGTGCCAGGTTTCCAGGTACGCGCAGACCGCGCCCTTGCGCTTGCCACCCTGATTGACGGCCACTGCGGTGTCGTTGACGACCTTCAGAAACGGCACAACGCCTTGGCTCTTGCCGTTCGTGCCCTTGATGTGCGAGCCGAGCGCACGCACGTTGGTCCAGTCGTTGCCGAGGCCGCCAGCGAACTTCGACAGCAGCGCGTTTTCCTTCAGCGCTTCATAGATGCCGTCGAGATCATCCGAGACGGTGGTCAGGTAGCAGCTGGAGAGTTGCGAGCGGCGGGTGCCGGCATTGAACAGCGTTGGCGTGCTGCTCATGAAGTCGAAGCTGGACAGCACTTCGTAGAACTCGATCGCGCGGGCTTCGCGATCGATCTCGTTCAGCGCCAGGCCCATCGCCACACGCATATAGAAAGCCTGCGGCAATTCGATGCGGCTTTCGTTGATGTGCAGGAAGTAGCGGTCATACAGCGTCTGCAAACCGAGGTAGTCGAAATCCAGATCGCGATCGGCCTTCAGCGCAGCGCCCAGCTTCGTCAGGTCGTACTGCAGCAGCTTTTCATCCAGCAGTTCAGCCTGAACGCCCTTCTTGATGTACGTCGGGAAGTAATCGGCGTAGCGGGTGTGCATCTCGGCATGCAGCAATTCCTCGCCGAGGATTTCTTTGCGGATCGTGTGCAGCAGCAACCGGGCGGTCGCGCGGGTGTAGCTCGGGTCTCTTTCGATCAGCGTCCGGGCGGCCAAGATCGCTGCCTTGTGCACTTCATCGATCGGCACGCCGTCATACAGATTGCGCTTGGTCTCGATCAGGATCGGCTCGGGCCGCACATCGGCGCCGAGGCCGGCACAAGCCGATTCCACCAAGGTCTGCAGGCGTTGCAGGTCGAGCGGTACGCGCTGACCGCGGTCAACGACCATCAGCGTCGAATCAGGCGCTGCGGGCGCATTGCCCTGCTTCAGGCGCTCTTGCGAACGGCGCTCGCGATACAGCACATAGGCGCGTGCCACTTCATGGTGGCCACCGCGCATCAAACCCAACTCGACCTGATCTTGAATGTCTTCGATGTGGAAGGTGCCCCCTGCCGGGCGCGAACGCACCAGCGCACGAACCACCGAATCGGTCAATCCATCCACCGTCTCGCGCACGCTGGCCGATGCCGCACCCTGCGTGCCATGCACCGCCAGAAAGGCCTTCATCAACGCAACGGCAATCTTGCTCGGCTCAAACGTCACCACCGCTCCGTTGCGGCGAATGATCTGATAGCCCTGGTAGGCAGAAGCCTCGGCGACCGCTGGCGCGTTCGCACGTTGCAAGGCCGTGGGGTTCGGAGTGGAGGTGGCGAGTGTTTGCATGGACTTCCTTTCAGTCATGTCAGCTTGTTTTTAGTTCAAGACCCACTGGGATGCCGCTGATTGCCGTGCATTCAAACCATGCAACGAGACAAAAGCAGCAGCCGACCAGGTCGGCCATTCAGATTCGTATCGGTTGGGAAATGGGAGCCGGGAGCGAGGAGCTGGATGGACTGCGAGCGAAGAGAAAACACCTCTCGCCCTGCACGTGCAAATCCAGTCTTCAGATGACGACCTCTCAGAGAAACCAACGTCTTGCTCAGCACGGTTTTCTCAAAGAACGAGAGCTTGTCGCTGAGGCGAGAGGATAGCATGAAGAGGTCTTCCCAATCTACACCGAGACGCTATCTGTAGTGCCCGAAGAGACCTCGAACACCATCTGTAGTGTGTACCTGAAGATGGAGCTAGCACAGCTCCATCCATCATCCCAGCAGGGAAAAGGGGTTTCGAGTTTCAAGACTTGAGGTGCACGGCAAGCCCGATGAACACAAGATCCGCGCTTAAACAGCAGCGCACAAGCTCGCATTCCGAGTGTTTTTCTGCTGCAGCGCGCGCCAATGCACGAGGCCGCGCAGCGCAGTGCGCGAAGGAGGAATTCAGCGATGCAGCACAGGCGTTTCTGTGTCAGCGTTTGACGACGACATCGCCTGGAAAATAGTCATCGGGCCAATCGAGCAAGCGCATCAGCAAAGGCCAGTCGAAGCCCGCGCCAGGGTCGACCTTGCGACCCGGCGCCACGTGCTCATGCCCGGCCACCGACTGCAAGGGATAGCGCGTTGCCAGAGCCTTCAGCAGCTGCGCGATGACTTCATATTGAGCCGCCTCGAAGGCCTCGCCTTCCAGGCCTTCGGCTTCGATGCCGATCGAAAAGTCATTGCAGTTGTCGCGCCCGCGCCAGCGGGATCGACCTGCATGCCAGGCCCGCTGATCGCAAGCCACGAACTGCAGCAACGCCCCGTCTCGGCGCACGACGAAATGCGCCGATACCTCGAAGCCCCGGATCTGCGCGTAGTACGGGTGCGCATCCCAATCGAGCTGATTGGTGAAGAGCCGCTCGATGCCGTCACCGCCGTAAACACCCGGCGGCAGACTGATCGAATGAATCACCGCGAGATCGATCGCGGTACCTGCGGGCCGTGGGCCGAAATTGGGTGACGGGCAACGGCGTGCGCTGCCCAGCCAGCCTTCGTCATCGATCATCACGGTCACTCACGCGCCGCCACTCACGTCTCGTCAGTGCGGTCACTGTCGACCGGGTCGTGGTCACCGCCGACCTGCACGCCCAGGCGCGCCATGCGATAGCGCATCTGCCGCAGCGACAGACCCAGGCTCGCGCCAGCCGCCGTGCGGTTGTAGCGGTAGCGTTCCAGCGCGCGCTCAAGCACGTCACGCTCGACTTTGTCGAGGAACGCGGCCAGATCGCTGGGCAGCGGCGGTGGCACCGGCGCTTGCGGCTTCGCCGGCTCGATCGGCGGCGCAGCGGGCACGGCCACTGCGGAATGCGCCGTCACATCGCCATTGCCCAGCACCATGTCCAGCGCACCGAGATCGGCCACGTCGATGAACTCGCCTCCGCTCAAGGCCACCGCGCGATGAAGCAGGTTCTCCAGCTCGCGCACGTTGCCGGGAAAGCTGTAATGGCTCAGATGCAGCAGGCCTTCGCGCGTGAGCCGTGGCGGGGGCGACACCCCTGCATCACGCGCGATGCGCTCCAGCACCCGCTCGCAAATCATCGGCAGATCTTCCAGGCGCTCACGCAGCGGCGGCACGCGGATCTGAATCACGTTCAGGCGGTAATACAAATCCTGGCGGAACAAGCCCGCCGAAACTTCGGAAGCCAAGTCTTTGTGGGTCGCGCTCAACAGCCTGACGTTGACCGGCAGTTCATTCACCGCACCCACCGGTCGAACCGAGCGCTCCTGGATCGCGCGCAGCAACTTGCTTTGCATCGCCAGCGGCAAGTCACCGATTTCATCGAGGAACAGGGTGCCGCCATTGGCCGCTTGAAAGAAGCCTTCACGGTCTTCGGCCGCACCGGTGAAGGCGCCCTTTCGATACCCGAAGAACTCGGCTTCCAGCAAATGCTCCGGGATCGCGCTGCAGTTGACGGCGACAAACGGCTGCGCGCCTCGCGGGCTGACTTCATGGATCGCGCGTGCGACCAGCTCTTTGCCGGTTCCAGATTCGCCGTTCACCAGCACCGGCGCCATGCTGCGCGCCACCTTGTCGACCAGGGCGCGCACATGCTGCATGGCCGCCGAGCTGCCGGCCATGCGCTTGAGCGCCGCACTCACCGGCGCTGCGGGCGCCGGCGCAGCCACCACCGGTGCGACGACACGAACCGGGCTCGGGCCCAGCTCCGAAGGCAGGCTGGAAGGCACGACCGTCGGCACCGTCGCCGGGCTGCGGCCCAAGGCCGAGGCGACAACAGCGCGGAACTGCTTCAAGTCGACCGGCTTGGTCAGATAGTCATAGGCGCCGGCCTTCAAGGCTTCAACCGCGTTTTCGGCCGACCCGTAGGCCGTGATGACGATGGCTTTTTCACGCCGGCCGGTTTCTTCGAGGCGACGCAGCAGATCGAGCCCGGTGCCATCGGGCAGGCGCATGTCGGTGATCAGCGCGCTATAGACGCGGTCTTTCAGATGAAGCAAGGCGTCTTCGACCGTACCCGCGGTTTCGACGTCATAACCCTCTCTCAGCAGGGTGAGTTCGTAGAGCGTGCGCAGATCCGGCTCGTCGTCAACGACCAGCAGACTGAAATGAGAGGGAGAACTCATGGCGTCAAATGCAGTCTGGCCTCGAAGGCCTCATGGGCTGGCAGGGGTTGGCGAAGCATCGCGACGGAGAACTCGTTGCGGTTCGGCTCTGTCGCGGCGCGAAGCCGGTAGTCGATGCGTGCGGAATACCGCTCGCACAGCTCACGGCAAATATACAGGCCCAAGCCCGTGCCGCGACTGCGGGTCGAGAAGAAGGGCTCGAACAGATAACGCTCGACATCCGGCGGTATCGGTGCGCCGTTGCTGGCCACGCTCAAGAGCGCATGGTTTTCATCCTGCAGCGCCAATTTCAATGTCACTGCGCCCGGCCCATGGACGGCATGCCGGTACGCGTTATCGAGCAGGTTGACGAGCACGCGCCGCAAGTGGTCGGCATCAAACGACACGCCCATCGACGCTTCAGGCACATCGACCTGCAGCACGCTCTGATCGCCCAATACCAGGCCGGTGGTGCGCGCCCATTCGCTGCACACCGCCGCGACATGCAGGCTGGCATCGATAACGCCCGGCGTCTGGATCTGCCCCGGCGCCACCTCCATCACATCGTCAACGATGCGTTTGAGCCGCTCGACGTTGTCGGTCACCATGCGCGTCAATTGCCGTTGCGACGCGGTGGTGGCGTCTTCGGCCAGCAAGGCATTCGCCTGCGAGATGGCCGCCAGCGGATTGCGGATTTCATGCGCAATGCCGGCCGACACGCGGCCCATCGCCGCCAGCTTTTCCTGCCGCGTGCGCGCCTGCATGCTGCGCACGTCTTCCAGGAACAAGACACACAGCTCTTCGACCGCCTTCGATTGGCGGCGGCGCGTGAAACGCATGCGCACCCGCAGCGTCCGCGTGACGCCAGCTCCGAATTCGAGCGCGACATCGCGCCCGGCCTCCGGCCAGCTGGCCTCGGCGAAGGCCCGCTCCACGGCCTTGACCAAGGCCACCCAAGAGTCCACGCCGCGCAGCTGAAACGGCGCTTCACCGCACGCACCTTCGGATACCAACAGGCTGCGCCCGGCCGGGTTGGCCGCGCGAACCTTCCCGCGCTGATCGACGACCAGCACGCCCTCTTGCATTTCTTCGATCACCAGCCGGTTCAGCTGCGCTTGTTGCCGGGCCAGCTCCAGCCCGCCCTTGGCGGTGAGTTCTTCGCGAGCCAGGCGGCCCGCGAGTTCGCCCGCCAGCAACGTGATGACAAAAAACCCGCTGCCCGCCAGAGCCGCCTGCGTCATCAACAAGGTGATCTCGCCACCGGCCAACACTCCCATGAAGGCCACGAGCAGCAACGCGATGGCCACCACCGACGCGGTCGCCAGTGCCATTAAGCGTGGCGTCAGCACGCCCGCCATCAGCACCGGCAACACGAGCAGCGCCACGTAGTTCAGGCTGGCCGCCGGCGACAGCAAATGCAGTGCGGTGAAGCAGATGATGTCGACCCCGACGGTGGCAAACCATTGCGGGCTGCGCAGCTTTGCCAGCGCCTGCGGAGCGGCCGGGCGCATCAGGCGTGGCACGGCCCACATCGACAACGAGAGGAACGCGTAGGTCGCGCTGATCGCAATCGTCTCCCACGGCGGGCGCACACCGAAGATCGCTGCAACCGCAATCGCCGCCAGCAACGCAATGCCCAGCGAGGCCCGCGCCGCAATGAAGGCTTGGTAGATGCGCTGAAAAGCCGTCTGGCCTGAGCTGATGACCCGATGGGCCTGGCGCGACATCAGGCGCGAGTCGGACTCGATGCCAGACACCTGCGCCCATGGTGCCTCTGGCGGATCATCTTCGTTGCGCTCGCGCACCGGAAGCTCTTCTTCAACGCTCAGCCGACCGAACCAAGACTCATCGGTGGTTCGCGGCCGACGGGGCCCATTTTTTCGCCGCTCGGCCCGGCGTCGTTCGCTGACGCTACCCGGCAGGTCAGACCCGAGAGCGTCTTCAGAAGGTTTCATGGAGGCGCATGGCTCTTTTCAAAAACGGTGCGGTGAGGCTCACCACAGAAAAATCCACCTCGCCCCGGCAAGGCTTCGCTGCGAGGCAGATGCATGCCGCATTGGGCGCAGGCCACCATCTCTTCGTGGGCCGCAGGCTGCGGCGTTGCACGTTCGGAAGAGGATTTCGGCGCCGGCGAACCCTTGGTTCGCGCCAGCCACAGCACGATCAAAACGATCGCTAAAAGCAGCAGGTACTTCATGAACGGAGCCTGCGAACAAGGCGACTGACGCTCATCGCCAAGACCCGATGTTGAGATGACGCCATCAGTAAGACGTGCCGCGCTGCAAAACCACTTCGAGCACGAAGCGCGATCCGGCGTAGGCCAGCAACAGCAGCACCGAGCCGGCATACAGCCCGCGAATCGCGCGGCGGCCACGCCAACCCAGGGTCTTTCGGCCTGCCAGCAAGGCGGCGAACACGATCCACGACAACACCGAAAACACCGACTTGTGGTCCCAATGCCAGGGGCTGGAAAACCACCAGCCCAGCACCAGCGTGGCCGACAACAGCGCAAAGCCTGCCGCCACGAATTGGAACGTCAATCGCTCCAGGCGCAGCAAAGGCATGCCTGCTTTCGCGGCGGGGCCGCCTTGCAGCTTCAAGCGCATCTGCCGCTCAGCCTTGTCGAGCATCACCGCATGCAACACCGCTGCGCCAAAGAGCCCGTACGACGCCAGGCCCAGCGCCCAATGCAACGGCGCCCAGCTCGACACCGCTTGTGGGCGAAACTCACCCGGGAATACAGCGGCCAGTGCGACTGCGGCCACGCCCAGCCCGGCCAGCGTGCGCCGTACGCCAGGCAGCGGCACCCAGCGGCTTTCGATCGCATAGACCGCAAGCACCAGCCACAAGGTGGCCGACAAGGCCGGCGCAAAACCGAAGCGCGCGCCAGGCAAAGAACTACCGATGCCGGCCATGTCGATCACGATCGCAAGCGCATGTGCGACCCAGCCGGCAAGCAACGCCCTGCGGGGCCAAGAACCGGTTTGTTCTTGAAGCAAAAGCGCTGCGGTGTAAGCCACCAAGGCCAGCGCGCTCGGTACCCACAGAATCCACATGGAAGGCATGCCGGCCGCACAAGAAAACCCGGACGATAAAATCATCGTCACAGTGTACTTTCGGGTGTCCGTCCACGGGCGCCCCATCCCCCAATGGCATCAGCCCTGACCGATCGACTGAGCCGCCTCGTCAAGACGATGCGCGGACAGGCCCGCATCACCGAAAGCAACGTGCAAGACATGCTGCGTGAGGTTCGCATGGCCTTGCTCGAGGCCGACGTGGCCTTGCCGGTCGTGCGCGATTTCATCGCCCGCGTGAAAGAGAAGGCGCTCGGGGCCGAGGTCGTGGGCTCGTTATCACCAGGGCAGGCGCTGGTCGGCATCGTCAACCGCGAACTCGCCGCCACCATGGGCGAAGGTGTGTCTGACATCAACCTGGTCGCCCAGCCGCCCGCGGTGATCTTGATGGCCGGCCTGCAAGGCGCCGGCAAGACCACGACCACCGCGAAGCTGGCCAAGCACCTGATCGAGAAGCGAAAGAAGAAGGTGCTGACGGTCTCGGCCGACGTCTATCGGCCCGCCGCCATCGAGCAGCTGAAGATGGTGACCCATCAGGCGGGTGCCGAATGGTTCCCGTCAACCGCCAGCGACAAGCCGGTCGAAATCGCGCTGGCCGCGCTCGACCATGCACGCCGTCATTACTTCGATGTGCTGCTGGTCGACACCGCCGGCCGGCTAGCGATCGATGAAGCGCTGATGAAGGAGATCGCCGACCTGCATGCGGCGATCAAGCCGATCGAAACCCTCTTCGTCGTCGACGCGATGCAGGGCCAGGACGCGATCAACACCGCCAAGGCCTTCAAGGAAGCGCTGCCGCTGACCGGCATCGTGCTGACCAAGACCGATGGCGACTCCCGCGGCGGCGCCGCGTTGTCGGTACGGCAGATCACAGGCGCGCCGATCAAGTTTGCCGGCGTCAGCGAGAAGATCGACGGCCTGGAAGTTTTTGATGCGCAGCGCCACGCCGGCCGCGTGCTCGGCATGGGCGACATCCTCGCGCTGGTCGAGGAAGTGCAGAAGGGCGTTGACGTTGCCGCGGCCCAGAAGTTGGCCGAGAAACTCAAATCAGGCGATGGTTTTGACCTGAACGATTTCCTCTCCCAGATCACCCAGATGAAAAAGATGGGCGGGCTGGCCGGGCTGATGGACAAGCTGCCGACCCAGATGACCGGCAAGGCCGGCAATCTGGGTCAGGCCGATGTCGACCGGGCTGAGCGCGACGTGCGCCGCATGGAGGGCATCATCAATTCGATGACACCGCTGGAGCGCCGCAAGCCCGAACTGCTGAAGGCCACACGCAAACGACGGATTGCCACGGGCGCAGGTGTACAAGTGCAAGATGTGAACCGATTGCTCAATCAGTTCGACCAGATGCAAGGAATGATGAAGAAAATGAAAGGCGGAGGGCTGATGAAGATGATGAAGCGCATGGGCGGTATGAAGGGCATGGGCGGCCCTGGCGGCCTTCGCTAACAGCCCCTGCCTCGCTCGGCGGGCTCCCGATTGACCTGAAAGGCGGTGACAGCTAAGGTCGCCGCCAGAGAATCAAGAGCAATAAATGGAAATCCAACTGTCTTTGATCATTGTCGTCACCGTGCTGGTCGGCGCCCTGCTTTTCGTTTGGTGGCGACAACGCACTAGCCGGGCCGCAGCTTCATCGAAGCGCAAATCACGTGGCAACGGCAAGGACGGGCTGGACACGCTGATGTCATGGCACCCCCAGGCCACACGCATCCTGACCGTGTCCGAACGCAAGGCTTTTCTGTCACTGCGCAATGGCCTGCCCGAGCACATCATCTTGGCCCAGGTGCCGTTGGCGCGCTTCCTCAAGGTGCCCACACGTCACTCGTATGCCGAGTGGCTGCGCCGCGTGGGCGTGATGTGCGCCGATCTGGTGGTGTGCGACAGCGCGTCTCAGGTCATCGCGGTGGTCGACGTCAGAGCCCCCGAGGTACAGGAAAACGACCGCGCCCGCCAACGCCATGCGCGCATGGACCGTGTATTGAAGGCTGCTGAGATCCCGCTGCATGTGTGGCGTGAAGATGCGCTGCCCAATTCCATCACTGCCCGAAACACCATCCTGAACATGCCGGCCGATACGCCGGTGCCGGGCACCACCGGCAATGTGCCGCCGATGATGACGCAGCCCTTGAATGGCAGGCGCCTGACGCCGAACCGCTATGAAGACGAAGGCGTCGAAATGACGGAAGAGCCGGTGTCATCGACCTGGTTCGATGACATGGACTCTGCGGCAGCGCCGCTGTCACCTGTGCCCCCACCGGTACCTCGCGGCTCCGGGCCGTCGATTCGCTAAAGCAGGCCCAGGTCGCTTGAATGCCGGCTGGGCCGTTGGTCAGGTGGGATGGTTCTCGTTAGATCGCCCGAGCAGGGCGAGCACACATCCCAAGCCCCATACCTTCAAGTGAGCAGAGCCTGCGCAAATTCGCGGGCGTTGAAGGTCTGCAGGTCTTCCAGCTTTTCGCCCACGCCGATGAAATAGACCGGGATCGGCCGTTCGCGCGCAATGCCGGCCAGCACCCCGCCCTTTGCGGTGCCATCGAGTTTGGTGACGATCAAACCTGTGAGCTGCAAGGCATCATCGAACGCCTTGACCTGCGACAACGCGTTCTGGCCAGTATTGCCGTCAACCACCAATAAAACCTCGTGCGGTGCATCTGCCTGGGCCTTGGTGACGACCCGGCGAATCTTCTTCAGCTCATCCATCAAATGGATCTGGGTCGTCAGGCGGCCGGCTGTATCGGCGATCACGACATCGCAACCACGCGCCTTGCCGGCGATCACCGCGTCATAGGTCACCGCCGCCGGGTCGCCGCTTTCCTGGCTGACGATTTCAACGGCCACATTGGCCGTGCCGGTGTCCGCCCGATCCGCCCACACCGCCAACTGTTCGCGTGCAGCGGCGCGGAAAGTATCGGCCGCTGCCAGCAACACCTTCTGCCCGTTGTCGGCCAAGTGTCGCGTGAGCTTGCCGATGCTCGTGGTCTTGCCTGCGCCATTGACGCCCACCACCATCATCACCGTCGGTTCATGCTTGCCGACCTCCAGTGATTTCTCAAGCGGCGCGAGTAGATCGGCCAAGGCATCGGCCAACAAGCCTTTCACCGCAGCCGGGTCGGTGGTGCCCGTCTTCTTCACACGAAGCTTCAGGTCGGCCAGCAGGAACTCGGTGGCTTTGGTCCCGGCATCGGCCATCAATAACGCAGCCTCGAGGTCTTCATAAAGCGCCTCGTCGATCTGCGTGCCGGTGAACACGCGCGCAATGCTGGAGCTTGTCTTGCGAAGCCCACCGCGCAGCTTGTCTATCCAACTGGCACGCGCCGGCGGAGCTGCCACGGGTGCGCTTGCGGGTACGGCCACAGGCAATGCGGCAGGCACGACAGGCACAGCCACAACGGCAACAGGAACAGGAACAGGAACAGGAACAGGAACAGGTGCTGGTGCTGGTGCTGTGTTCAGTCCTTGGCGCAGCCGATCGATCCAGGAGGTGCGCGGAGCTTCTTGAGGGGCAGTGACGGGGGCGACAGGTGCCGCTTCAGGTATGGCAGCAGCGGCAGGCGCAGCCACCTCAGGAACAACCGGTTTTTTCTTGAAGAAGCTGAACATGGATATCCGAGTGACGAACAAAAAAGGACAAGAAAACAATAAACAAAACCGGCTAAGGGATGGCTATAATGCGCGGCTCAGGCGCTTTAGCTCAGTCGGTTAGAGCGACGGAATCATAATCCGCAGGTCCGGGGTTCGAATCCCTGAAGCGCCACCAAACAAATGAAGGGCTTAGCAGCGATGCTAAGCCCTTTGTCTTTGTGGCTGCCCGTGAAGGTGATTGGCCATCAAGCATCGATCATGGATCGGTCGCCTGACGGGCTCGGCACATGAGCCCATGGCCAAACCATTGAGCATGCGGATCGAGCCTGCGCGCTGCAGCGATCCTTCAACCCTCAAGGCCCTCAAGGCACCGGCCGCTGCTTCATCAGCCTGGCCTGCAACAGCACAACCACCAGCAAGAAGACGCCGCGAATCACTGACTGCCAGTACGACGACAAGGTCACCTGGCCGAGGCCGTTCTCGAAGTTGAGCAGATTGAACACCAGGCCCAGCAGCACGGCGCCCAGCATCGTCGTTGCGATCGAGCCGATGCCTCCGCTGAGCAAGGTGCCACCGACCACCACGGCCGAGATCGCGAACAGATCCCAGCCGAGGCCTTCATTCGGTTGACCCGAGCCTTGCGCTGCGAGCAACACGCCGGCCAAGCCCGCCAACGCTCCCGACAAGGCATAGACCAGCACCACGTTGCGGCCGACGTTGAGGCCCATCAACTTGGCGGCTTCTTCACTGCCGCCAATGGCCAGCGTGTGCCGGCCGAAACGCGTGTAGCCATGCAGCACCAGCGCGAGCATAAAGACCACCAGCGCCACCCATAGCGGCACCGGCAGGCCGAGCCAATCGCCTTGGCCGAACTCGGTGAAGCCGCTGTCGTACGAGACGGCCACCGGCTGGTTGTCGGCCAGCAGCAGCGCCAGGCCGTGCGCCGCCAGCGTCATGGCCAGCGTGGCGATGAAAGGCTGCATGCGCAGCTTGAAGATGATCACGCCGTTGATCACGCCACAGGCCAAGCCGGTCACGGTGCCGACGGCAATGGCGCCCACCGCGCTGTGCTCCGACAACAAGGCCGATACCACCGAGCCCAAGGCCGCCACACTGCCCACCGACAAATCGATGCCGCCGCTCATGATGACGAAGGCCATGCCGATCGACACCAGCGCGAACATCGCGTTGTAGCGGCCAAACTCCAGCGCGTTGTAGCTGCTGGCGAAGTTCTCATAGCGCCATGCGCCAAAGACGATCAGCAACAGCACCGTCGCCGCGATGCCCATCAGTTGTTTGTTCTTCATCATCCAGGTCTCTTCATCAACGCTTCTTCTGAACCCATACCGCCACGACGATGATTACCGCCTTGACGACCAGCGCAGCCGCATCGGGCACCCCATGCGCGAGCAGCGTGTAGCGCATCAACTGGATGATCAAGGCGCCGATCAAGGTCCCGAAGACATTCGCGCGACCGCCCGACAACAGCGTGCCGCCCACGGCCACCGCGGCAATCGCATCGAGTTCCATGCCCAGGCCATTGAGGTTCGAGTCCGAGGATGAATTGATCGACACGGTAATCAGCCCGGCCAGCCCGGCCAACGCACCGGACATCGCATAGACATGCCGCTTGATGCGCGCCGCCGGAATGCCGGTCAGGCGCGCCGCGCGCTCATTGCCGCCCGTGGCCACGATGAAGCGGCCAAAGACCGTGGCCCGAAGCAGCCATGTCGCCACACCGACGATGATCAGCATCAGCCACACCTGCACCGGAATGCCGGCCAGCTTGCCCATGCCCAGCACGGCAAAGCCGGGGTTGTTGAACGACTGCAGGTTGCCATTGGTCAGCACCTGCGCAACGCCGCGCCCCGCGATGAACAGCACCAGCGTGGCCACGATCGGCTGGATCGTGAAGCGCGTGACCAGCCAGCCATTGAAGTAGCCACAAGCCCAGGCCACGGCGATCGGCACTGCGATGGCCAGCGCCAAGCCTGCGCTGCCGCTGACAGCGCCGAAGAGCAGCGGCGCCAAAGTGCCGGCAATCGACATCAGCGAGCCAACCGACAGATCGATGCCTCCGGTCGCGATGACGAGCGTCATGCCGACACCGACGATCACGATCGTCGTCACTTGCGAGAGGTTGACGTTCAGCGTTTCCAGCGAAACGAAGTTGTCGGTGAAGAGCAGGTTGAAGATCAGCAACAGCACGAAGGCGATCAATGCGCCGCCACTGCTCAGCAGTGAACTGGCCCGGCTTGAAACCAGCCCAGGTCGGGTGAGCGCGGCACTCATGTACGCGCTCCTTCGGCGTTAACCGCCACAGCCTCGGGCGTGACGGGCGGCCCGCCTGCTGGCACCTTGTGGACCCAGCCATCGGCCATCGCCGCCATGATCACCTCTTCGTTCAATTCGTGGCCGGAGATATCGGCCACGCTCTCGCCATCGCGGATCACGGCCACACGGTCGCTCGATGCCACCAGCTCTTCTAGCTCCGAAGCGGTCAGCAAGATGCCCATGCCGCCGGCGGCCAGTTCGCGAGCCAGGCGCGCGATGTCGGCCTTGGCGCCGACATCGATGCCGCGCGTGGGCTCGTCCAGCATCAACAGCTTGGGAGATGCAGCGATCCAGCGCGCCAACAGCACCTTTTGCTGATTGCCACCCGACAGTTCCCGGATCGGTTGCTCCGGCCCCGCGGTCTTGATGCCCAAGCGGGTGATGAAGTCGCTGACGATGCGGTCTTGCGCTGCACGATCGACAATGCCGGCCTTGGCCAGCCGAGGCAACAGAACGATGGTCATGTTCTCGCGCACCGACATATCGGGGAAGATGCCTTCGACCTTTCGGTCTTCCGACAGATAAGCAATGCCACGGCGGATGGCGTCGGCCGGCGAATCGAAGCTCACGCCTTCACCATCGAGCTGCATGCTGCCGCTGCGCATCGGGTCGGCGCCGAAGATGGCACGCATCAGCTCTGTACGCCCTGCCCCCAGCAAGCCGGCCAAGCCCACGGTCTCGCCGGCACGCACTTCGATCGACACCGCCTTCAAGCGCGGCGGGGCCGACAGATCACTGATCGACAGCAAAGGCTTGGCGCTGACATCGGCCGTGGCCGCAGCCACCTGGCGATGCGTCACCGCCAGTTCCTTGCCCAGCATCGTGGTCACGAGTTCGAGCTTGCTGATTTCGCCCATCAGCGCGACGCGCACCGTCTGGCCATCACGCATCACGGTCACGCGGTCGCAGATGGTGAACAGCTCGTCGAGCCGGTGCGAGACGAACAGCACCGAGCGGCCATCGGCCTTGAGCTGGCGGATCACGTTGAACAGCAGCTCGACCTCGCGCTCATCGAGCGACGAAGTCGACTCGTCCATGATCACCAGCTTGGCGTCGACCGACACCGCGCGCGCAATGGCGACCATCTGCTGCGTCGCGGTCGACAGCGAAGCGACTGGCAGATGCACGTCGATCGACACCCCAATGCGCTCCAGCACTTGGCGCGCTTCACGCTCGATGCGCTTCCAGTCGATCAGGCCGAAGCGCCGCGGCTCGCGGCCGAGAAACATGTTCTCCGCGACCGAGCGGAAAGGCACCAGGTTGATCTCTTGATAGATGGTGCTGATGCCGCCTTCGCGCGCGGCCTTCGGCGAAGCGAAGCGCACCGGCCGACCATCGAAGTGGATGTCACCGCTGTCGGCCGAACCATCGAGCGGATAAGCCCCGGTGACGATCTTGATCATCGTGGACTTGCCGGCCCCGTTTTGCCCGATCAGGGCATGCACCTCGCCCGGGGCGATTTCCAGCGAGGCGTTGCGCAACGCCGAGACACCGCCGAAATACTTGTTGATGCCGCGCATGGACAGCAGCGGCTGGGTTGGAACATCCACGTGCAGTTGCTTTCTCAGGAATCGTTGCGCGGCCATCGAAGTGAATCGCTGAACGAGAAACGCGCCAGAGGCTTGCCGAAGCCGCCCTGGCGCGATAACCGGCGGGCCACGAGGGGCCAGCCAACAGAGTTCAGCGGAAGTTCAATAGCCGTCGGCCAGGCTCTCTTTGGCGTTGGTCGCGTCGTAGAACTTGTCTTCCACCTTGACCCAGCTCTCGACCTTCTCGCCCTTGGCATAGCGCTTCGCAGTCGCGCAGGAAATCGGGCCGAAGAACGGTGACGACTGAACGGTGGCGCCCATCTTGCCGTCGGCAATGGCGGTCAGCGCGTCCTTGGTGCCGTCGATCGAGACGACCAGAACGTCCTTGCCCGGCTTCTTGCCGGCGGCTTCGAGTGCCGTGATCGCACCGACAGCCATTTCATCGTTGTGGGCGTAGATCGCGGTTGCGCTCGGGTTGGCTTGCAGCAGCGATTGCGCCAGCTGGCGGCCCTTGTCGCGGTTGAAGTCGCCGGACTGCGAAGCGACGATCTTCATGCCCGAATGCTTCTTGATCTCGGTGTCAAAGCCGCGCTTGCGATCGTTCGCAGGCGATGAGCCCGTGGTGCCTTCGAGTTCGATGATCACGGCCTTGCCATTGGTGGCCTTGACCAGCCATTCGGCGGCGCGGCGGCCTTGATCGACGAAGTCGGAGCCGATGAAGGTGACGTAATCCTTGCCGGCCTTGGCGACCTTTTGGTCGATGTTGCGGTCGACCAGGATCACCGGAATGCCGGCCTTCTTGGCCTTCATCACTGCCGGGATCAGTGGCTTTTCTTCGCGCGGGGGCAAAACGATCAGGTCGACCTTCTGCGCAATCATCGAATCGACGTCAGCCACCTGCTTCGCCGCCGAGCCACCTGCATCGGTCACGATGAGCTGCCACCCGCACGAAGCGGCGATGTCTTGCATGCTCTTCGTCTCGGCGATGCGCCACGGATTGTTGTTCTCGGCCTGCGCAAAGCCGACTTTGTAGCTGGCCTTTTCCGCAAGCTTGGGAGCGCCGGCATCGGCAGCCTGTGCCGAAACGGTGATGGCCGCGAGTGCCAGCACGAGAGCTGAAGGAATGAAGCGCATGAGACCTCTGGAATGGAAGTGGAACAAATCCGCAGCCGACAACCGACCGGGAATGGCGCGATTCTTCTCCCCGATACTGCCACCAGCAACTAGGAATATTACTAATTGGCTAATAAATTACAAACCTCGGGTTCACCCCATCATTTGGGGGGCGGGCCGACGGTTTCGCGCTGGATCAAACGGCCGTCCACTTTCACCCTGCGTTTGCGTGCGGCCGGGTTGGCGATTTCGGCCAGCAACAGTTCGGCGGCCACCCGCCCCATCTCGTAGTTCGGCAACACCAGCGTGGTCAGCGCGGGGTCGGTGTTGCGCGCAATTTCCTGATCGTCATAGCCGATCACAGACACGTCCTGCGGCACGCGCTTGCCCAGTTGCCGCAGCGCTTCCAGGCAGCCCACAGCCATCAAATCATTCGCGCAGAAAATCGCGGTGGGCGGCTGCGCTTCGGCCATCAGCGACAAGGTGCCATCGTGGCCGGACGCCACATGCCAATCACCCTCCCGGACCAGCAGCGGGTTGTAGGCGATATCGGCCGTGACCAGCGCGCGGCGATAGCCCTTCAGGCGGTCACGCGCAGCATCCATCCACGGCTCGCCGTTGATGAACGCAATTCGCTTGTGGCCCGCCTCGATCAAGGCTTCGGTGGCAGCAAAGCCGCCGACGATTTCCGACGGCTCCACCGACGAGAAGCGAGGCTCGGCGCGCGGCGAACCCTCGCCCGTCGCTGCACTGGCGTTGTCCGTTTCGTAGCAATTGAGCAGGACCGTCGGCACCCGACTTAATTGGGCTGGCGGCGTGGTTTGCCGCGTGAAGATGGCAGAGTAAATGACGCCAACCACCATCGGATTGGCCAGCATCGTGGTCAGCACTGCCGACTCGATGCCGCTGTTGGAGCGGGTCACGAACACCGAAACCAACGCGCCCTGCTCCCAGGCTTCGTCCTTCGCGCCGTCGATCGACAACACCGGGTGCGGGCTGGTCGACACCTCATCGACCAAGTAAAGAATCAGCGGCCGCACCGAAGCACCACCGCCCGAACGTGCGCTGCGACCACGCCGCTCAACGCTTGGCGCACGCTCGCCCGGCAAACGGTAGCCAAGCTCGGCGGCGGCGCGCACCACACGGGCCCGCGTTTCATCCGACAGCTTGGTGCCGGTGATGCCGTTCAACACCAACGAAACCGTAGATTGAGATACCGAGGCGAGCATCGCGACGTCGGTCATCGTCGCCCGCTTGCCGTTCTCGGCCGTTGACTTGACCGGCACTGCGGCCGCTGCTTTGCTGGCTGCAGCCTTGTCGCCAGCAACCTTATTGGGGGCTGCCTTGCCCCCCGCTGGCTTGGCCGCAACAGGCTTGGAAACCGCAGTTTTTGCAGCAGCGGAGGCAGCCGCTTTCTTGGCCCCCGTGCCCACCGGCTTACTCACACTTGTGGGCGCCAAAGGCGCGCCGGCCGATGACGCTGCGGTCACCGCTTGCGCGTCCGCAGCCCGTCGCGTAGGTGCTTTCCCGGCTTTTTTGGGCATGTATATTACTAATAATTGGTTAATATAATCCGGCAACGCTGGTGGTAATCATAAGGCGACGCCACGCACAGCCGCACAAATACAGGAATATCAATGGCTCCAAACACCCCGCTTGCGCAGACCCGATTCGCGGCGGTCCTTCACCGCAACGGCCTTCTTGCCGCGAGACTCTTCACCTGGAAGCCGGTTGCCGATGCCCGCCTTTCCATGCACAAGGACTTGACGCCTGACCGTCGATCGGCCATCGGCCCTGATGCCGCGATCTGCCGGTGACGGCAGACATCAACGCGCAGGCCCCTGCGGTCGAGCGCATCCAGGCGGGCTCGCTGCATGCAGAGATCGCACCCGAGGTCGGCGGGTCGCTGACCGCGTTTTATTCGCGGCGTGACAACGGCCGTCGCCATCACTGGATGAGGGCCGCAACGCCGGCCGCCCTCGCCAGCCGCGAGCCGCTCGGCATGGCGAGCTTTCCCCTCGTTCCGTGGTGCAACCGCATCCGCGACAGCCGGTTCGAGTTCGAGGGTCAGGCGCACCGCATCACCCCGAACCACGGCAACAGCCCTCATGCACTGCATGGCGTGGGCTGGCAACGCAGCTGGCAGATGACCGAGCGCACGCCCTCGGCGATCACGCTTCGCCTGGACTACCGCGAGGGCGCCGCATGGCCTTTCTCGTTCGTCGCAACACAGCGCTATGAACTCGATGAACAGGGTTTGTCGATTGCGATGAGCGTTGAAAATACCGGCAGTGCCTCCATGCCTGCAGGCATCGGACACCACCCGTATTTCGCGCATCGGCACGAAGGCGACGGCACACGCGTGCAGGCCCAGGTCACCCACATCTGGAAGGGTGACGACGAAGTCATGCCGACCGGTTTGAGCACCGACCATGCGGCCGTCAGTGGGCTTCAGCGCGGGCTTCGCTTGTCGGAGATCGATCTCGACAACAACTTCATCGGCTTTGACCGCGAGGCTCGCGTGCAATGGCCCGATGGCAGCGCGCTGACGATGTCAGCCCAAGCGCCGCTGGATTTCTTCGTGCTGTACTGCCCGCAGGGCGCAGACCTGTTCTGCATGGAGGCAGTGTCGAACTGCACCGACTGGATCAACCTGCGCGCCCTGCACCCCGAGTCAGAGATCGGCGGCAGCGTGCTCGCACCGGGCGAGCAACTCAGCGGCCAGTGGCGGCTGGTGCCGCGCTTCGTCTGAAGGCCACACGCACCGTGCGAGATGCGCGGTACGTGCGGATGATTCTGGATCAGCGATGCGACCCCGGCGGCGAGATGACGACGAGGCCTACCGATGGATCAAGTCCAGCCGGCGTCCACCACGAAGTCTTGCGCGGTGATCATGCGGCTGTCATCTGCCGCCAGAAACAGCGCCAGGTTGGCCACGTCTTCACCGACGATTTGACCCGGCAGGCAATGGTTCTCCGCCATCGCCTGCTTGCCTGCTTCATCGACCCAATGAGTCAATTGCTTCTCGGTCATGATCCAGCCCGGCGTCAGCGTGTTGACGCGGATGCTGAACGGCCCGAGTTCACGCGCGAGGCTGCGGCTCAGGCCCACGGTCGCCGACTTGCAGGTCGCGTACACCGGATAGCCCTTGCCTTTGATTTTCCAGCTGGTCGAGCCGAGGTTGACGATCGCGCCACCACCCAGCCGCTTCATGCCTTCGACCACTGCCTGCGCCGCAAAGAAATGCGGCTTCAGATTGACGCCGACCCGCGCGTCGAAGTCGGCCTCATCGACATCCATCAACTCATGCCGCTGGTCGTTGGCTACGTTGTTAACCAGCACCGCGATGTCGCCAAAGGCTTCAACGGTCGATGCGATCGATTGCTTGAGCGTGGCGACATGGCTCACGTCACCTTGAATGAACAAGGGCTTTGGGCCGACGGCGGCCGAAGCTTCGACCACCTGCGCCGCCGCCTGCGCATTGCGGCCGATGAAGCCCACGCGGGCACCCTGGCGTGCAAACGCGATGACGATGTCGGCACCGATGCCTGAGCTGCCGCCGGTCACAAAGACTGTCTTGCCCTTCAGGCTCGGGTAGCTTGCGTAGGCCGGCGAAACTTGCTTCTCCATGAGATCGGTTCTCGGTTCGATGAATGGCGGTGAAGGGAATGAAGCGCTGCGCGGCTCAGTGCGACTCGCGGCCCACGGCGTCGCCGCGGCAGCCAACGAGGAAGTCGAAGTCAGCCCCCTGGTCGGCCTGCAGCACATGGTCGACGTACAGGCGCACATAGCCCGACATCGGGAAGACCGGCGCCTTCCACAGCAGGCGGCGCTCGGCCAATTCGGCATCGCTCACATGCAGCGTTAGCGCACGGCCTGGTACATCCAGCGTGATCTCATCGCCATCGCGCACCAGCGCCAGCGGCCCACCGGCCGCGGCTTCGGGCGCGGTGTGCAGCACGACGGTGCCGTAGGCGGTGCCGCTCATGCGCGCATCGGAGATGCGGACCATGTCGGTCACGCCCAGCTTCAACAGCTTCGGTGGCAGGCCCATGTTGCCGACCTCGGCCATGCCGGGGTAACCCTTCGGGCCGCAGTTCTTCAGTACCATGATCGAGTCGGGGGTGATGTCGAGATCCGGGTCTTCGATGCGTTCCTTGTAGTGCTCGATGCTCTCGAACACCACCGCGCGGCCGGTGTGCGACATCAGCGACGGCGTGGCCGCCGACGGCTTGATTACCGCACCCAGCGGCGCCAGATTGCCGCGCAACACCGCCAGGCCGCCTTCGGCCATCAGGGGCTTGTCGAGCGGGCGGATCACGTCGTCATCGAAGCATTCGGCATCGGCCACGTTCTCGGCGATCGTGTGGCCGTTGACAGTCATCGCGTCGCCATGCAGCAGGCCCGCTTCGAGCAGGCGCTTCATCACCACCGGCAAGCCGCCGGCGTAATAGAAATCTTCCATCAGGTACTTGCCCGATGGCATCAGGTTCAGGATCGTCGGGATGCCACGACCGAGCTTGTCCCAGTCGTCCAGCGTCAACGGCACTTCCATGCGGCCAGCCATCGCCAGCAAATGCACCACCGCGTTGGTGGAGCCGCCGATCGCACCGCAAACGCGGATCGCGTTCTCGAAGGCCTGGCGCGTCATCACCTGCGACAGGCGCACGTCGCGCTTGACCAGGTCCACGATGTGGCGGCCGGTGCGTTGCGCCAGCTCAAAGCGGCGCGAGTCGACGGCCGGAATGGCCGCATTGGTCGGCAAGGTGACGCCCAGCGCTTCGACCAGGCTGGCCATCGTCGAGGCCGTGCCCATCGTCATGCATGAGCCGGCCGAGCGCGACATGCAGCTCTCGGCCTGATCGAACTGAGCCTGCGTCATGTCACCGGCGCGCACCGCCTCGGAGAACTTCCAGACGTGGGTGCCCGAGCCGATCGGTTGACCACGGTAGCGGCCGTTGAGCATCGGCCCGCCCGAGACCATGATCGTCGGCAAGTCGACGCTGGCCGCGCCCATCAGCGTGGCCGGCGTGGTCTTGTCGCAGCCGGCAAGCAGCACGACACCGTCCAGCGGATGGGCACGAATGGCTTCTTCGACGTCCATGCTGGCGAGGTTGCGATACAGCATCGCGGTCGGGCGCATCAGCGTCTCGCCGAGCGAGGACACCGGAAACTCCACCGCCACGCCCCCCGCCTGAAGCACGCCGTGCTTCACCCGCTCGGCGATCTGGCGGAAGTGCTGGTTGCAAGGCGTCAGCTCGCTCCAGGTATTGCAGATGCCGATGACCGGCCGGCCGTCAAAGGTGTCGTTCGGAAGGCCCTCGCTTTTCATCCAGCTGCGGTGGATGAAGTTGTCTTTGCTGGTGCCAGAAAACCAGTGGGAGGAACGGCTTTTCTTCTTGGGCTGGGTCGGGTCGGTCATGAGGAAAACAATCGTGGGCGGCAGGCAAAAATTATCATAATACAAATGGGTTTGGCCGCCGCGGCCATTTGAAGCCGGTGTAGCCGCCTATCGCCGAGCGTTGCGTCGACGCAGCAGCGCCTTTCGCTCGCACCAGGCCTTAACCCGGAGATGTCACGGCGGCAATATTTCGCCACGCTGCATCAACGCGCGGGTGTCCGACAGCAGGCCCGCCATGCGGTGCAAGGCGGTCTGCTCGTCGGCGGTGCGAATCGCATCGAGCACCTTGCCGTGGTCGGGCAAGGCCATGCGGAAATCTCGCGCGGTGCGAGCCGTCATGCCCAGCAAGGTTTCCAGCGCAGAGCCGGTCATGGCCGCCAGCGGAATCAGCAGCGGGTTGTTCGTCGCCTCCAGAACGGCGCGGTGGAAAGCGAGATCGGCGCGCACCCAGTCGGCAATGGTCTGGGCCGCAGCCATCGCTTCATAGGCCGCCTCGATGTCAGCCAGTTGCGCTGGCGTGCGGTTGCGCGCTGCGAGCGCCGCCGCGGCGGGCTCGAAGATCTCGCGCATTTCGGTCAGGTGCAGCAGGAACTGCGAATCCGGACCGGTCGCGCAGCGCCAGGCGAGCACGTCAGGGTCGAGCATGTTCCAGGCTTGACGCGCACGCACGCGGGTGCCGATCCGCGGGCGCGACTCGACGAGCCCCTTGGCCGCCAGCACCTTCACCGCTTCGCGCAGCGCCGTGCGGCTGACACCCAGCTGCAGGCACAGCTCTTCTTCGTTCGGCAACACCTGCTCGGGCGGGTAGTCGCCTCCAGCGATGCGACGCCCCAATTCGTGGACCACCTGGCCATGCAGGTTGCGTCCCGAATAGGTCGCAGCAGCGGGGTGTGAATTCATTCGCAGATCATCGGCACGAGGCAGTCGCATCCCGGGAGTCTATGAGGGAATGGAAGGTGAGCGCCCAAACCTCCACAGCCCTATATTGTATGATTATTGAAATCCAGATATGCCGCTGCATTGGGCGGCATTGCGGCCCCTCAACGCTCCGGACCCTCCATGACTTCATCACGCACCGCGCTCGTCGGCATCGATTGGGGTACGACCAACCGCCGCGCCTATGCGCTCAATGCCGATGGCGTTTGCACTGCGGAGATCGCGGATGACCAAGGCATGCTTGCAGCCCAGGGCCGCTTCGAAGCTGCGCTGGGCGACGCGCTGACCCGGCTGCCGGGCGTTGATGCCGACACAGTCATCGTGATGTCGGGCATGGTCGGTGCTGCCCAAGGCTGGCGCGAGGCGCCTTACCTCGACACACAGGTGCCGCTCGATCAACTCGGCCAGCATCTGATCCAGGTCGACGCGCCAACGCTGAAGCGCACTGCCGCGATTGCGCCCGGCTACCGCTGGCGTGGTGAAGCCGGCGCGATCGACGTGATGCGCGGCGAAGAAACCCAGTTGCTGGGCGCCATTGCGCTTGGCCAGCGCGACGGCTGGTTCGTGCTGCCTGGCACTCACAGCAAATGGGTCGAGCTGAAAGCGGGCCGCATCACCCGCTTCTTCACTTACATGACCGGCGAATTGTTTGCGCTGCTGAGTGCGCATGGCACCTTGTCATCGCTGATGCGTGAGCATTCGGAGTCGCCCTCGGCTTTCGAAGCCGGCTTTCGCGCCGCCAGCCAGCAAGCGCTGTCGAACGCCTTGTTCAGCTGCCGGGCTCGCGTGGTCGGCGGCGCGATGCCATCCGGCGAAGCCCACTCCTTTCTCAGTGGCTTGCTGATCGGTGTCGAATGGCACGACCGCATTCGGGCTCAGGCCACCGATGCGCCAAAGACCGTCACGCTGATCGGCTCACCCGCGCTGGCCGCGCACTATGCGAAGGCGGGCGCGTTGTTGGGCGTCGAGGTGCGCGCGCTTGACCCGCGCCGGGCTTATCTCGCCGCGCTGGCCCAGCTCGTTCCGTCTTCCGCGAAGCAATGATCGAATCCATGAGCAGCACCCACATCCTCCCCACCTTCCGCCTCCCCGAATTGCCGCTGGTCGCGATCCTGCGCGGCCTGCAGCCCGACGAGGCTGCCGACATCGGCCGCGCGTTGCTCGACGCCGGCTTTCGCCTTTTGGAAGTGCCGCTGAACCGCCCCGGCGCGATCGCCTGCATCCGCACGCTGACACAGCTCGCACCGGCCGATGCGCTGGTGGGCGGCGGCACGATGCTGAGCACGGAACACGTCGAGCAGGTGCGCGAGGCCGGCGGGCAGTTGATGGTGTCGCCGAACTGCGATCTGGAAGTCATTGCCCGCGCCCGGCAATCAGGCATGTACTGCGCCCCCGGCGTGGCCACGCCCTCGGAAGCGTTCAGCGCGCTGAAGGCCGGCGCGCATGCACTGAAACTCTTTCCGGCTGAAGCCATCGGCACGGCGGGGTTGAAAGCGTTCAAATCGGTCTTGCCCAACGGCACCGAGCTCTGGCCAGTGGGTGGCGTCAGTGTCGACACCATTGGCAGCTGGGTGGCCGCAGGCGCGACCGGCTTTGGCATCGGCACGCAGCTGTTCAAGCCGGGCATGACGGCCAGCGACGTAGCCCAACGCGCACGCGAGTTCGTCGGCGCCTGGCAGGCGGCCAAAGCGGTTGCCTGAAGGGCCGGCGCAGCTTTCGGCCGCGCCGGTGGTGCAGGCACATTTCCACATCACCCACATCGCCAGCCACTCGCCTGGCGCCTGTTCGACACGGTGTGACCCTCACGCACAACGGTGTTGCAACAACCGTTGCATCAGCCAATGCATCAGGCATTCGGCCACTGCGGAAACCCGTGCCGCCAGAGGGGCGCGATCTACAATCCCAGCCCGCTCTGGACGATCCGCCGACCAAGGTCTCGCGGATCGCTCTGCCCTTCAACAGCCACTGGATCAACACCATGTACCGCTGTCTCGCCGCCGCTGCGGCAACCCTCGCTATCTCATTGCCCGTTGCCGCTCAAGTCGTGCGGGGCTTTCCCCAAAACGCCTTGCGGGGAACGATCGTGTTCGGCAACCCGCCTGAAATCACGCTCAACGGCTCGCCTGCGCGGCTGTCACCGGGCTCACGCATTCGCGGTGGAAACAACCTGCTCGTGATGTCGGCCTCCATCGCTGGCACCCAGGCGGTCACCAACTACACCATCGACGCCGCCGGTCTGGTGCATGACGTGTGGCTGCTTCGCAAGGAAGAGATCTCGGTGAAGCCCTGGCCGACCTCGCTGGAGCAAGCACAAAGCTGGGCTTTCGACCCGGTCGCCCAGACCTGGACCAAGCCCTGAGGGCGCCGCCATGACGAACCCCGTTTCGATTTCGAAGAAGGTCTTCATCAAGACCTTTGGCTGCCAGATGAACGAGTACGACTCGGACAAGATGGCCGACGTGCTGGCCGCCGCCGATGGCTATGAGCCGACGACAGATGTGGAGCAGGCCGACCTGATCCTGTTCAACACCTGCTCGGTGCGCGAGAAGGCGCAGGAAAAGGTGTTCAGCGACCTCGGCCGGGTGAAGCACCTGAAGGCCAAGGGCGTGCTGATCGGCGTGGGTGGCTGCGTGGCCAGCCAGGAAGGCGCGGCCATCATTCAACGCGCGCCTTATGTCGATCTCGTTTTTGGCCCGCAAACGCTGCATCGCCTGCCGCAAATGCTGGCCAGGCGCGCCTACGAGCACCGGCCGCAGGTCGACATCAGCTTCCCGGAGATCGAGAAGTTCGATCACTTGCCGCCAGCGCGCGTCGACGGGGCGACCGCCTTCGTCTCGATCATGGAAGGCTGCTCCAAGTACTGCAGCTACTGCGTCGTGCCTTACACGCGCGGCGAAGAAGTCTCGCGCCCGTTCGATGATGTGCTGGTCGAAGTGGCCGGCCTGGCGGCCCAGGGCGTCAAGGAAATCACCCTGCTCGGGCAGAACGTCAACGCTTATCGCGGCGCGATGGGCGGCACGGCCGACATCGCCGACTTCGCGTTGCTGATCGAATATGTGGCCGAGATTCCTGGCATCGAGCGCCTGCGCTACATGACCAGCCACCCGAACGAATTCACCCAGCGCCTGGTCGATGTCTACGCCCGCGTACCGCAACTGGTGAACCATCTCCATCTGCCGGTGCAGCACGGCAGTGACCGCATCTTGATGGCGATGAAACGCGGCTATACCGCGATGGAATACAAGAGCACGATCCGCAAGCTGCGCGCCGTGCGGCCCGACATCAGCCTCTCCAGCGACTTCATCGTCGGCTTCCCTGGCGAAACCGAAGACGACTTCAACAAGATGATGAAGCTGATCGACGATGTCGGCTTTGACTCGAGCTTCAGCTTCGTCTACAGCGCCCGCCCCGGCACACCCGCCGCTGCGCTGCTTGACGACACGCCGCAGGAAGTGAAGCTCAAGCGCCTGCAGCATCTGCAAGCGGTGATCGAAGACAGCCAGCGCCGGATCGGTCAATCACGCGTTGGCACGGTGCAGAAGATCCTCGTCGAAGGCCGCTCACGCAAGGACGCCACCGAGTTGATGGGCCGCACCGAGTGCAACCGCATCGTCAACTTCAAAGGCCAGCCGCGACTGATCGGCCAGATGATCGATGTGACGATCACCGAGGCTTATCCGCACTCGTTGCGGGCCGAAGTCGTGATGAGTGACAGCCCGAGCGCCGAACTGGTCGCGTGAAGCTCGAAGATCCCGGCGGTCGATGACCGCCGCCGGGCGTCAGCCGATGCGCCGAACTGTCAACGCCGGCCCGGCCCAAAGCTGGACCACCAAAGCGCCAAGCTGCAGGCAAGCACCAAGGCACCATAACCCAGCATCTGGCCATCGTGCCCCAGCACGACCACGGCCCCCAGTGCAGCGAAACCTCCTGCCACCGCGGACCAGGCCCACATCCTTAGCCATGAACTCGCTCGCAACTCCTTGCGCCAAAGCAGCTTGGTCAAAGCCGAAGCCAGCGCGCCGACCGCGACCGCGGGCGCGAACAAATTCAGCACATGCCACAGTGCGTCCAGCATGCCCATGAAGTTGCTCCCTGTGATTTCGTCAGATGGCGAGCGTATTCAGCGAATACCCTGCCAAATACGGTTTAAGGCAGAAGTGCCGATGAATTTTATAATCGGAGCATGAGCGTTTTTGCCTTGGGCTTGAATCACACGACCGCGCCGCTGGATTTGCGCGGCCGGTTTGCGTTCACGCTCGAGCAAATTGCACCGGCATTGCAGGGCTTTCGCGAGCGCGTGACCCGCGCACCCGCCGCGCCGGAAGTGGCTTTGCTGTCGACCTGCAACCGCACCGAACTGTATTGCGCCACCGACCCGGCCTTGCTGAAGCCGGCCGTTGAATGGCTGGCTGGCCTGGGCGGCGTGGACAGCCAGCAACTGATGAACCATGCCTATGTGCTGGAAAACGGCGCCGCAGCACGTCATGCCTTCCGTGTGGCCAGCGGCCTCGATTCCATGGTGCTGGGCGAGCCGCAGATCCTCGGCCAGATGAAGCAGGCGGTGCGCGAAGCCAGCACCGCCGGCACGCTGGGCACCACGCTGCATCAGATGTTCCAGCGCTCGTTTGCGGTCGCGAAAGACGTTCGCACGTCCACCGAAATCGGCTCCCATTCGATCAGCATGGCCGCGGCCGCAGTGCGGCTGGCTTCGCAGCTCTTCGAAGACCTGCGCGACACCAAGGTGCTGTTTGTCGGAGCGGGCGAAATGATCGAGCTCGTCGCCACGCACTTTGCTGCACGCAACCCACGCGCAATGGCGGTGGCTAACCGAACACTGGAGCGCGGCCAAAAACTCGCCAACCGCTTTGGCGCCGAAGCGCTTCGCCTGACCGATTTGCCCGCCCGCTTGGGCGAGTTCGATGCGGTGATTTCCTGCACCGCCAGCGCGGTGCCGATCATTGGCCTCGGCGCCGTTGAACGCGCATTGAAGGCGCGCAAGCACCGCCCAATGTTCGTGGTCGACTTGGCGGTGCCGCGTGACGTTGAACCGGAAGTCGCGCGCCTGTCAGATGTCTACCTGTACACCGTCGATGACCTCTCGGCACTTGTTCAGACTGCTGGCGAGAAGCGCCAGGCCGCCGTACAGCAGGCCGAAGCCATCATCGAGACCGGCGTGCAGAACTTCGTTCATTGGATGGGCCAGCGCGGCACCGTGCCGCTGATCCAGGCGCTGAATGCGCAAGCCGATGATTGGCGCGCCGCTGAGATCGCCCGCGCGCGCAAGCTGCTCGCCAAAGGCGAAAGCATCGATGCCGTACTCGACGCGTTGTCGCGAGGCCTGACGCAAAAGATGCTGCACGGCACTTTGGCCGAGCTGCATTCGGCCGATGGCGAACACCGCGCCCAACTCACCCAGACGGTGTCACGCCTGTTCCTGCGCGGCAGCGCCCGCAACCCCGCCGACGATCAGCGTTAGCTTCGCAGCGACGCCACCGCCTGACCGGCGGAGCGTGCGCGTGCAACGGGCTCTGAAGCTCGTGCGCCCTGGCTCCGCATCCCCTTTGGAGCCTGCATGAAAGATTCCCTTCGCCAGCAATTCGAGCGCCTCGGCATGCGATTGACCGAGCTTGACGCCACGCTGGCCGATCCGAAAGTCGCAAGCGACATGAACCGCTTTCGCAGCTTGACGCGCGAACATGCGGAAGTGGCGTCGCTGGTTCAACGCTTTCACCAGTACGAACAGCGCGAGCGCGATCTGGCCTCAGCGCGCGAGATGCTGATTGATGCCGATATGGCTGACATGGCCGAGATGGCGCAAGAGGAGGTCACCTCGGCCGAGCGCGACATCGAACGCCTGCATGCTGAACTGCAAACCGCCCTGCTCCCACGCGACCCCGACGACGACCGCAACGCGTTCCTTGAAATTCGTGCCGGCACGGGTGGCGATGAATCAGCGTTGTTCGCCGCCGATCTGCTGCGCATGTATGTGCGCCATGCCGAGCGCCTGGGTTGGCGCACCGAGCTGATGTCGGAAAGCATGTCCGACCTCGGTGGCTACAAGGAAGTGGTGCTGCGTGTGACCGGTGACGATGTCTATGCGCGGCTCAAATTCGAGTCCGGCGGCCACCGCGTGCAGCGCGTGCCGACCACCGAAACGCAGGGCCGCATTCACACCAGCGCCTGCACGGTAGCCGTGATGCCCGAGCCCGACGAAGCCGAAGAAATCCAGCTGAACCCGGCCGAGTTGCGCATCGACACCTTCCGTGCCAGCGGCGCCGGTGGGCAGCACGTCAACAAGACCGACAGCGCGATTCGCGTCACGCACTTGCCCACGGGCATCGTTGCCGAATGCCAGGACGACCGGTCGCAGCACCGCAACAAGGCCAAGGCGCTTGCGGTGCTGGCCGCGCGTCTGCGCGAGAAAGACCGCAGCGAACGCGCAGCCAAGGAAGCGGCGACCCGCAAGGGGCTGATCGGCAGCGGCGATCGCAGTGACCGCATCCGCACCTACAACTTCCCCCAGGGCCGACTGACCGATCACCGCATCAACCTGACGCTGTACAAGCTGCAATCGATCATGGAAGGCGACCTCGATGACGTGCTCGCCGCTTTACAGGCCGCCCGTGGCGCCGAGCAACTCGCCGAACTCGAAGGCCGCAATGGCTGAGACAAATCCAACCGCTGGCGAGCTGGGGAGCATCAGCGCAGGCATGGCAGCCGCGCGCAAAGCAGGCATCGATCGCCTCGACACCCAGTTGTTGCTGGCGGCCGTGACCGGGCAATCACGCAGCTGGTTGGTCGCACATGACGACGCGGCGCTTTCCGCCGATCAGGCCGCACGCCTTGCCGACTGGATTGCCCGGCGCGCTCAGGGCGAGCCGCTCGCTTATCTTCTGGGCGAGAAAGAGTTCCACGGCCTCAAGCTGCACGTGTCACCGGCGGTCCTGATCCCCCGGGCCGATACCGAGACCCTGGTCGATTGGGCGCTGTATTTGCTCGGCGACGGCCAGCTCTCCAATCCGATCGCTCAAGTGCTGGACATGGGCACCGGCAGCGGTGCGATCGCCCTGGCCATCAAACACCGCCGGCCTGAAGCCGAAGTTACCGCACTCGATGCCAGCCCGCAGGCCCTGGCCATCGCGCAACAGAACGGGCAGGATTTGCGATTGAGCGTTCAATGGCTGCTCAGCGACTGGTGGCAATCGGTCGCCGACCGCCGCTTCGATCTGATCGTCAGCAACCCACCCTACATCGCTGGCGACGATGCGCACCTGCCGGCACTGTGTCATGAGCCACTGCTCGCGTTGACGCCTGGCGGCGATGGGCTCGATGCGCTTCGCGCCATCGTGGCGGGCGCATCCACTCATCTCCAAACGGGCGGCTGGCTGTTGCTTGAACATGGCTACGACCAGGCCGAAGCCGTCACCGAATTGCTGCGCGCCGCGCAGTTCACCCAGATATCGACCCGAAACGACCTGGCCGGCCATGCGCGCTGCACTGGCGGCCAATGGGCTTGAAACCTGGGCTCGGTTTCCACGCCGTTCAGCTTGGCCGGGTGATGGACAAGCCTCGCGCATGAGGCCTGAACTGATTACACGTACGGCACGGCAAGCGGCGTAGCATCGAATCAAGGTCACGCGCTTGCTCCGCCATCGCGTCAGCCGAGATCACAAGCCGCCCGCGAACGAGGAGAGTGCTCATGCGCCAGACCGTGTCGATGTGTGCCACCATGCTGATCTTGAGCGTCAGCTCAGGCCATGCGTTAGGTGGCGAAGGGCTTCGGTTGAACGATGTGGATCGAATGCCAAACCAGTTGCAAGGCCGATTGATGCTCGGCACGGCAATCGGCAACCGCCATCACGACAGCGGCCGCGATGGCCCGCGCATCCACAGCCTGAGCATGATGGGCGACTACTACTTCAACTCGCCGCTGGGCCTGGGCAGCGAAGGTGGCCTGCGGGCAACCAGCGGCCTTCTGCTGGGCACGCGCGCAACGCTCTGGGGCAACTCAGCCAGCAATGGCCTGAGCGGCATCGAGCGCCGCGATGCACCTCTTGCCTTGCCTGACATCGCCTCGGAAAACGGGGCCACTACCTACCTGGGCGTGGGCTATACCGGCCTGTCGAACAAAGGCGGCTGGGGCATCTCGGCCGATTTCGGGTTGATGGCATCGAGCCCACGCGCGGTGAGGTTAGGCCGCGTGCTCAACAGCAGCTCATCGCTCGACGACACGCTGCGCGATGTGCGCTGGTCACCCGTGCTGCAGCTGGGTGCTTCGTATTCATTCTGATGCCGCGCAAGGGCATGTGCGGCGAAGTGTTCGAGCGGCGTCGGTTTGCCGTATAACCTCGACTATTCCATTGACCTCACCGGGATGACCGGATTTCGACCATGAGCGACGTTCAACAACGCATCGATGACCTCGTCAAACAAAACCGGGTCGTGCTCTTCATGAAGGGTACCTCGCAGTTTCCGATGTGCGGCTTCTCGGGCCGCGCCATTCAGATTCTGAAATCTTGTGGCGTCACCGACCTGAAGACCTTCAACGTGCTGGAAGACGAGGCCGTGCGCCAGGGCATCAAAGACTACGCCAGTTGGCCGACCATTCCGCAGCTGTACGTGAACGGCGAATTCGTCGGTGGCTCCGACATCATGACGGAGATGTACCAGGCTGGCGAACTGCAGCAAGTGCTAGGCAGCCCGGCCTGAGTTCAATGCCTGATCTCGCATCTGGCCCGGCGAGCCGCGTCATCGTCGGCATCACCGGCGCAACAGGTGCGATCTATGGCATCCGCTTGTTGCAGCGCCTGAAAGCCATCGGCCGCGAAACCCATTTGGTTGCAAGCCCGGCCGGGGTGCTCAACGTGCACCATGAGTTGGGGCTGGATCGCAAAGCGCTGGAGGCATTGGCCGACACGGCCTACAACCCTGCGGACGTCGGCGCCGCCATCGCCAGCGGCTCGTTTGCCAGTGATGCCATGGTCATCGCGCCCTGCTCGATGAAGACGCTTGCATCGGTGGCACATGGGCTGTCCGACAACCTATTGAGCCGTGCGGCGGATGTCACGCTGAAGGAGCGGCGCCGCCTCGTGTTGATGGTGCGGGAAACGCCATTCAACCTCGCTCATCTGCGCAACATGACGGCGGTGACCGAGATGGGTGGGATCGTGTTCCCGCCGTTGCCAGCCTTCTATCACCGCCCGTTGACCATCGACGATCTGGTCGATGACACAGTAGAACGAGTGCTCGCCTTGCTGGGTATTGCGCAGGCACAGCCCAAGCCGTGGAACGGGCTTTGAACGACCAAGCGTTCAGTCAGGCTTGAAGATCCAGTTCTTGCGTGCTCCGAACACGAGATCCGGATATTCGGCCCGACCCCGGCTGCCGTTGTAGCGACCGAGAGCCAGAAACAGATCACCTCGCTCCAGGTTAAGGTAATGGCGCAGGATCACGCAGCCGAAACGCAGGTTGGTCTGCATGTGAAAGAGCCGCCCACTGTCGCCATCACCAATCACGCGGGCCCAGAACGGCATCACCTGCATGTAGCCACGCGCGCCTGCGCTGCTGATCGCGTACTTGCGAAAGCCGCTCTCCACCTGCACCAAGCCGAGCAACAGCGATTGCTCCAATCCGGCACGCGCGCTTTCATACCAGATGGTCTCCAGAAACTCGAGGCGCGTCACATGCTCGGCCTTGCGCTTTTGCAGACGCGCACTCATCTCGCCAAGCCATTTCAAATAGACCAGCCGGGTTTCCATCGTCGGAAAGACAGGTTTGGGCGGTGCGCTGTTGGCGATGGCTGCCGACAAGGCTGAGCGCACAGAGTCTGCCAAAGGCTCTTCGACCTGAGCCCCCGCCCAGGCCGGCGATGTCGGGGCCAGCAACGACGGAGACAGCAGCGCAGCGCCAAGCAGCCGCCGCCGCGCACTCCCCTCCCCGAGGCTCATGAAGCGAGCTGGCCCTTCAGGAAGCCGCCGATTTCCGCCACAGCCACCGGCGTGGCCTGCGCATCGCGTCGGCCTTGATATTCGACCTTGCCGTCCTTCAGGCCACGGTCAGACAGCACCACCCGGTGCGGCACGCCGATCAACTCCCAATCGGCAAACATCGCGCCGGGGCGCTCGCCCCGATCGTCCAGCATCACGTCAACGCCTTGTGCCTGCAGCTCTTCGTGCAGCTTGTCAGCCGCCGCCTTGACCTCTGCCGAGCGGTCATAACCGATCGGACAAATGACGACCGCGAAAGGTGCCATGGCGAGCGGCCAGACGATGCCGCGATCATCGTGGTTCTGCTCGATTGCCGCGCCCAGAATGCGTGTCACGCCAATCCCATAGCACCCCATCTCCAGCAACCGGGGTTTGCCGTTTTCGTCGAGATAGTTCGCGTTCATGGCTTTCGAATATTTCGTGCCGAGATAGAACACATGGCCGACTTCGATGCCCCGCTGCATTACCAGCACCCCCTTGCCGTCTGGGGACGCATCACCTTCCACCACATTGCGCAGATCTGCCACTTCCGGCTCCGGAAGGTCGCGGCCCCAATTCACGCCGGTCAAGTGAGCATCGAGTTCGTTGGCGCCGCTGATGAAGTCACTCATCGCGGCCACAGTGCGGTCGGCGATCAGCTTCACCGGTGCCTTCAAACCGATCGGTCCCAGGTAACCGGGCTTGCAACCGAAATGGGCTTCGATTTCAGCCGCGGTGGCAAAACGATGGCCACTCTTCAGACCCGGCAACTTGCCAACCTTGACCTCATTGAGGGAGTGGTCGCCGCGAATCAGCAGCAGCCACAGCACCGTCTTGCTGACGTCACCGTTCTCCGTCTTTTCATCGGTCGCCAACACGATCGATTTGACGGTCTGCGACAGCGGCACCCCCAGCAGCGCAGCGACGTCTTCGCAGGTACTTTTGCCCGGCGTAGGCACCTTGCGCAGCGCTTGGCTTGCCGCAGCACGGGGCGCCGTTGGCGGCAGGGCCTCGGCGAGTTCAACGTTGGCCGCATAGTCCGATGTCGGGCAATACACGATCGCATCTTCACCGGTGTCCGCAATCACCTGGAACTCATGCGATCGATCGCCGCCGATGGCCCCGGTGTCGGCCGCGACCGCGCGGAAGGTCAAGCCCAGGCGCTGAAAGATGCGCACATAGGCGCCATACATCGCGTCGTAGCTCTTGCCCGCCGCTTCGGCATCACGATCGAAAGAGTAGGCATCCTTCATCGTGAACTCTCGCCCACGCATCACACCAAAACGCGGCCGGCGTTCGTCCCGAAACTTGGTTTGGATGTGATAGAAATTCTTCGGCAGCATCCGGTAGCTGCGCAACTCTTGGCGAGCAATGTCGGTAACGACCTCTTCGGAGGTCGGCTGGATGATGAAATCGCGCTCATGCCGGTCTTGAACCCGCAGCAGTTCCGGTCCCATGCTCTGAAACCGCCCCGTTTCTTGCCAGAGTTCTGCAGGCTGCACGACGGGCATCAGCAATTCAATGCCCCCCGCGCGATTCATCTCTTCACGGATGATCCCTTCAACCTTGCGAATCACCCGCAGCCCCATCGGCATGTAGCTGTAAATGCCGGCACCCAGGCGTTTGATGAAACCGGCGCGCATCATCAGCTTGTGGCTTGCCACCTCTGCGTCAGCAGGTGCTTCCTTGAGAGTTGAAATGAAAAACTGGGAGGCTTTCATATTGGGACGCGGTAGACCGCAAAAGACAGAAGAAGGAGGTCAACGGCATCGCTTTGGGGAAAGCAGCGGGTTGATTCCCGCGTGGCCGGTGCAATAATGATTACAACTAGAGAAATTTGAGGTTGATTATGCTCGACCGCGAGGGGTTCAGACCCAACGTCGGCATCATCCTGCTCAATACCCGGAACCAGGTTTTCTGGGGCAAACGAATCCGCACCCATTCCTGGCAGTTCCCGCAAGGGGGCATCAAATACGGCGAAACGCCTGAGCAGGCGATGTACCGCGAACTCCACGAAGAGGTGGGGCTGCTGCCTGACCATGTTCGCATCGTCGCGCGCACACGAGACTGGCTTCGTTACGAAGTGCCTGACCACTTCATCAGACGTGATGCCCGCGGTCATTACCGCGGCCAAAAACAAATATGGTTTCTGCTGCAGCTTACGGGCCGCGACAGCGATATGAATCTCCGAGCAACCGATCATCCCGAATTTGATGCTTGGCGCTGGAATGAATACTGGGTTCCGCTGGAATTGGTGATCGAATTCAAGCGCGATGTCTACCAAATGGCGCTCACTGAACTGGCGCGATTTCTTCCTCGCGGCAATCACCACAACCGGTATTTGAGGGCTGGGGTAAGGCCTCATCATCGTGACGAAGCCTCACCAACTGAACCGGGTTCTCTGAGCTTTCCGCCGGAATCACAAGACGAGCCTAAGGAATAATTCGCTCCAACAACCGATGAGGCTTTCGCAGGCGTCGATCAGGTCAAAACCAGGTTGTCGCGGTGAATCATTTCAGGCTCGGCAGCGAATCCCAATAGCCTCTCGAATTCCGTGGATGGCTTTCTCGCGATCAAGCGCGCTTCTGAGCTGGCGTAATTGGCCAACCCGCGAGCGACTTCCTGCCCGCTGATATCTCTAACGGCGATCACATCGCCGCGGATGAACTCGCCAAACACTTCCAACATGCCGATGGGCAACAAACTCTTGCCTTCATCGCGCAGCTTGATCACCGCGCCAGCATCAATGACCACCGCCCCGCGCATCTGCAGATGATCGGCCATCCACTGTTTCCGAGCGGCCATCTTGGGCGTCGATGCCGTCAGTGCCGTTCCGATCGACTCACCATGGGCCAGCCGTAGCAACACGTCGGGCTCGCGACCCCAAGCGATCACCGTTGATGCGCCACTGCTTGCGGCGCGCTTTGCGGCCAATACCTTGGTGATCATTCCGCCTCGCCCAAGGCTGGAACCTGCCCCACCCGCCATGCGCTCCAAGTCGGCCGTACCCGCTTGGGCTTCGTGAATGAAGCGGGCGGAAGCATCCTTGCGTGGATCGGCGGAATACAAACCTTTCTGATCGGTCAAGATGATCAGCGCATCGGCTTCGATCAAATTCGCAACCAAAGCTCCCAGTGTGTCGTTGTCACCGAACTT
>CAXTCD010000006.1:0-5307 GCA_964242145.1 uncultured Rhizobacter sp.
TTGCTTCGCTCTGCGGCGGCAGCAACCGCGCCACCGCCCTGTCTTTGAATGTCTGCCCGTATCCAGCCAAGTCCGTCCTTCATCGCCGCCCCCAGGGTTGTTGCCTTCCCCAGGTGGGCCTGCTGGGCCTGGTGGAGTGGCACCCATGTGGTGACCGCCGCCAAGGTGGCGCCCTATGACCACAGCGAGCAGGCCATGGCCGCGACGGGCATGCAGGCGGTCGTCGCTGACAAGAATCAGTCAGGCGCCAGCATGAGAGGTGTCCTCGGCAGGCTTTACCGATGTGGCCGACATGCAGTCCAAGGCCAGGGGTTGCCACATGCATCAGCGATGCGTCTGCGGCCATTTCTCGAAGGCGTAGACAGCGGCTTCGGCTGCAGAAAAATGGCGCAGGGTTTCGTAAAGTTCGCAGCCGAGCAACATTAACAGTTGGCGGTCGGCGTTCAAGCCTTTGGCGTTCAGCGCCACGGTGAAGCTTGCCACCCAGCTGCATTGCTGCAGCAAACGCTGCGTGTATTGGCGAATGTCGGATGCCGATGACATCGTGCAATCCTTTCCTGCAGGATTACTGCAACTGCTCTTAAGGGCGAAGGTCGGTCACGGGAAGGACTCTGCCAAGAGCGCTATTCATAGAACCTTCACTGACGAGCGCGGTCAGTACATCATCGAGTTCTTTCGAATCAGGCAGTGCCGATTCGGCATTGCTGAGCCACATGGCACCTGCCATTGCGGCCACCAGCGGTACCCAGGTCAACAAGCGCAGCGATCTCGGGTTCATGGGTATCTCCGTGGGGAAGGCGTGGTGAATGCGGGGGAAATGTCTTGAGCGCAAGTTTCGTGGCAAGCCCACCCGGTGCCCATCGGTCGACGGAGCCCATGGATGTAGGACGGCAGCCCTCTTGCCCTGAGCGTGAACTTGAATGCGCCGACTGGAACACGCCATGCCGCATCGAGGCTTGTGTGATGCGATGCGATGACGGCAAACCCGAAGGAGGGCACCCAGCCAATACGGAAATGGCCCGCATCGATGCCTTGGAAGTTTTTCGTCAGCTGCCCGCAGTCATGAACCTTGACTCGGCAGTGGGATGGATTCCCACTAAAATGATTTGATTACGTACGGTCGTGCTGAAACCTTGTGTTTCCATGTGGGGCAGCGCCCCGCGCCGGGCCGGCTTTGAACTGTTAAGGTCGACGGCTGTACCGTTAACGTATGACGAGTTGTGCAAGCGGTGAGTGGCTGTGCAAGCAAGGTGCAGGCTTGTATCTCGATGGCGTGGGGTCGCATGTCTCGTGGCTTTGCAGAAGGGCTGGTTCTTCATTCATGAAATCTGACTCGTCCGAGCCGCAAACTTCCCTGACCGCGCCCAGCGAAGATCGCTTGGCGCTGGCGCTGCGCGAATCAGCGGTCGTGATGGCTCCGATCGCGCGCTGGCTGGTGCGCAACGGTGTGTCGTATGGCGCTTTCGCGGACATGCTGAAGTCGGTGTTCGTGGCTGCAGCGCGCGTCGAGCTAGAGCGGGCCGGCTCCAAGGCCAGCTTCTCGTCGCTCAGCGTGTTGTCGGGGGTTCACCGCAAGGACGTGCGGGCACTCGAAAATGAAGCCGTCGAGCCGGGCTCGGCCACGCCGCACCGCGGCATTCCGATCGCATCGAAGGTGTTCACGCGCTGGCTGACGGTGCGGCGCTATCGCTCGCGCGATGGTGAGCCGAAATCACTGCCGCGCACCGGCCCGGGTGCCACTTTCGAGACACTGGCACGCGAGGTGTCGGTCGACGTGCATCCGCGCACCGTGCTGGAAGAGCTGCTGCGGCTGGAGTTGGTGCAGCTGGATGGCGACGTCGTCGTTCCGGTGGGTGCCTCGTTCACGCCGAGCCGCAAGCTCGATGAAATCACGACCCTGGTTGCGCACAACGCGGCCGACCACCTGTCAGCCGCGGTGCACAACCTGACCATCGGGCGCAATCCGTTTCTGGAGCAGAGCGTGTTTGCCGACGGGTTGAGTGAAGACTCGATCCAAGTCCTGCACCAGATGGCACGAGACTCATGGAACGACGCGTTCCAGGCCTTGGTCACCGAGGCCACCCATTGCGTCGATGAAGACGCGAACCTTGACGAGCCGATGGCGCAGCACCGCATGCGTTTTGGCGTTTATTTCTATAGCGAACCTCAAGCGCCGGCCGATCCCGAGCCTGAGGTGTCGACACCTAAGCGACGCGCGTCCACCAAGGCGCCCGAGCGCAGTACCCGCACAAGGAGAACTCGATGAAACTGAACCCATCCATCGCGGGCTGGGCCACCGCACTGCTGGGCGCTGCTGCGCTGCTTGTGACCACGGCCTGTGGCGGCAGCCAGGAATCCGGCGGCGTGGGCTCAGGCGGTTCAGGCCTCACTGTGGGAAATTCGCTCGGTACCGTGAATGGCTTTGGCAGCGTCTTCATCGATGGGGTTCGCTACGACGACAGCCGCATTCCGGCGATGCGAGAAATCGAGCCCGGCATTGAGGTGACCAGCGAGGTGCGCCTCGGCGACAGCGTCGAAGCCGAATACGCCGAAGGCAACGCGCTGACCCGTCTGCATGTCAGCGCGACGGTGTCGGGCCGGGTCACCGGCCTGGGGATGGCCGGTGCGTTCATGGTGCTGGGTCAGCCGGTCGTGCTCAACACCAATTCGTGGCTGGGGCCGGTCACGCAGTTCGGCGGCTTCGATGCGACCGCGGCGGTGGCCGTGGGAGATGCCGTGGACGTCCATGGCCTGATCGTTCGCCAGAGCGGCAGCTACGTGATTCAGGCCACGCGCATCCAGCGCCTCACCGCCTTGCCGAAATACCTGAAGGTCACCGGCCTGGTCAGCGCGTTGGGAACCGGCAGCTTCAAGCTCGGTGATTTGAGCGTCGACTCGTCTTCCGCGGTCTTCGGATCGATGTCCGACACGGCGCTCGCGCAAGACAAGGTGGTTTCGGTGCTGGCTTTGGCCACCAGCCAGAGCGGCACTGATGCAGCGCCGCAAGTCAAAGCGTCGCAAATCCGCATCAAGAAACCGGGTGCCAGCGGCGATGACGTGCTGATGAGCGGTTCCCTGAGCGACCTGGACGTTTCGGCCCAGCAGTTTTGCCTCGATGGCTACCTGATTCGCTATACCGGTGTGCAACTCTCACCGGGGTATTCCTCCTTGAGCAACGGCGGTTATGTGCGCGTTCGGGGCCGGGTGCTGGCCGACGGCACGATCCAGGCAACCGAGATCACCGTCCGAAATGGTGTCAATGAACCCGATGCCGAATTGCGCGGCAACATCACCGGCTACCAGGCCGCAGTGCAAAGCTTCCAGGTGCGGGGTGTGACAGTGGACGTCTCGCAGGCCATGGTCACCGGTTGCAGCGCTCGCACGCTGGGCGATGGCACCTACGTGATCGTGACCGGTGCACTGAATTCAACCGGCGTGACGGCGGCGCGGGTGACCTGCGGCGACGAGCCGACGAATGCGACCGTGGCGCGCCAGGGTACGGTGGGGTCGGTCGACCTGGCTGCGACCTGCTTCATCCTGACAATGGCCGACGGCCGCACGCTGACGGTTCAGTGGGACGGCCACACCTTCTTCCGCGATTTGGGCCCCAGCTCGTTGAACGGCCACACCGTCAATGTGGAAGGCGAAATGGTGAATGGTGAACTGGTGGCGCAGAAGATCGTCGTCAACGACTGGTGAGTGAGAGGCTTGGCCGGGGTTGGGCGCGAGCGGCTTTTGCCCAGGCCCACGCCGGGTTCAGCAAGAACTCGGCTTCAGAACTGAAATCGGGTGGGCTCAATCCACCGAGGCCGAGTGGTGGAATGGCCGGCGGTGTCGCGCCGGGCGGCTCAGGCGGACATTGAAACAAGTGCAGGGCACCGGTGGCTGAAAACAGCGGCCGAATCAGCCGCTGAATCAGTCACGCGCCGTAGCTCTTTTCGAGAATGAACGAGCGCAAGAGCGCCATGGCTTCGTCCGGCTGATCGCGCCAGACGCCGTGGCCTGCGTTGGCGAAGGTCTCCAGGCGTCCCCAGCGGGCGGGGAGTGCGGCAGCAATGTCGCGTGCATCGTCAAGTGGGCACACCGGGTCCAGTTCGCCAGCCATCACCAACACCGGGCATCGAACCTTCGCCAGCCCTGGCAACAGATTCATCGTTTGTTGCTCGCCGCGGGCCGAGGTGAACAGGATGTCGGCATTGAACAGGGTTCGCTGGCTGACATCGTCATTGGGCTGCCGCACCGGGTTGTAAAGCGCGCGGCAGACTTCGCCATACACCTTCCAGCTTGCGGCGTCCGGCGATCGCCAGAAGCGCTCAGCGGCGTCGCGGGCGGCTGCGCCGCCCAGCCGCCCGAACATCTTCAACTTGCGTTCGATCGCCATGTGCGGCGAGGTGCTGGACAGAATGACCTTCGCAGGATGGTCCGGGTGGCGCTCGAGATAGCGCTGCGCGACGAACCCGCCGAACGATTGGCCGAGCACGATGGGCTGGACGATGCCCAGTGCATCGCACAGGTGCACGACGTCGTCGGCAAACGTGTCGAGCGTCCATTCGCTGGCCGGGCGCCTGTCGCTTCGGCCATGGCCGCGGTGGTCGTAGTAGACGATCTGCGCGATGTCGGCGAGGCGGGAGAAGATTGGCTTGAAGCTCGAATGGTCGTAACCCGGCCCGCCATGCAGCAGCACGAGGGTGGGTTTGCTTCGCATCAATGGCCCGTCCGGGACCAGGCCCGGGCCTTCGATATCGACGTAGAGGCGAACTCCGGGGGCGATGGATATGCGCATGTGCGAACGCGGGGCGTCGGTGAATGGGTCTGGCTTGATGACTCTGGCTTGGCGACTCTGGCTTGACGACGTCAGCCGGTGAACTCGGTAGCGAACGTTGTCAGGGTACTACTGTGTCAGGGTCGGGCGACCGTCATTCTTCGGCGCGGGCGGCCTTGCGCTCTTGCGCCTGGGCGACGATGAAGAGGTCCCAGACGGCCATGAACATCGCAGCGATCACCGGCCCGATCACGAAGCCGTTGAGGCCGAAAATCGCCATCCCGCCGAGCGTCGAGATCAGCACGATGTAGTCGGGCATCTTGGTGTCCTTGCCCACCAGCACCGGGCGCATCACGTTGTCGACCAGGCCTATCACCATCACGCCGTAGGCGATCAGCGCGACGCCTTTCCAGACCGGCCCGGTGACGAGAAAGTAGATCGCAACCGGGCCCCAGATCAGCCCGGCACCGACCGCCGGCAGTAGCGACAGAAACGCCATCAGCACCGCCCACAGCATCGCGGCGTGAATGCCCAGCACCCACAGT
>CAXTCD010000006.1:5317-48690 GCA_964242145.1 uncultured Rhizobacter sp.
AGTGCCAACCCGCCGAGAGCGCCCTGTGCGATCGCGACCAGCACGTTGCCCTTGACGGTGGCCCGCACGACGGTGGCGAACTTGGTGAACAGCTCGCGCTTGTGCTCGGCATTCAGCGGAATGGCGTCCTTGATGCGCCGCGACAGCGATGAGCCATCGCGCAGCAGGAAGAACATCAGGTACAGCATCACGACAAAGCTCACCAGCACATCGAAGGTGTTCTGGCCGATGTTCAGTGCATGCGTCGCAATGACCTGGCTGCCTTCGGTGAAGCCGGCGCTAAGCTTGTCTTGCAGGTCGGAGAGCTTGCCCAGGCCGAAGCGGTCAAGCAGCGAGGTCACCCATTCGGGCAGCGCGGCGGTGATCTGGCCGAAGTAATGCGCGAAGTTCAGCTCGCCACTCTGGATGCGCTTGTAGACGACCGAGCCCTCCTGGACCAACGAGGCCGTGATGAACGCAAGCGGCAGCACGACGATGACGAGGATGACCGCCAGCGTCAGCAAAGCGGCCGGCGTGCCCCGATGCTTGAGCTTGCGCAAAAGCCAGCGGTGCAGCGGCGCAAACAGGATGGCCATCACGACACCCCAGAAAACGGCGCCGAAAAAGGGCAGCAGGATCCAGCCAAAAGCCAGCGTGACGACCGACAGCAGCAACAGGAATACCTTGGATTCCAGGCGGGGAGATTTGACCGGTCGGGGGGAATTCATCGGGCGTTCAGCGGCGTGAGAGCGCCCGGGCCGGGCAAGGGCGCCATGGTATCGGGTGTTCGCGCCGGGGCCGCTGGCAGGCGCTTGAAAGAATCAGCCAGGCCGTGGTGCTGATGCACCGCGGCCTGCGTCGATTCAGCGCGGCGCGTACCCGGCCTGGCTCAGCACCGAGACAAGACTTTGACGATCGGCCTGACTGTCAACGCGCACCTGATGCGAAGCCAAATCGACTTCCACGCGAGCTTGCGGATCGGCGGCCTGGAGTGCCTGTTTGACGGACTGGACGCAATGGCCGCAGCTCATGGAGGGGATGTAGAACTCAAGCATGGCAATGGATTTCGGAAAGAGGTGTTACTGAAGAATCGCAGAGTGCGGCTTCCGATCCTGGCAATGTCAAGTGTGTGGGCCACCACATGACCTGTAAAGCACATCGGCGAAGGTTACGCAATTGAATCAGCATGCGACGAACTTCTGAAACTTGGCGCGCATCTTCGAGATAATGTTTCGCAGTCGGCCTGCCTTCCTCATTGCTCTGACTGGACGTCTTGCAGGCCCGGTTTGCCCCTGTTGTCACCCGAAGAAAGCGCCGATGTCGTCTTCCGCACTCGCCATTCTTATCGTTGTCACGCTCGCGGTTCTGGGCCTTGTCTACTGGATTTTTGCTCGCTACCGCGCCGAGGTTTTGCGAAAGCAACACCAGCTTGACCTCGAGCGGCTGCATCGCACCTTGAACGACGCGGTGCGCGAAAACCGTGACCGCGTGGCCTTGCTGGCGCGCCAGTCGGATGAATTGCAGCGGGCCACCCGCGCCTTGCATCAAACCCGCCGCGAGGTGGCCGAGTTGCAGCCGCTGAAAGAACAGATCGACCGGCTGAAAGGACACATCGCTGTCTTGCAGGCCGAGATCGAACACCATCGGCAAATGGTCGAAGCGCTGCGCAGCAGCGATGAGTTCGCCGATACGCTGGTGGATGACGATGATGAAGAGCTTGTGCAACACGAAGCTGTTGGCGTGGTAGCCTGATCTGGAAGTCAGCCGTTTCGTGGGGTCATGGGCCGGCCTGAAGGCCATCGGCGGACGGCCCAGTGCAAACTGCAAATTGGTTTGCCGGGGAGATGTTCGTGAAGATGCTTCGCCTTCTGTCTTTCATCGCGCTGGGGTGGCTTAGCCCGCCTGTTCACGCCGAAGCCTTGCGCTGCAATGGCCGTATTGCCGGAGTCGGTGACACGCGCTTGTCGGTGTTGCACAAATGCGGCCCGCCCGTGCTTCAAGACTCTTACTGTGCTCCGGTCTTTTATGGCCCGAGCTTGCAAGCCGTACCCGAGCCCTTTGCGAGCTTGGCGGTACCGTGTCAGCCGGTGGATGTGTGGCTGTATGACCGTGGGCAAGGCAATTTGATGGCCACGGTGCGATTTCGCGCAGGGGTCGTGCAGTCCATCGTCTACGGGCGTGAGCCCGAATAAGAAGCGGCCGGGCGGTTCGGCTTTGGCAAATCGCCGACGGCCTCAACAAGGTGCCGGTGCGGCGCAGAGATCACCGGCTGCGCTTGCCTGTGATCGTGGCTTCGTCATTTGCCGAACAGGCCCTTCACCAGATTGCCAACGCCTTCGACCACGCCGCGGACGCTAACGCCAAGCGATTCGGCCAGGCCCGATGCCAACCGGGTGGCCAGGCTTTCGTTCAATGAAAACGAGGGGTCGTCGAGCCGGCCATCGAGGGCGAACTTCACCTGGATGCGGCCATCGCGGCTCATCGCCGCCAAGACGGCCTGCCGCGGCACCCCGGCAAAGGTGCTGAGCAGGCCGCTGCTGCTGTTGAGTTCCAGGCCGGTCAGCGTCACTTCACCCGGCGCATGCAACTGCATCTTGGCAACGGTTGCTTGCACCGACAGATCGAGCTGGCCGCGCCGGATGCCACCCTCGCTGAGCTTGAGCAGGTAAGGCTGCAACACGATCATGTCGATGCCATGGAACTGCGCCGCGAGTTTGGCGTCGCGCGTGGATGGCGTCAGCTGGCCGTGGATGGCAATCCGGCCGTCGTGCTGCACGCCCTTGAGCACGCCGCTGAGATCGATGTCGATCGCTTGATCGAGCCCGGGCAATGCCAAAGGGCCGGCGCGTGCGTCGAGCTGTGCCAGTTGCAGTCGGTGCGGCGTGGCGGTCTTCAGCGAGCCGTCGAAGAAATCGATCGCGGCGTTATCGAGGTGGATGGCACCGATCGTCAGCGTGGTGTCGCTGGCTTTCGTGCCCGCGTTGGCCGGTGCCTGGGTTGACGCGCTGGGTGTTTCGAGCAGCGAAGGCAAGAGCCGCAACTTGCCCTCGCGGGTGCGCAGCATCGACAGATAGCCATCGTGCACGGTGATGCTCGCGACGCGCCATGGCGCATGCGCCCCTGGCGACCACAGGTTGCGCAGATCCGGCCGCACCGTGACGCGCGCCGCACGCAGTTCGTCTTGCGCAGGCCAGCCCTTCAGGCCGGGCGCCGCGATGCGCAAGTCTCGCAATTCGATGCCGGCCCAGCCAAGGTCGATGGTGCCGACGCTGGCACGCGGCCCGAGCGCTGCCACGATGCGCGACTGCAGCAGCCGTGACGACATTTGCAGGCCCATCCAGGCGGTCAACAGCAAGAGCGCGGTACCGCCCGCGATCCAAACCCATCTTGACGACTTCATTGGCGACTTCACATGCATGACCGATTGTCGAGCAAGCGCGGCACCGGGAGCTAAGCCACGCGCGCGTGAGCTTGCCGAAGCTGCTGTTGCTTGGGCGACGCCGCAGGCATCAGGACCGAAGGCGTGTAGGGCGATCGGTGCAGGCCGAACGATCGCCGCTTCGGCCTACGCTCAGCCACCGTCTCATCACGGATCGATCGGCGCCGTCAGTTGATCTCGTCGCTGGACTTCAGCGCCTTGCATTGGGCATGCTGGGCCCAGCGCTGCTGTGCGCATTGGGTTTGCATGCAACGGTAAAGCGCGAACTCGGTCCGGTTGCGGCATTCGTCGCGTGGTGCCGTGGCGGGCTTGGCCGCGTCCGCGCGCTGCTCGGCGCCACTGGCAGGCCGCGCAGCCGAACGCAGGCCGGTTGCCGAGCCGGAAACGGGTGCGGATGACGATGACGATGACGATGACGATGGTGCGCGCAGGATTTCAGGCGCCACCGAGGCGGTCGCTGCGCCATGCCGCGCGCTGGTGGGCAACCCAAGGCTTGCCGCCTGCGCCACGCTGGCCGCGGCGGACGCGGCCTCCAGCGCGGGTGCGAGGGCGATGTCCATCGATTCCGAACGCGAGGCCGGCACCTTGCCCTCTTCATCGGGCCGGTGCTCTTTCAGGTTCTCCGCCAGTTCCGTCAACACGCTGTCGGCATGCCGCTGGTCATTGACCTTCCAGCCAATGCCGGCGAGCGCGACGATGATCAGCACTGCGGCCAGCCAAGGCAGGAAGCGTTGCGCGCTTCGCTTGGGCGGGCGTGACTGGGCCTCGGTCACCGAGAGGTAAGAGTCCATCCAGCGCGAATCGCCCATGCCCAGATCGACGCTGCCGGCGGGTTCGTCATCTGATTCGTCATCGAGATGAAAGGCGCTGGGCTCGCCAGCGCCGAAGAGCTCGGCGTCAACAACAGGCGGGCGGGCGGACGCTGCCGCCACAGGCTTGTCCAGCGGTGGTGGTTCTTGTTGTGCCGAGGGCTTCTGAGATAAGGGCGCGGACGTTGATGGTGTGCCTGTTGAATCGCTGGGAACGGGTGAAGCCGTTGTTGCTGAAGCCGTTGGTGCTGAAGCTGAAGCTGCTGCTGATGTTGTTGTTGCTGCCGTCGGTACAGGCGCTTGTGCAGCCAGTGGCGGTGACGCGGCGGCGACGGATGCGGCAGCCAATGCCTCTCTGGCCACTGCGGCTTGTTCGGCAGCGGCAACAAAGGTCAGCGGTGCCGGCTCGGTGGCCGATGTCTGGCGAGGCGGCGCTTCTTCGGTCAACACTGGCAGCTGGGGCGTGCGAAAGGGTTCGACGGGCGCCGAAACATCGCCCGGACGACGCTCGAAATTCGCCAGCAACTCCAGCACGCTGGCCGATGAATTCAACGGCGAGGTGGGCGCGACATACGGCGTGGCCGCTGCCGCCGGGGTGCTGCTCACGTTCCATCCGTGCAACGGTTCGGTCACGGATCGATCGCTTGAGACCGAGGATCCATCGGCGCTTTCGACTGCCGGACCTGGCCGGCGAAGGTTTTTCGCGGCGTCCAGCGTCGCCTCATCGGGGGGCGACACGGTGGTCAGCGTGGGTGGTACCGATGGCGCAAGGGCGCTGCGTCGGTCGTGGATCTGCGGCCGAGGCCGGAAGATCGCGCGCAGCTCGGCGGCGGTTTGTGGCCGGTCTTTCGGCGCCATCGCAAGCACCGAATCGATGGCATCGATGAAGTCGGCGCTGTAGTCGAGCTGCGGGGCGTTTTCGCGCAGGCGCTCCAGCACATCGCTCAGCGGCTCGCGGCGCGCCGAGTCGAGCCGCAGCGAGGTTGGCCACAGGCCGCTGATGGCGAAGTGCATCACTGCAGTCAACGCGTACAGATCGGCGCTGATCGGCGATACCGATTCGTCAGTCTCGGTCGATGGTTCGATCGGTGCGTACGACGGATCGAGCGCGGCCATCAGCGACTGCGACTTGTCGCTCAGCATGGCGTGCCGAACGGCGTCGAAATCGAGCAGCAGCGGCCGGCCGTCGGGCCGCACGAGGATGTTGAAGGGCGCAATGCGCCGATGGACGACGCCGGCGTCGCTCAGGGTTTCGATCGCCCCGAGCAGATCGCTCAAAAACACGCGCAGCTGCGCTTCGGGCGGCGGCTCCTTCAGCGCATGGCGCCAGCCCAGCATGCTGTGACCGGCGTAATGGGGCATCGCGCGATAAGCCGTGGCCTGCGCCACCCACAGGCGCGAGACCCTCAGCAGGGCCGGGTGATCGCAGCGCGCGAGCGTGCGCGCCTCGTTCATGAAGGCCTGCAGCCCGCGGTGATAGGACTCGGCATGCGACGGCCCGCGCAGCACGACCTGGCCGGCTCGCCCGCGCGTGGACAGCGCGATCGGCATGTATTCCTTGATCGCTACCGTGGTGCGCAGCGACAGGTCGGTTGCGAGATAGATGATGCCAAAGCTGCTGACGCTCAGCACGCGTTCGATCTCGAAGTATTCGAGTCGCGCGCCGGGCGGCAACGCATGCCCGGTACCGATGGTCAGGTCAGGGCCGGTTTCGGGCGGGAAGGCGGAGCTCATGGGGGGCAGGGCGGTGTGGGGCAGGGCGATCGGGTGGACAACAAGGCGAAGGTTTCCGGATCACGGAAGCGCCGACACCCCGATTTTCGACGAAGTGGGCGACGCCCGTTTCATCGGCCGCCCCTGCGCTTCAGGTCAGTGTCGATGACGGGGTCAGCGCCGCTGGTATTGCTGGGCTCCGAAAAGCACGTCGCGGGCTTGCTGATCGACCAAGGGGCGGCGCAATGTGGCCAGCACTTCGACGCCGCGCTGCACCGCGGGGCGCGCTTCGATCTTGTCGAACCAGGCTTTGAGGTGGGGATGGTCGGCCCAGTCGATGCCTTGGTTGCGCCACGAACGAAGCCACGGGAAGACCGCGATGTCGGCGACGCTGTACGCGTCGCTGGCAAGGTAGGGATGATCGGCCAGGCGCTTGTCGAGCACGCCATACAGGCGCTTGGCTTCGTTGGTGTAGCGGTCGATCGCATAGCCGATCTTCTCGGGCGCATAGATGCGGAAGTGGTGGGCCTGGCCGAGCATCGGGCCGACTCCGCCCATCTGGAACATCAGCCACTGCAACACTTCGTATTTGCCGCTGGTGGACGCCGGCAAAAATTGACCGGTCTTGCCAGCGAGATACAACAAAATAGCACCGGACTCGAACAAAGAAATAGGCTTGCCCTCCGGGCCGTGCGGGTCGATGATCGCTGGAATTTTGTTGTTCGGGCTGATGGCAAGAAACTCGGGTTTGAATTGCTCACCTGACCCGATATCAACAGGTATCGCCCGATAGGGCAATCCGCACTCTTCCAGCATGACATGGACCTTGTGGCCGTTGGGTGTAGGCCACGAATAGACTTCGATCATCTCGTTTTCTCCAATTCAACGGCAGCGAACCCGCTGCTCTTTGCCACTCTAGTGGATGAAGACACATCATGCTTGATGCGTTAAAACGCCTGATCTCCCGCCAAGCGCCTGCGAACGAATGGAAGGCGCTGGCCGACTGGGCAAAGCAGCAGAAGCTCGACTTCAAGCGCGTGCATGACGGTGAGGGCTTTGTCATTGATGGCGGCATGGACAGCAAACCCTGGCGGCTCGAATGGGGGCCGCCGCAGCGCTTGTACATCCGCCGCCACGAGCTTCGCCTGCGCATGGAGCTGGGCCTGTCGCAGAACCTGCAAATGCTGCTGGTGTCTCAGCCGCTGCTCGAAACGCTGGAGCTGGAAACCTTCGAGCGTTACACCGAGAGCATGCAAACAGTGATCGACACCGACATGCCCGAGGAGATGCGCTGGCTGGCGATGTATCCGAAGGCTAACTACAAGGCGTCGCGCAATGTGCGCATGCGGTTCGGCGTGGTCGGCAATGATGCGCAGGAAGCGGCGTCATGGGTCGAAGGCGCACTGGCGCAGCAACTGGAAGACGCCAGCGCGAACCTGCTCGATGCCGAACCGCCGTTCGTGCTGATGACGCTGCGCGGGCGCCTTTATCTGCGGATGCAGCTCGTAATGCCGCAGGTCGAATCGGTCTCGCAGGCCGTGGCGCTGTTCGAAACCGCGGTGCTGCAGGCGGTTCGGGTGGCGGCCGGTGATCCGCCGGATACCGCGCCCGGCTGGTCGAATTCCACCTCCACTGCCTGGCAGACCCATCTCGGCCCCGACGACCCGAAGGGCTCGGGCCGCTGAGCCGATCTGGCGAAAGGGTCAGGCCGGGCTGATTCGCCCCAGCCCTTGGACGGGCTGATGTACACCTGCCCTTGGAGTTCATCTCGTCAGGTGACACAGTGATGAAGCAGGCTCAGGCGTATCGCCCCAGTTCCATCTTCGCGATCGCATTGCGATGCACTTCGTCCGGGCCGTCGGCAAAGCGCAGCGTGCGTGCCGCGGTATAGAAATAGGCGAGCGGTGTGTCGTCTGACAGGCCGGCGCCGCCATGAATCTGGATCGCCCAGTCGATCACTTTGCAGGCCATCGTCGGTGCGACGACCTTGATCATTGCGATCTCGGCTTTGGCTGATTTATTGCCCGCCACATCCATCATCCAGGCAGCCTTCAAGGTCAGCAGGCGCGATTGCTCGATCATGCAGCGCGCCTCGGCGATGCGCTCGCGCGTCACGCCTTGTTCGGCCAGGCTGCGGCCGAAGGCCACGCGCGATGATGCGCGCTTGCACATCAGTTCCAGCGCCCGTTCGGCCAGACCGATCAAGCGCATGCAGTGGTGGATGCGGCCTGGGCCGAGGCGGCCTTGCGCGATCTCGAAGCCGCGTCCTTCGCCGAGCAGCATGTTCGTTGCCGGCACGCGCACGTTCTCGAAGTTGATCTCGCAATGACCGTGCGGCGCATCGTCATAGCCGAACACCGGCAGCGGGCGAAGCACCGTGATGCCGGGGGCGTCGGCCGGCACCAGAATCATCGACTGCTGGCTGTGCCGCATGGCTTGCTGATCGGTTTGGCCCAAGAAGATGTAGACGGCGCAGCGCGGGTCGCCCGCACCGGAGATCCACCATTTGCGGCCGTTCAGCACGTAGTCATCGCCATCACGGGTGATGCGCGAGGCGATGTTGGTGGCGTCCGATGACGCCACCGCCGGTTCGGTCATCGCGAAGGCGCTGCGGATCTTGCCGTCGAGCAGCGGCTCGGCCCAGCGCTTTTTCTGCTCCGGCGAGCCATAGCGAATGAGGGTCTCCATGTTGCCGGTGTCGGGCGCAGAGCAGTTGAAGACCTCGCTGCTCCACAGCACACGGCCCATGATCTCGGCCAGCGGCGCGTACTCCTGGTTGCTCAGGCCCGGCCCGTACTCGGCCGCGCGCGCAGAGCCATCGGCCGCGGGCGGCAGAAAGAGATTCCACAAACCCTGGGCGCGGGCCTTGAGCTTCAGCGCTTCAATCAGCTGCAGCGGTGTCCACCGCTTGCCGGCCCGGGTGTTGGCCTCGATTTCGGCGGCGTATTGCGCTTCGGCGGGGTAGATGTGCTCGTCCATGAAGCGCAGCAACTGAGCCTGCAATTCCTGGGTGCGCGGCGAATAGGCGAAGTCCATGTTTAGCTCCCTGCGGTGGATGACGCGTTCTAACGGTGTGGCTGCACGAATGCAGCCTGCAGATCAGCTGTTCTGCGCGAGGCGCCAGGCCATCTCAGCCAATGGCCGGGCGCCGGCTGCGGCCTGCCGGGCTTGCTCGCTGGCAGCGGTACCGGCTTCAACGCGTTTGGCAATGCCTTGCAGGATGCCGGCGGAGCGGAACAGGTTGTAGGCGAGGTAGAAGTTCCAGTCGGTGCGCACCGTGGCGGTGTCGGTGCGGCCTGTGCGTTCGCAATAACGCTGCAAGTGGGTTGGCTCGTCGGGAATGCCAAGTGCGGCCAGATCAAGCCCGCCAATGCCGCGGAAGGCGCCCGGCGGAATGTGCCAGGACATGCAGTGATAACTGAAATCGGCCAAGGGGTGGCCGATCGTCGACAGCTCCCAATCGAGCACGGCGATCGCACGCGGCTCGGTTGGATGGAACATCAGGTTGTCGAGCCGGTAATCGCCATGCACGATCGACACCTTGCTTTCATCGAGCGCGCTGGCCGGCATGTGCGCCGGCAGCCATTCCATCAGCCTGTCCATCGCATCGATCGGCTCGGTGATCGACGCGAGGTACTGCTTGCTCCAGCGCGAGATCTGGCGCTCGAAATAACTGCCGGGGCGGCCGTAGTCGGCCAGGCCGATCTTCGCCACGTCGACCTGGTGCAGGGCAGCGATCACGCGGTTCAACTCGTCGTAGATCTCGCCGCGCTGCGTGGTGCTCATGCCGGGCAGGGATTGATCCCACAGCACGCGGCCGGGCAGGAATTCCATGATGAAGAAGGCACGGCCGATCACCGATTCGTCTTCGCACAGCAGCAGCATCTCGGGTACCGGCACATCGCTTTGCGCCAACGCGCTCATCACGCGGTATTCGCGTTCGATCGCATGCGCCGAAGGCAGCAGCTTGGCCGCAGGCCCCGGCTTGGAACGCATCACATACGAGCGGCCCGGCGTGATCAGCTTGAAGGTCGGGTTGGATTGGCCACCCTTGAATTGCTCGACCGTCAGCGGCCCTTCGAACCCGGCCAGGTGCTGCCGCAGATGCTGCGTCAGGCGGGCCAGGTCGAAGGCGTGTGTCCCGGTGACGGGCTTGGTTCCAGTGTGGGCATCCATGGGCGGACTCAGGCCTTCGTGAGGGAGGGGGCCGAAGCCTCGGTGCGCGACGGTGAGCGCCTCAGCGATCGGAAATCGATAGCAGTTTCTCGCGTGACAGCACGACCAGCCGCGTGGGCTCGATGCGCACTGCACCGTCGCGCTCGAAGCTCTTCAGTTCCTGGTTCACACGTTGCCGCGAGGCGCCCAGCAATTGCGCCAGGTCTTCCTGGGCTAATTGCAAGCCGATACGGATGTGGTCGCCGTCTTGAATGCCATAGCTGCGTGCCAGCAGCAAGATCTGCTTGGCGAGCCGGGCCGACAGTGGCCGCGTGTTCAGGTCTTCGATCATGTCGAACATCAAGCGCAGGCGCCGGCAGTTCAGCTTCAGCAAGGCTTCGTACAGTTCGGTGTGCTGCGCCAGCAGTTCGTTGAAGTCGGCCTTGCGCACCATCAACAGCGTGGTCTCGCCATGCGTATACGAATCGTGGGTTCGCGGCATGTTGTCGAACAGCGAGATGTCGCCGAACCAGCGGCCCGGCTCCACGTAAGTCAGCGTGGTCTCCTTGCCCGACAGCGAGACCGAGCTGATGCGCACTGCACCTTTGGCGACGCCACACCAGATGTCGGGTGCTGCGCCGCGGGTCGCCAGCAAGGCGCCGTCGGCGAAACGTCGCATCTGGGATCGCGACAGGATGTCTTCGCGCAGCGTCTGGGAGAGTCGGGAGAACCAAGGGCCTGAGTCGATGTTGGATTGCTCGTCGATTGTAAGAACGGGGGTCTGCATGATTTGTCTCTGAAGCGACAGCCCGTGCGCTGCGCGTCAACGCGTGAAAAAGGCAAGCGTCACATGGATCGTGGCTCAAGGATTTGAAGTCAGGCACCGGCACGAGACGTGTACCCAGAAATGGAAGCATCAACAGGGCTTGCGCTGGCTCGCGCGCAATCCCTAGGAATCGATTGTGTCACGCGGGTTTTTGCCCCTATATCCGCACTGCGCCAGCACCCTGTTATTGCAATGCTTCATGCTAGAGTCAACCGCTAATCCACTGCTCATTCCGAATGCAGAGATTCCTCGCCTCATTCGCTTTGGTGATTGGCTCCGGGCTCTGTTCTGGCCCGGTCATGGCGCTCGGATTTGGCCAGATTCAAGGGGTGACATCGCTGGGTCACCCGCTGAACTTCTCGGTGGTGGTGCGGTTTGAGGCCGGTGAAGAACTCGATTCAACCTGTGTGGCTGCCGCCGTCGCATCCGGCGAACGGCCGTTGACTGCCAACACGATTCAAGCGCGCTTTGACTCCGCTCATCCAGGAAGTTCGGAGCGTGTGTTGCGCGTCACCACCTTCACACCGATCGACGAACCGGTGGTACTGATCGATCTGAAAGTGGGCTGCCCGCCGCACCTGGCACGCAGCTTCATTGTCTTTGCCGACCCGCCACGTGCGAACGATGTAGCGAGTGTTCAGCCGCCCCAGGAGCCGGAGCGTGTGGTGTCGCCGCTGCTCAGCGCGGCGCAGGCGTTGGCGCATGATCATCCGGCCGTGCCGCCCAGCGCATTGGCGTCGCGCCGCAAGCCGCCTCGCCTTGACGCGGCAACCCAGGCCGCGGCGCAGGTGCTGCCCAGCCGGCGCAGCGTGGTGGCCGCGGCCGAGAGTTCGCGGGCCGAGGCGCGCCGGGCTGCGCAGGCGCCTTCGGTCAGCAAGCCAACGCGTGGGCCGGTACTGCGGCTCGATGCGATCGAAGCCGAAGCCAAGGTGGTGCCTTCGCTGGAGATGTCTTCGGCGCTGGCGCAAGTGCCCGATCCATCGGCCTCCAGTTCTGCGGCGCGTTATACCGATCCCGATGTCGAACGCCATCGCGTCGAGCTTGAGCGCTTGCGCCAGATGGAGTCTTCGCTGCAAAGCCTGCGGCAGCAAGGCATCGCGACGCAGAAGCTGCTTGCGGACATGCAGGAACGTTTGCGTGACGCTGAAGCGGGCCGTTATGCCAATCCGCTGGTCTATGCCTTGGCCGGATTGTGCGGCGTGTTGGCGGTGGCGCTCGCGGTGATGTTCTGGTTGCGCCGGCGCGATCGTTTGTCCGCCGGCTGGTGGGTGCCGCCGGACGCTTCGGGCGGCCCGGCGCCGGAGGCCGCTGCAGCCGAGCCGGTGGGCGGACCTTCTGCGCCGAGCCATTTCACTTCCGATCTGAATGATGCGCAGGAAGCCCCGGGCGCTGGCTTGCGGCGGTTCTCGGCATCGACACCGCTGCGACCGCCCATCGTGACCGCTGGCACGCCCGCAGCTCAGCCTGCGCCCGATTTGCAGCCGCTGGAACTCAACGGCGATGACCTGCGGACCTCGGCTCTGACTTCGGCGTCGGCCTCAGGCGCGCGCTCGCAACCACCGTCATCGCTGACCTTCGATCTGGAATCCGGTATCGGCGAGCCGCGCCGGCCGATGTCGGCCGAGGAATTGATCGATCTGGAACAGCAGGCCGAATTTTTCGTTGTGCTCGGCCAGGACGATGCGGCGATCGATCTGCTGATGGGCCATGTGCGCAGCACTGGTGGCGTGAGCCCGTTGCCTTACATGAAGCTGCTCGAGATCTATCGGCGGCGTGAAGAGCGCGAGCCGTATGACCGCATTCGCGAGCGTTTCAATCGCCGCTTCAATGCGTACGCGCCGGAGTGGGGCGTCGACCCGGAGCAAGGGCTCGACATCGAGGGGTATCCGGAAATCTGCCAGCGCTTGCAAAACGCCTGGCCGCGGCCACAGCACGCGATGGACATGCTGGACGCCGCGCTGTTCAAGCGCGATGCCGGCCCGGTCTTCGATGTGCCGGCCTACCGCGAACTGCTGTTCCTCTATGGCATTGCGCGTGACCTGGCCGAGCACGACACCTCACCGCAAGAGATCGATCTGCTGCTGCCTTTCAATGAAGAACCGACGCTGGCTGCCTTGAGCGAATCCGAAGAGACGGCTGCGGAAAAAACCTTGCCTTTGCCGCAGATCAGCGAGATGGGCAAGATGGGCGAGATCGCCAGCCAACCCGCGCCAGAGGCGAAAGAAGACCTGCACTTTTCGCTCGACCTCGATGTGTCCAGCGATCCGATGCCCATGCCGGTGTTGACCTTGGTGGAGACGGACGACGATCGGCCGAAGCGTTAGCCATGGCGGGAGCCTGAACTCGGGCTTCGCGTGCCCGAGGCCAGCCGTCGCTGCTCAAAGCCTGGCGAGCCGCTCCAGCGCACGCTGCAGCGTGTCGTCTTTCTTCGCAAAGCAAAACCGCGCGAGCTTTTGTTCGAAGCCCTGCGAATAAAAGGCCGACAGTGGGATCGCTGCGACGCCTACCTCGGCGGTCAGCCAACGGCAGAAGGCTTCTTCGCCGAGGTCGCTGATGTTTGAATAGTCGACGCTTTGAAAATAGGTGCCGGCACTCGGCAAAAGCTTCAGGCGTGTCGTTGCCAGGTCGGCGCGGAACAGATCGCGCTTGCGCTGATAGAAGGCACTCAATTGCAGATAAGGCGCCGGGTCGGCCAGATAGTCGGCCAGGCCTTGCTGCATCGGCGTGTTGACGGTGAACACGTTGAACTGATGCACTTTGCGGAACTCGGCCATCAAAGACGCGGGCGCGGCCACGTAGCCGATCTTCCAGCCGGTCACGTGATAGGTCTTGCCGAAGCTTGATACGACGAAGCTGCGCGCGGCCAGCTCCGGATGGCGCGCCACGCTCTCATGTTGCGCGCCGTCATAGACCATGTGTTCATAGACCTCGTCAGCGATGACGATGACGTTGGTCGGCCGCAGCAGATCGGCCAGTTGCGCCATCTCGGCCGCGGTCCATACCGTCGCACCCGGGTTGTGGGGCGTGTTGATCACGATCGCGCGGGTGCGTGGCGAGAGCGCAGCCGCAATGAGGTCGAAGTCGGGCCGGAAGCTGCGTGGTGTCAGCGGCACATGCACGGCCTTGCCGCCAGCCAGTTCGATGTTGGGCTCATAGCTGTCGTAGCACGGGTCGAGCACGATCACGTCGTCGCCGGGGTGAACCATCGCGAGGATCGCGGTCAGGATCGCTTGCGTGGCGCCTGCCGTCACGGTGACTTCATTGCCGGGGTGATAGGCATGGCCATAAAGGCGCTCGATCTTGGCGGCGATCGCTTCGCGCAGGGACAGCAGGCCCGGCATTGGCGGGTACTGATTGAGGCCACGGCGCATCGCAGCGTTCACGGCATCGACCAACTGCGGGTCGCAGTCGAAATCCGGAAAGCCTTGACCCAGATTGACAGCGTCATGCTGCTGTGCGAGCGCCGACATGACGCTGAAGATCGTGGTGCCCACACGTGGCAGCCGGCTGATGATGGATGGGGTGGGAAAGGCGTCAGTGCTCATGGCGTGGTCAAAGCTGATAGTCATCGGATTCGCCGCCCATGGCGCGCATGATCAGCGCGCGGCTCAAGCGGTCGGACAGCATTTCGGCAAACGCAAACACGAAGTTGCGCAGGTAGGCACCGCGTTTGAATGCAACGCGGGTGACGCTTTGGCCAAAGAGATGGCCGACTGGGCGCGAGATCAGGTCGCCCAGCGGGTCGGCTTCGCGCACTGCGATCTCCGACAGGATGCCCACACCCAGCCCGAGTCGCACATAGGTCTTGATCACGTCGGCATCAATGGCCTCCAACACGATGTTGGGCTTGAGCCGGCGCGCGGCAAAGGCCTGGTCGACGCGGGTGCGCCCGCTGAACGACGGGTGATAGGACACCAGCGGCTCCAGGGCCAGATCTTCGAGCGCGATGCGGTCTATCAGCGCCAGTGGGTGGCCGACCGGCATCACGACCGCATGCTGCCACTCGTAGCAGGGCAGCGTCACCAGCTCTTCAACGTCGGCCAACGCTTCGGTCGCGATGCCGATGTCGGCCACTTCCTCCATCACCATCTGCGCCACCTGCGCGGGCGAGCCCTGATGCAAGCTGATGTTGACTTTCGGGAAGCGCTTACGAAGCTGAGCCACCGGTTCCGGCAGGAAATAGCGGGCCTGGCTGTGGGTGGTGGCGATCGACAGCGTGCCGGCGTCTTGTTTCGAGAATTCTTCGCCGATGCGTTTGAGGTTGCCGACCTCGCGCATGATGATCTCGATGGATTTCAGCACCTGGACGCCCGGTTCGGTGACGCGCCGCAGGCGCTTGCCGTGGCGCGCGAAGATGTCGACACCCAACTCGCCTTCAAGCTCCAGGATGGCCTTGGAGATGCCAGGTTGAGAAGTGAAAAGGGCCTTCGCGGTCTCGGTCAGATTGAGTTGGCGGCGAACGGCCTCTCGGACAAACCGGAATTGATGCAGGTTCATATTCCAGAGCAGTATGTGGACTGCCTGGATTATTTCACTTCGTGTCTGAGGTAGCCAAAGTCAATGCGGCTTCGGCCAGGGCCTGAACAACGCTGTCGATCTCACCAATCGCGGGTTGAAGCGACCAGGCGATGCCAGGGTGCGCTTGCGACAGGGCATTCAGCAGCAAGGGCAGGTCTTTGCGCACGTGGCCGCCCGCGCCGAGGAAAAGCGGAACCACGGTGACCCGTTTGCATCCGGCGGCCGCGAGTTGGGTGCCGGCTTCGGGCAAGGCCGGACTCATGAATTCGAGATAAGCCAGCTGAACGGCCAATCTGGGCTCGCGGCTGCGAACAATGCTGACCACGGCTTCAAACGGCAGCGCCCAAGCGGGGTCGCGGGCGCCGTGTGCGAACAGGAGAAGGCCCTGCATCCCTTGCATTTGCTGGCTCATTTCGCTGGCCTATCGATATCTCACCAGCCAACTGAACGCAGCAAATGACAGCAGAAGGTAGAGCAGGCTCGGCGTGGCGGCAACGATCCACGGCGTCCAGTTCTGCAGCAAGCCGAGGTGCGCTGCGATGTTGTTGAGCAGCACGAAGCTGATGCCCAGCATGATGCCGCCGAACACTTTCAGGCTGATGCCGCCGGCACGCGCATGCAGGTAAGCGAAAGGCAAGGCCAGGCCCACCATCACCAGGCAGGCGAGCGGATACAGCGCGCGTTTCCAGAACTTGATCTGATAGCGCTGCGCGGCTTGTTCGTTGTCGGCCAGATGGGAGATGTAGCGGAACAGCGCCATCGTCGACATTGAGTTCTCCGGCAGCACGGCTGCGGTGACGACTGCGGCCGACAAGGTGCTGCGCCAGACGTAAGTCGGAAGCTTCTGCTCGATCACCTGCGGTGAGGCGCCTGCCTTTGCCGATTGCCAGTCGATCAGCGACACGTCGTTCAAGTCCCAGCTGCCATCGGGTGCGACCCGACCGCTGGCGGCGCCGATGCGGCGCAGCAGTTGTCCGTCAGTGTCTGACTCGAACACGCGAATGTTCAATAGCTGCCCCTCGGCGCCGGCGCTGCCAACATTGACTGAATAAAAGCGCTCGCCTTGCTCCGTCACATTGCGGTCTTTGAGCCAGGCACCGGAGTTGCCGAGCCGGTAACCGCCGCGGTAGCGCGCCTGCAGCTCGGCGGCGGCTTTCTCGCTCAGGGGCGCCAAATAGTCGCCGAGCACGAAGGTGCCGATACCGAAGGCCACACCCAAGCCCATCAACAACATCAACGCGCGCCCCGGCGCGAGCCCGCCGGTGCGCAAGATGGTGAACTCCGACGACTGCGCCAGGCGAGACAGCGCATAGATGGTGCCGATCAACACGGCGATCGGCGACAACTCATACAGATGCGCCGGCAGCTCGAGCAGCGAATAGATCGCGGCATGCAGCGCGGAATAGTCTTTGTTGACGTCGGCGAGCTCGTCGACGAAGTCGATGAAGAAGAAAAGCGACAAGAAGGCCAGGGCGACAAACAGCACCGAGCTCAGGATGTCTGCGTACAACAGGCGGCGAACGGTTTTCATGCGGTGGCTTTCGCTGGCGTACATCGTGCGGGCTTGCGCAAGGACCAATGCGTTCCGTGATCACGCCACCACAAGAGCCCAAGGCCCAAGCTCAGGGCCAGCCCATGCGTCAGCACGAAGGCCGAGGCGATCGACAGCTTGCCATTCGAGACCCAGGCCTGCGAGAGATTGATGAGGTTGTAGTAGACGACGAAGGCCAGCAGCGCAAAGAGCAGGTTCCAGTTGCTGGCGCGGCGAGGCTGCGTGGCAGACAGGCCGACGGCCAGCAGCAGCAGATTCACCGAACCGATGATCATGCCCACGCGCCAGGCCAATTCACCTTGCGCCCGGGTGTCGGGTGCCAGCAGCAAGTCGAGTGTGGGGCGGGCTTTCGGCGGCAGCGCTGAAACCCCGTTGAGTGCATGTTCGCTGGCCTGGATGCGATAACTGTCGAAGCGGGAGACCGTTTTCTCGCCGCTCTTCGAGTTCTTCTCGTTGCGTTGCCCGCGTTCGAGCACGAGGAACTTGGCGTCAGCCGTGTTCTCGACATGGCCGCTGCGCGCGGCCGTTACCGATTCGCCATCGCCTTGCTGCGAGAGGATGAAGACATTGCGGCCGTCACGGCCCTCGTCATCTGCCCGCTCGATGAAGAAGACGCGGTTTCCATCGCGCGAGGTCTGGAACTGGCCCGGCGCAATGCGCGACAGGTCGGAGCGTTGCTCGAAGCGGCCCTTCATCTCGGTACTCTGCTGATTGACCCAGGGCCACACGAACAGCGTCAGCAAAGAGACCAGCAGCAGCACAGGCCAAGCCAGCCGCATCACCGGCCGCACGAAGCGCGACAAGCCGACGCCGCTTGCAAACCAGATCGCCATTTCGCTGTCACGGTACATGCGGCCCAGCGTGGCCACCACCGCGACGAACAGTGACAGCGTCAGCATGGTCGGCAGATTGGCCAGCGCGAAGTAGCCCAACAGCAGCACGACGTCTTGTGGAGAGATGCGGCCCAGCGCCGCCTGGCCCAGCGTACGGATCAGCGCCATCGTCAGCACGATGGTCAGGATCACGACCAGCGTGGCGCCAAATGTGCGCGACAGGTCTCGCCTTAGAGAGGAATCGAATAACATCGTTGGATTCAGAATTGGGTCGCATTATGGACTTTAGACATCACGTTTCTTCCCCTGGGGCCTTGTCTTCATTGACGGCCGATGCATTGCTGCTGATCGTCACCGTCGATGGTGTCGATGCCGAACTGGACGAAAAGCTGGCTTCACCGTTGAGCGAAGCCATGGCCCAAGGTGACCTGCAGCTCAAGGCCGGCCGCAGCCTTTACCTGCACCGTGTTGCAGGCGTCAAAGCGTCTCGCATATTGGTCAGCGTTGCGGCGTCGGCGACCCCGAAAGCCTTCAAGGCGGCCGTCGCGAAAGCCTTTGGCGAAATCAAAAGCCTGGGCGCCAAGAATGTGCTTGTGGCCTGGGGCCATGATGGCGAATTGAACGACCAACATGCGGAAGCGGTGATCACCGCAGCGGTCGATGCCACTTATTCCTATCGGCATACCAAGCCCAGCGCGCCTGCTGCATCCTTGATCGACAAGGTGACGCTGGTCTGCAGCAAGCCGCAGGTCAAGGCAGTCAGCGCGGGTCTTGTGCGTGGTCAAGCGGTCGGTGCGGGTGTGAGCCTGGCGCGCGAATTCGCCAATCGTCCAGGCAACCACTGCACGCCGACTTATCTGGCCGAGCAGGCGAAGAAACTCGGCAAGGAGTTCGATCTCAAGGTCGAGGTGCTGGAAAAGAAAGACGTCGAGAAGCTCGGCATGGGCTCGTTCCTCGCTGTCTCGCAAGGCTCCGAAGAGCCGTTGCGATTCATCGTGGCGCGCTACCAGGGCGCGGCCAAGACGCAGGCGCCGATCGTTCTCGTCGGCAAGGGCATCACCTTCGATACCGGCGGCATCTCGATCAAGCCTGCTGCCGAGATGGACGAAATGAAGTACGACATGGGGGGCGCGGCCAGCGTGCTGGGCACCTTGCGCGCCGTGGCTGAACTCAAGCCGAAGCTGAACCTGGTCTGCATCATTCCGTCGTGCGAAAACATGCCGGACGGCCGCTCGGTGAAGCCGGGCGATGTGGTGACCAGCATGTCGGGCCAGACCATCGAAATCCTGAACACCGATGCCGAAGGGCGATTGATCCTGTGCGATGCACTGACCTATGCCGAGCGTTTCAAGCCCGCCGTCGTCATCGATGTGGCGACCTTGACCGGCGCTTGCGTGGTCGCGTTGGGTCATCATCATTCGGGCTTGTTCACGGCCGATGACGCGCTGGCGACCGACCTGCTTGCCGCCAGCCAGTCATCTCAAGACTCGTGCTGGCGCATGCCGCTGGATGACGAATACGCAGAGGGACTGAAGAGCAACTTTGCCGACATGGGCAATGTCGGTCCACGTGCCGGTGGCGCGATCACCGCAGCGGTATTTCTGAAGAAGTTCACCGGCAAATACCGCTGGGCTCACGTCGATATCGCCGGCACGGCTTGGAAATCGGGCGCCAACAAAGGGGCGACGGGTCGTCCCGTGCCGCTGTTGACGCACTTCGTGCTGGCGTTCGCTGGCGCGCAGGCTTGAGGAGCTGTTCGTCGCGCGGGCCATGACGGAAGTCAGCTTCCATTTCAACGTGCCTGATCGGTCGGCCTATGCCTGCCGGTTGCTGCGCAAAGCGTTGCGTCAAGGTGCCAAAGTCGTGGTGTGCGCACCTTCTGCAGCCTTGACGCAACTGGACCGGCTCTTGTGGACCTTCCAACCCCTGGAGTTCATTCCTCACGTCATCGAAAAAACGGGGCAACCGATCGCCAAGCGCTTGCAGATCACGCCGATCTGGTTGACCCAACGCATCGAAGATGCGCCTCACCAAGAGGTATTGCTCAACGTGGGGCACGCCGAAATCGTCAGTGGTTTCGAAAGCTTTGCCCGTGTCATTGAACTCGTGACGCAAGACGCTGAAGAGCGGCAGGCCGCGCGGGTGCGCTGGAAACACTATGCCGAGCGTGGATACACCATCACGCGACACGATGTGGCGCAGGAGGCTGGCACGTGAAAGCCAATGAGCACAAGAATCAGCCGCCGGTCGGATTGCCCGTGCTGACCGAAGTCGTCGTGATGGACGAGGTCGATGACGACCTCGACGCTGTCATTGATGCGGCCCATGGCTTGTCTGGCGACGATACTTTTGAAGTCACTCAGCCTGCAGCGTTAGACATGGGGCTGGTTGACGACGGCGAAGAGCTGCATGCCCATGTTTCGACCGAGGTGCTTAGCGAGCAGTTGATCGTCGAGCGCGTGTTGGCCGATCTCGATAAGCAGGTTGACCTGATGTTCGAGCACCGCTTGAGGGAAACCCTCGCACCTGTGCTCGCACGCATGACAGACACTCTCGTGCGCGAAATGCGTAACCAGTTGGCGGTATCGTTGCGGGAAATGGTCGAGAGGGCGGTGTCGCTTGAGCTGGACCGGCATCACAAGCGTTAGCCCCTGGGCGGGGCGTTCTGCACCAATCGGGCAAAAGCGCTTGCGCTGAGCACCTGCATTCGAGATCATGGCAGCCTGCCCGAGAAGCAGGCATCGGCATAAGCTTTGCTAATCAGCTTCTCTCCAACCTTGAAGGAAATCAATATGAAGTGTTCGATCTATGCGCTCTCAGCCGTGGCAGCCGCTGCGCTGATGTTGTCAGCATGCGGGAAGAAAGAAGAGTCCGCCGTTGCTGTAGCGCCCGCCGCATCCGAGGCACCGGCCGCATCTGCAGCAACCGGTGGCGACAGCACGGTGGTCAAGATCGGCCACGTCGCACCGACCAGCGGTGGCATCGCTCACTTGGGCAAGGACAATGAGTTCGGTGCCCGCCTGGCCATTGATGAGCTGAACGCCAAGGGCGTACTGATCGGTGGCAAGAAGGTCACCTTCGAACTTGTTGCCGAAGACGACGCTGGTGATCCGAAACAAGGAACCGCGGCGGCCCAGAAGCTTGTCGACTCGAAGGTCAACGGGGTCGTTGGCCATTTGAATTCGGGCACATCGATTCCAGCTTCGAAAATCTACAGCGACGCTGGCATTCCGCAAATTTCGCCGTCGGCAACCAATCCGAAGTTCACGCGTCAAGGCTTCAAGACCACGTTCCGCGTGGTCGCCGATGATGTGCATCTTGGTGGCACTCTCGGTAAGTACTCGATCAATGAATTGAAAGGCAAGTCGATTGCCGTCATCGATGACCGCACGGCTTACGGCCAGGGTGTGGCCGAAGAGTTCGAAAAAGGCGTCGTTGCCTCTGGCGGCAAAGTCTCTGCCCGTCAGTTCACGACCGACAAGGCCACCGATTTCACCGCCATCCTGACTGCCGTCAAGGCATCGAAGCCCGATGTCGTCTTTTACGGGGGTATGGATGCTGTGGCCGGCCCGATGATTCGCCAAGCCAAGCAACTCGGCATCAAGGCCAAGTTCGTCGGTGGTGATGGCATCTGTACTGGTGAACTGCCGAAACTCGCTGGCGGCGCGATCGCTGACGGCCAAGTGGTGTGCGCGGAAGCTGGCGGTGTTGAAGGTGAACAGAAAGCCGGCCTGGAAGAATTCAAAACCAAGTTCAAGGCGAAGTTCAACGTCGATGTGCAGATCTATGCGCCGTATGTTTATGACGCAGTGAACGTGCTGGTTGCCGCGATGGTCAAGGCTGATTCAGCCGACCCCGCGAAGTACTTGCCTGAGCTTGCAAAGACCGAGGGCTACAAGGGCGTGACCGGAGTCATCTCGTTCGATGAAAAGGGCGACGTGAAGAACGGTGCCTTGACGCTCTATACCTACAAAGGCGAGAAGCGCGAACAGATCGCAGTGGTGCGTTAAGACTCTGTTCAGTCTGCATCAACAAAAAGGGTGCCATGACGGCACCCTTTTTTCTTTGGGAGGACCGGGAAGATTCGCTTCCCTCATCGAGGTCGATGTCAGGTCACCTGAACAGAATGCGCCGAACACCGTCCCAGATCAGCGGCGGTGTCATGCCACGAAGCGTTGCATGCACCATGTCGCTTGTTTTGATCTTCACGAAGTAGGTTGACACCTGCTGAGGCTTGTCAGCGCCGGCATGAGGGCTGGTGTAGTAGTACGACGAAAGCGAGCGCCGTACGTGGCCTTCTGGCATCGTCAGTGGTTTCGGGTGGCCGTGGAAGCTGTGCGGGCCGTGTTTCACGATCACGGTACGCCCGAAATCGGGCTCAAACTGGCACACGCTGCGCTTTTGATTGCGATCCCAGATCTCCAAGGCGCCACCCCAGTCAGGATTCCAGTTCTTGTTGAGATAGGTCATCATCGACATTTCGTTGTTCAGGCCGGTCGTCAAGTGCCGGTCGAAGTCGCGATGGATGCCGAACTTGCCACCGGTGCGTGACTCATGCAAGCCGCCGCCGTAGAGCTGCTGATCGACGATGAGTTCGTCCACGCTCATCACGGCGGAGATGAAGTCTACGAACCAAGAAGAATTGACCAGGCTGAAGTAGAGCGATGACGCTGGGCCCAGCTGTGGCTTGACGGGCGAACGGTAAGTGTTCTGATGACGCGTCGTCCATTGCTTCCAGGTGGAATCTGACAAGTTGTCGAACTCTTCATAAATGAGTTCGAGCAAGGCCGGGTTGAACCACCCGTCTTCTGCCAAATGGGCATAGGGTTGCGCGTTGCTGACCCGCATTTTCAGATCGGCTACATAGCTCGGGTCATACAGCTTCGGATTGGCCAGCTCTGCCAACACCAACTGCCGGCCGCGAATCGTCACAGTATCGGACTTCGCGTACTGCGCGAACGGATTGGTCACTGCCACCACGGGTTCTGTTGGGCTCACGACTACGTCCTGTCTGTCATTGCCGAGAGAGATCAATGCTGCGTTGCAGCGGCGATGGAACTGAGCAAGGAATACACCCAATCCGAATTCAGTCGTGAAAATGCCCGCGCTGGGCGGGCATTGAGAAGATGAACCGAACGGGTTGAGTCCGTACAACATCCCAAATCCGATCGCATTGACAATGCCTTGCAACCCTGGGAATTTGGCTTCCCGTAGGCAGAGGCTTCAATGCGATTGGAGCGGCACATATCTTCTTGGATATCCAATCTTCAAGGGCGTATCAGAATCTGAAATCTGTCACGGTTGCCAGCATTTCATCGGGCCTATGTACCTGGCAGGACTGAATTCAGAGGCGAAATGCCCCGATTGTCCGCACCATCAAATCGCCTGCGTACCCCGAGGATGGGTGTGCTTTCTGCGAACCGATGACAGAAGACGCCGTTCTGTCAGTCGGTTATCCCAGGCGTGATGGCCTGCTGCATGGGGCTGTGCCCATGCATTCGCGAAATCGGCCGGCGCGTTTTTCTGCGTTCAGAAACAGCCCAGGCGCGCTCGCGGCTGGGCTTCGCCCGCTATATCGTCGAAGAGATCAAGCCGCGTTCGGGCCGGGCTTTTTGTTGAATGCCGGCCGGCCGCCGTCGCGACGCTGATCGCGCCCGCCGGGGGGGCGTCGTTGATCGTTACGTCCACGCGGCGCTTCACGCTGGGGTTCTTGCGCTTCTTGCCGTGCGAGGGCGAGCAGGCCTTCGAGTGCTTCGGGTTCGACACCTTTCAGTGCGCAGAAGTTGGGGACCGTCAGCGTGGTGCGTTCGAAATCGTGCAGCAGGCCGGCCCGATTGCGGCGTTCGGTGTCTTCCTGTTCGCGGCGGCTTTGTTGAAGGGCCCGGCGGCGAGCCAGTTCTTCGACGGCAGCAGCGCGATGTTCTTCGCTGAGTTCGGCCGAGGGGTTGCCGTCGAGGTCGAAACGGGTCTTGGCCTTTGTCAGCGCAATCAGATACCCGGTGCTTCCGGTATAGCGGCGCAGGAAGGCGGACAGCACCTGCTTGGTGAAGGTTCCAGGGGCACGCTCTTGGATATCAGCCTGGATGCGCAGCTTCAGCGGTTTGAACCCGGCGCCGAACAGTGCGGGGAAGGTCGTTTTCAGGAGATCCGCACAAGCTGCGGGGGTCATGTCGCCCGGTACTGACGGTGTAGAAGGATTCAAAGACATGGGCTGAAGAAAATGACAAGAAGACCTGTATTGTCGGTGGCTGTTCGAACTTTCGCGTTTTCTCCTCCACATTCATGCCTGCAACGCTTCCCGAATCTTTCAAACTGCCGCATCCCCGCCACGCCAGTCGCATTCCGACACATCTCAGCGTCCAACAGGTCGAGCGCATCAGGCAAGCCGCCTTTCAGCTCCCGCAGGTCGTCAAGCCGGCTGATTTCATCGACGAACACACCCCAGGTTTCGAAGATCACCTCGATGGCTTGGGCATGGTCTTGCTGCAAAAAGCCTCGGCTGGCGCACGCCCCAGCCGCTGGATCGCACCCTGGCTGATGGACGAGGCCTTGCGCCATCTCGATGAGATTGGCAGCGGCCCGCAAGTGCGTTCCGTGATGCAAGAACGCACTGCGGCGTTGGAAACTTTGGGCGTCAACCGCCTGGGCAATGGCTGGGAGCGCGTCGCGACACAGGCGCTGAAGCTCTCCAGCACGGGCTGGACGCTGCCGATAGTCTTTCGCGTGCCGATGAGCGACGCACCGGTGTGGGCGTTTTACCGCGATGGCAATGCGGCCGCATTAAAGGCTGCGCTGGGGGCTGCACCGCCTTATCCGCATGCGGCCGAGTTGGTCGCGCATCTGGATTCGCTGGCGGCGCGCAGCGCGTCGGCGCACCCGGAGCATCTCGATGCCTTGCTGACCCGTTGGCAAGCCGAATGCGCTCATCCGCGGGCGTTGGCCGATCTGCAAATGGCCTGTACCCGGGCGCAGGACCGCTGGGAACACCGCGTTGCCGAATTGCATACCCTCGAAGGCCTGAACAGCGAGCTTGCCTTTCAAGGCTATCCCGACACGTTTGAGACGGCGCGCCACTTGCAGCGCTCGGTCACGCTCTTCGTCGGCCCGCCCAACAGCGGCAAGACGCATGAAGCCTTCGAGCGTTTGGCGAGTGTTCATGCGGGCGCTTATCTCGCCCCCTTGCGCCTGCTCGCGTTGGAAGGGCGAGACCGGCTCGTCGGCCGAGGAGTTGCCTGCTCCTTGTTGACCGGTGAGGAAAACGTGCCGATCGACGGCGCGACGGTGGTGTCGAGCACCATCGAGATGGTCGACACCAACCGGCCGATCGATGTGGCGGTGATCGACGAAGCGCAGATGATTTTCGACGGCTCCCGTGGCTGGGCCTGGACGCAGGCGATCGTCGCGGTGCCGGCCAACGAGGTGATCATCATCTGCTCGGCGTATGCGGTGTCGGCGATCGAGAACCTGCTGAAGCTGTGCGGAGAGAACTGCCAGGTCCGCCATTTCGAGCGCAAGCAGCATGTGCAATTGCTGCCCGCCCCGGTGCCGATCTCGGCGCTCAAGAAAGGCGACGCGGTGGTGGCCTTCAGCCGCCGAGAGGTGCTGATGTTGCGCGACCAAGTGGCGGCGAATGGGCACGAGGTATCGGTGATCTACGGGGCGCTGCCGCCGGAAGTGCGGCGCCGCGAAGCCGAGCGCTTCGCACATGGTGCGTCGCATGTGCTGGTGGCGACCGATGCGATCGGCATGGGATTGAATCTGCCGATCCGCCGGGTGCTGTTCAGCACGATGACGAAATTCGATGGCCAGACCGACCGCACGTTGAGCGAATCCGAGGTGCACCAAATCGCCGGTCGGGCAGGGCGTTATGGCATGCATGAAGAAGGTTTCACCGGCGTGCTGCGTGAGGCCGAACCGGCTGCGGCGCGGTCGCTCAAGGAGCAACTTGCGCGCACGCCCCGCGCACCGCGTGATTTCAAGGCGCCGGTGGCACCGAACTGGTGGCATGTGAACACGATCGCATCGCGCATGGGCCTTCGCAAGCTGCGCGCGGTGCTGGACGTTTTCATGGATCAGCTGAAACTGGACAACGCCCACTTTGAAGTGGCCGAGCTGTCGCAGATGCTGGACTTGGCCGAGCAGCTCGATACCACCGCTGGCAGCCTGTCGCTGAAAGAGCGCTTCATCTATGCACAGGCGCCGGTCGACACCCGCACCGATTCTCAGGTGCAGCAGTTCCTGGACTGGACGCACAAACACGCGCTGACCGGCCAAGCCGGCACGCCGTGGTTCCTCAATGATGTCGATGAACACAGCCGGCTGGACCGCATGGAGCAGGCCTTGCGCTCCTGCACGCTGTGGCTGTGGCTGGACCTTCGCTTTCCCGGCATCTTTGGTCACGTGGACGAAGTGGCCGACTTGCGCCGGCGTCTCAATGACGGCATCGAGCGGCAACTCAAGGGCAAGAAGCCGCTGTGGACGCGCGGCGGGCGTGGCCGCTGAGACTGCTCAGGCTTTTGACACAGTCTATTTCTATTCGGGCAGATCTCCATCCGATTTGAAGTTTGCCGTCATCAAAAAACTGAAGGTGGGTGGCAGAGCGCCCGCGCGGGGCCGATGTGCTCATCAACATGCGACCGACGAGGTGCCGCGTCAATGGGCTTCCGCGACAGCTCGCTTTCGCGCTGGCATTACCGGGCGTCCGGCGGTGCGGCGCCAAGGCTCGGCGTTTGAGAGACTGAGCCCAAGGCCGCGTGCGGAATCCAGCGCAGCAAGGCGTCGAGCATGCCTTCCGGGATGAGCGGCTTCGCAATGTGGTCGACCATGCCGGCTTCGAAGCACTGGGCGCGGTCTTCGGCCAGCGCAGCGGCGGTCATCGCGATCACTGGCAGCGCCGCCCAGGCGCCGTGCTCGCGGATGCGCCGGGTCGCTTCGAGCCCGTCCATCACCGGCATGTGCAGATCCATCAGCACGGCGTCGAACGCCCGCCCGCCCGGGTCTTCCAGCGCGGCCAGGGCTTGTGCGCCGTCATCGACGACACGCACCTCCAGGCCCATGCTTTCGAGAATGCGGCGCGCCACGATCTGATTCACGAGGTTGTCTTCGGCCAGCAGCACGCGCGCACCGGCCAGCGGCGCAGCGCGCGCCAGCAGCCATTCGGCCGGGGTCGTGGCATGCGGTGTCGTGCCAACGGGTTCGCCGAGCGCATTCACGATTGCATCGCCGCGCGCGGCCGGCAGCGCGTGGCTGGCGCGGCGGGCGGCGATTTTCTGCAAGGCGGCCCGCAGCGCGGAGGCCAGCACCGGCCAGCTTGCGAGCCGATGACATCACCACCAGCGCGGCTGCGCCAGCGGCGTCGCCACGGCCCGCGAGTCGCAGCGAGCGCGACAAGACTCGCTGTTGATGCAGGTTGAGCTGTTGCCCATCGAGCAGTACGGCATCGAACGGATCAGCCGAACGCAGGCCTTCCTGGATGTGCTTCAGCGCGGCCCGCGCGTTCGCAGCGAGCGTGACCCGAACCTCCCAGGCCAGCAGTTGCGCCAGGTTCACCCGATGGGCCAGCGACTCGCCATCGACCAGCAGCACCCGCAAGTTCGCCACACTCGGCCCGAGCAAGGCGGGAGCGACCGCGTCGGCCGGGCGATGCAGTTTGACGGTGAACCAGAACTCGCTGCCATGCCCCGGAGCGCTCGTCATGCCGATCTCGCCACCCATCAGCTTGACCAGCCGCTGGCAGATCGTGAGGCCCAGGCCGGTGCCGCCGAAGCGGCGCGTGATCGAGTTGTCGGCCTGCATGAAGGCATTGAACAGCCTGGCCTGTTTTGATTCGTCAATGCCGATTCCGCTATCGTGCACCGAGAAGCGCAGCAGGCCGGGCTCCGCCGGTGTGCCGGGCAGCTCCCGCACGACCACATGCACATGGCCGGCCTCGGTGAACTTCACCGCATTGCCGACGAGATTGTTGAGTACCTGCGACAACCTGAGCGCGTCGCCCTCCCAGTGGACGGGCAGCTCGGGCGGCAGATCGACAACGAAGTCGAGACCCTTCTGGCTCATGCGTGCGGCGAACACATCGGCGGTGCGCTGCAGCGTTTGCTCGAGATCGAAGCCGATCTGCTCGAAACGCAATTGCCCGGCCTCGATCTTGGAATAGTCGAGCACGTCATCGAGCAATCCCATCAGCGCAACCGCTGCGGTGTGCACCTTGTCAAGGTCGTCGCGTGCGCTGGCTGGCAGCACGTCTTCGAGCGCCAGCCGGCTCAGCCCGACGATGGCATTCATCGGGGTGCGGATCTCGTGGCTCATGTTGGCCAGGAACGCGCTTTTGGTTTGGGTCGCTACTTCGGCCAGATCGCGGGCCGACGTGATGGTCGCCAGCGCAAGGTGCTGCTCGGTCACGTCATGGGTGAACAGCAGCAAATGGGGTTGGCCTTGGCGAAGAATGCGGGCCAGGCGGCAGTCCAGGTGCATGGGTCCGTCATCGTCATCGCCATCGAGTTTCAGTTCGCAGCGCCGCGCCAGGCCGTCTTCCAGCGTGGCGCGGGTTGGCGAAACCAAGGCCTTGGCCCGAAGTTCCATCCAGCCCCACAAGCCCAGCGCCTTGAGCCGATCAGCGTCGACGCCGAGAGCGCTGTCAAGTGCGGCGTTAGACAACACGCCATGCCCATCGATGTGAAACACCCCGCAACCCACCGGGTCGTTGCCGATCACCGCCTCGGCGAACTGTGCCAACTCTTCGGCGTACGCCTGGGCTTTGCGGATCGCGCTGACATCGGTGGCAGTGGCGTAGAAGCCCTGCACCACGCCGGCGTCATCGTGGTCGGGGCGCAGGCCGAATTGAAGATGGCGTGTGACGCCATGGGCCGCAACGAAGGCTTGCTCGAAAGCCTGTGGCTGACCCCTCAGCACGGCAAGAATGTGCGCTTCGTTGCGTGCGAAATGCAAGGGCCCGATGACATCGCGCAGATGCCGGCCGGGCAATGTGTGCGGGTTGATGCCCAGCCAACCGCGATGGGCGCGGTTGCCGAAACGGTTGCGCAGCTGGGCGTCCCAATAGCCGATGATGCTGGGCGTGTGGTCGAGGATGGCACGCAGATCCCGCTCATGCTCGACGAGCTGTATCGCCTGCACTTCAACGCGTTGCTGCAGCCGCAATTGCTCGGCTTCGATCTCGCGCTGCAGCCGTTGTTGATCGAGCGCGCGGTGGATTGCGCTTGCCAGAACGTCGGTGCTGAGCTGCAACTTCGACAGATAGTCGGCCGCGCCATCGCGCAGCACCTGCACGACCAGCGCTTCGTTGCCGGCGCCGGTGATCATGATGATCGGGCAATCGCGCAGCGATTCGCGGTGCAGCACGGGCAACAACTTCAGGCCGCTGGCCGAGCCCAGATGGTTGTCCAGCAGCACACAGTCGAACTCATGCGAATGCACCATGTGCAGCGCTTCGTCACTGTTGGCGGCCTCCCTGGCCTGCACATTCAAATCCGAATGTTTCAGCAGGCGCAGCACGCGCTCGCGGTCGACATCGTCGTCGTCGACGATGAGCAGTTGTATCGACAGGCGCTGCGCTTGAATCGCCGTCGACCCGGCGGCCATGCCGCCATTCATCGCCGGTGCGGCGTGGGCCGCCCTGGTTGCAGCAGCAACGGCCGCATGCAGGTGGTGCGATGCCGCGTTTGCCTGGCTGATGAGGCAGCGCATGTGCCTTCGATGCGTGGGGTGTTCGAGTCCATGGCGTTACTCCGAGGAAGTACTGCGAAAACACATCGGCCACCAAACGCGAAAGCACGCGCCGCGACCATCAGCGACTGGAGAGATCAATTTGATGCGGCCGCCGTGCACGTCCACGAGGCGCTTGGTCAGCGCAAGCCCGATGCCGGTGTTGCCGCGTTCTTTGGCGGTGAGCGTTTGCAGCAGCTTGAAGATGAGTTCGTCTTCTTGTGGAGCGACGCCCGGGCCATCGTCGATCACGCTGATCTCGCAAAAATCGCCGTCGTTCCGAGCCTTGACCCACAAGTGGCCCTTGGCGCGGTCATGGTGCTTGATGGCGTTGCCCAGCAGATTGCGCAGCGCGGTCTCCAAGGGCGCGGCAATGGCCTGAAAGGGTTCGACATCGAGCGACAGGTCGACCACGAAGCCGGGCGGCGCCGGTTGAATGTCGAGGATGCCGCGCACCAGGTCGCCCAGGTTGACCGGTGAATACTCGGTGGCTGCGCGGCCGGCGCGTGCATAGCTCAGCAAGTCATCGATCACGCGCTCCATGCTCGCGATGCGCAAGCTCACGCGGTCAAGGTTGCGCTTGACGTCGCCGGGCGGGTCGTCTTGCAAGTCGGCCTTGATCCAGTCGACGAGGTCGGCGATGCCGCGCAAGGGCGAACGCAAGTCATGCGAGGCGACGTAAGTGAACTCCTTCAGATCGGCGTTCGCACGTTGGGTTTCGAGTTCCAGGCGGTAGCGTTGCCGCTCGACCTCATCGGCGAGCCGTTTGCGCACGGTGTTGTCGGTGCCGATCAGCAGAAAGCCGATGATGTCGTTCTCCGTGCCACGCAGGGCTGTCACCGAGACAATGGCCGGAAAGCGCGTGCCGTCTTTTCGGATGTAGGTCAACTCGTAGATGTCTTCGATGCCGCGCGAGGCTTTGAACACCAGGGCTTCGAAGCCGGGGGCGATCGGGATCTTCAGCTCGACGCTGAGTGCGGCAGCGCGAACGATCAACTCCTGTGGATCAGAGATGTCGGCCGGCGTGATCTTGTTCATCACGTCGATGGCGGCATAACCCAGCATCTGCGCGGCACCGACGTTGAAAATTTGAATCACTCCTTTCGCATCGGTGGCGATGCTGGAGAAATTGACGCTGTTGAAAATGGCGTTCTGCAGCGCCCCGGCCTTGGCCAGCGCGGCCTCGGCCTGTTTGCGCGCAGTGTTGTCGGTGCCGATCAAGAGGTAGCCGATGATGGCTTCCTGCGCGTTGCGCAGGGCCGTCACCGACACCACCGCGGGCAGCCGGGTGCCGTCTTTGCAGATGTAGGTCAGCTCGTAGATGTCTTCAATCCCGTGGGAAGCTTTGAACACCAGGGCTTCGAAGCCGGGGGCGATCGGAATCTTCAGCTCGGCGCTGAGTGCGGCGGCGCGAACGATCAACTCCTGTGGATCAGAGAGGTCGGCTGGCGTGATCTTGTTCATCACGTCGATGGCGGCATAACCCAGCATCCGCGCGGCACCGACGTTGAAGATTTGAATCACGCCGTTGGCGTCGGTCGCGATGCTCGAGAAATTGGCGCTGTTGAAAATCGCGTTCTGCAGCGCGTCAGTGCTCAGCAAGGCCGCTTGCTGCCGCGTTTCCTCAAGGCATTCGACCGTGGCGGCCGTCTGCGCGGTGACGAAATCGGAAACAGGCGTACCCATCGACTCGCTCTCGCAAAGTGCAAATACGTTTCGCGAGGCGCGCGTCGACGGAGTTTTGCATGTCAGCCGCTTATACGCTGATCGTGCGTGCGGCGATACCGTTATTCAACAAGGCCATCCCGCCACAGGGGCGGAGGTGTTCACGCTCTTGCCGTGGATGGCGGCCCGTCGCGGGTGACATCAAAGACTTGCTTGCGCCGGTTGGTTTGTGCATGTCACCATCGAGGTAGGTTCTTTGTGATCTGTCGCGGCGCCCGCGGCGCCATCGGGTGCCATGCAGCCCACCGCTCCCGGCCAGGCTCAGCGGCCGGCCATCGTTGGAATCAGAACCATCCGTGCCATCTGGGTAAGAGGGAAACGTAAACGGTAAGGGAAAGGAAAAAGGATGCTTGCGCGCATTTTTTTATCGGCCTTGTCCGGTGCGACACCCATCGCGATGGCCGCTTTGCTTGTCGGCCCTTTGTCGGCCTGGGCCGAAGAGAGCCAGACCTTGAACTTTCGCCTGCCGCCGAGCGCGGCCGAGGCGATGCCCAATGCACCTTGCGAGCGCGGGCTGAACCTGTCGAAGCTGGTGCTCGACAAGAAGCTGCAATCGGCCTTGATCGGCGGCGATGCCCAGACGGCGCAGGTGCTTGATTCCACCCCGGCGGTGCTGAAGCAGCTGCGCCGGTTCGGCGGCGCCACGCGCGGGCTGGTGACGGCCGGGCCGCCGGGCCGCGGCTCGCAATGCGAGTCGAGTTGCGCGATCTTGCCGGTGGGCGCGCGCATCCGCCAGGTGCAGGTGTCGAACCGCTATGGCGCCAATGGCTTGGCAATTCTGCCGGGCGATGCGCTGGCGTCGAACCCCGACGTTCAGGTGATGGTGGTGGCCACCGAGGTGTCGAACACCATCGACATGGGCGACCAGTCGGGCTATGAAGACTTTCTGATCAGTGACAGCCACCGCGCCGTTTGCATGACGGCGAAAAACTGGAGCGCCACCGAGCCTTCGTTGCAGACGGTGCAGATCGTTTTCGATCGCTAACCTTGCAGGCTGGCGAAGTCCCACGCCAGCGGATTTGGTGCGTTGGGCACCTTCTCGGGGTAAGCCCGATTCGACTTCATGTTAGGGATGGCGCGCGCTGCGGACAGGCGAAGACATCGCTTCGGCACGAGATTTCCCCCGTGCTCATTGGAGTTTCGACCCGCCTCGCCCTCCGGATCGGCTCAGATACGCCTGGTTTCAATAGCCCTGCAAGCGACCTGACCATGGCGGCTGCGTCGGCCTTTTGAGCGCACTCTTTCCACCTCGACGAGGAGGTCTAACTTTTCGTTCAAGCGAATGCCGTGTCGACAGTGGGTCAGTCGGCGAATCGGCTCCGTTCCCGGTTCTGGATTTCGTGAGTCTTCATGCACCTGAGCTCAGCAAGACCATGCCCACACCTTCATTCCCTGCTGCTCAACCTGCCGCTCAAGCGCGCCGCCTTCTGGTGGCGCATCACGCTGGCGCCGCTGCTGATGCTGCAGATCGGCGGGGTGCATGCGGCCGCGTTGAACGAGCTGATTGCCGAGGCCTTGCGCAGCCACCCGACGGCGCGTGCGCAGCAGGCCAGGGTGGCGGCCGCGCAGGCCGGTGTGTCCAGTGCGAAGTGGCAGTTCTGGCCCACGCCTTACGCCAGCGTCGATACCGCCAATGGTTCGAGCAACAACCCGTCTTATGCAGGTGACAGCACCGTCAAGACGCTGGGCTTGCGGCAGCCTCTGTGGACCGGAGGCCGCCTGAGCGCCGAACTCGAACGCGCGCGTGCCGCCGAAGGTTCGGCGGGCGCGGGTGCGGCCCTGGCGCGGCAGCAGCTGGCCTTGCGGGTGCTGCAGTCGTATGGCGATTGGCTGGCCGCGCACCTGAAGTTCGATGCCTATGACAAAGGCCGTGTGATCCACGAGCGCCTGCTGGAGCAGGTGGGACGGCGCGTCGAGGAAGGGCAGTCGGCGCGCTCGGACCGGGTGCTCGCCGAAGGCCGGCTGGCGGCGATGAACGCCGATCTGTCGAGTGCGCAAGCGCAGGCCGAAGTGGGCATCGCGCGCTTGTCGCAGTTGATTGGCCGGCCCTTGCAGGCGAATGAGCTGGCCACGCAGGCCGATGTTGCGCCGCCGCTCGATGATTCACTGTCGGATCTGATTCAGCATGCGCTGAGCGCTTCGCCAGCGTTGGCGCAGTACCGCGCGCAGGCCGATGTGGAGCTGGCCACGGTCGCGCAGCGCAAGGCCCAGCGCTGGCCCGAGGTGTCACTGCGGATGGAGCGTCAGTACGGCAACTTCAGCACCGGTGGTGCGCCGGTCAACAACATCGTGATGATCGGCGTGTCGACGAATTTCGGGGCCGGCCTGTCGACCGGCGCCAGCGTCGATGAGGCCGAGGGCCGCCACGCGGCGGCGCTGGCCGATGTCGAGGTGCAGGCGCGCGAGCTGAGCGAGCAGGTGATGGTCGACCATGCGGTGCTGGTGCAGTCGCGCTCGCGGCGCAAGGCGTTGGCCTCGGCGATCGAGCTGTCGGACGAAGTGCGCGAGTCCTGGGACCGGCAGTTTCTGGTCGGCCGCAAGACCTGGCAAGACCTGATGAGCTCGGCCCGCGAGCAGGTGCAGATCGAGGCCCAGCTCGCGGATGTGATCGCTGCGCAATTGGTCTCTTCGTGGCGGCTGTCGCTGCTGTCGCGCGGCGTGGATGGGGTGCTTGCCAAAGCGCCGACGAACGCGCCGACCAAAGCGCCGGCCCCCCATGAAGCCCCCTATGAACCCCACTGACGTGTTGTGGATGACGCTCATCCGTCTGGCCATGCTGCAGCGTGAGAACGTCGATCGCCTGGCGCTGAAGGAGGCCTGTGAAGCGGCGCTGGCCGCCGGTGCCGAGCCGAAGCGCCAGTTGTCGACCTTGGCTCAGCACCTGGGCCTGGCCGCCGTGCGCTGGTTGCCCGAGGCCGACCCGGCGCATGTGCCGGCGCTGGCCCATTCGCCCGACGAAGGCTGGCAGGTGGTGGTGGGCCGCGATGCGCAGCTGCGCTGGGTGCTGGTGCGCTGGGATGCACAGGCGAACCGCTGGCAAGAGCAGGCGCTGGCCGAGCTCGATGGCTGGCAGATCGCCTCGCTGCGCTTGAGCGTGCCGTTTGCGATCGGCCGCAGCCCGAGCTTTGCGCTGGCCAAGACCGAGCTGCTGCGCCATCGCCGCGCCTTGCTCGATGCGGCGCTCGGTGGCTTGATCATCGGCGTGATCGGCCTGGTGACTTCGCTGTATTCGATGCAGATCTACAACCGCGTGATTCCGACCGGCGCGTTGCAGACCTTGGCGGTGCTGAGCGGCGGCGCGTTGCTGGCCACGGTGCTGGACTGGCTGGCCCGGCAGGCCCGCTCCAAGCTGTATGAAACGCTGATCGATGCGGTCGACCAGCGCCTGTCGCGCATGGTGTTTCTGCGGCTGCTGTCGGTGCGGCTGGATCAGATGCCATCGAGCATCGGCAGCCTGGCCTCTCAGTTGAGAGGTTATGAATCGGTGCGCAGCTTTCTCGCCCAAGGCACCGGCACCTTGCTGGTCGATGCGCCGTTCGCGGTGATCTTTCTGGCCTGCATCGGCTTCATCGGCGGGCCGCTGGCCTGGCTGCCGCTGGCCTTCTTCTGCCTGTCGGTCACGCTGGGCCTGGTGATGCGCAAGCGCATGGAAGCAGCGGGCCGCATCGGCGCGCGCTCGGCGAATTTGAAGACCGGGCTGCTGGTCGAGACGCTGGAAGGCGCGGAGACGATCAAGTCAGGCCAGGGCGGCTGGCGCATGCTGGGCCGCTGGCTCGACCACAGCACCGCGGCGCGCGGCGCCGAGCGCGAGTCGCGCCGTTTGTCAGAGCACTTTCAGCATTTGATGGTCGCCTTTCAGCAGCTGAGTTATGTGCTGCTGGTGGCGGCCGGCGCGTTGCTGGTCACGCGGGGCGAGCTGACGATGGGCGCGTTGATCGCCTGCACGATCCTGTCGGGCCGGGTGCTGAACCCGATTGCGTTGATTGCGAACCAGTTGGTGCAGTGGTCTCATACCAAGGCTGCACTCGAAGGGCTGGATCAGCTGTGGCGGCTCGAAGACGACCACCATGGCCATGAGCCGGTGGTGCTCGATAAAGTCAGCGGCCATTACCGCTTCGAAGGCGTGGTGGCGCGCTATGGCGGCACGCAGGCGCTGGCGGTGCCGCGGCTGGAGATCAAGCCGGGCGAGCGGGTGGGCATCATCGGCCCGGTCGGTGCCGGCAAGACGACCTTGCTGCGGCTGCTGTCGGGCATGTTCAAGCCGCAGGAAGGGCGCGTGTTTCTCGATGACGTCGACCTGGCGCATGTGGCCAAGCCGGTGCTGGCCGAGAGCCTGGGCTATCTGCAGCAGGAAGGCCGGCTCTTTGCGGGCTCGCTGCGCGACAACCTGATCCTCGGCCAGATCGACCCCGGCGATGAAGCGATTCTTGCGGCGGCGCGCCGCACCGGCTTGCTGCAAGCGGTGATCGCAGCCAACCCGCGCGGGCTGCAGCAAGAGATCTTCGAAGGCGGCACCGGCTTGTCGGGCGGGCAGCGGCAGCTAGTGAACCTGACGCGCATCTTGCTGCGCAGCCCGCAGCTGTGGCTGCTCGATGAGCCGACCGCGGCGCTCGATGGCCAGACCGAACGGCAGATCATCGAGCTGCTGCGCGATGGCATTGGCAAGGAGCACAGCTTGATCGTCGTGACCCACAAACCCGAGATGCTGCAACTGGTCGATCGCTTGATCGTGATCGCCAATCACCAGGTGGTGGCCGATGGCCCGACGGCGCAGGTGCTGGCCCGGCTGCAGGCGCCGGTGCCGGTCGCGGCCGCGCTGCAGAAGGTGGCCGCATGAGCCGCTTCTTTGCCAGCCTCGGCATGCTGCATGTGCTGGCGATCGGGATGTTCGCCTTCCTGGGCTGGGCCGCGTTCTTCGAGATCGATCAGACGGTGCGTGCCACCGGGCAGATCATTCCCGGTGCGCGCACGCAGGTGGTTCAGGCGGTCGATGGCGGCGTGCTGTCGGAGCTGAAGGTGCAGGAGGGCGACGTGGTGCGCGCCGGCCAGGTGATTGCGGTGCTCGAGCCCGACCGCGCCCGCGCGGCTTACGACGAAAGCCGTGCCAAGGATGCAGCGCTGCGCGCTTCGCTGCTGCGCGCCAGCGCCGAGGCGGTGGGCCGCGTGCCGGCATTCGGCAGCGCGCTGTCGGGCTTTCCCGACATCACCTCGGCGCAGATGAAGCTGTGGCGCCAGCGCAAGCAGGCGCTGGACGAAGCGATGTCTTCGCTCGGCGAAAGCCTGTCGCTTGCCGAAGAAGAGCTGCGCATGAACGAGGCCTTGTTCAGCCGCGGCGATAACAGCCGGCTTGAGCTGCTGCGTGCGCGCCGCCAGGTCTCGGAGCTGAAGGGCAAGATGGCCGAGGTGCGCAACAAATACCTGCAGGATGCGCGGGCCGAAGTGGCCAAGCAGGAAGAGGAGTTGTCGACCCAGCATTACCGCCAGGCGGAGCGGCGCAATGTGCTGCAGCACACCGAGCTGGTCTCGCCGCTCGACGGCGTCGTCAAGTACCTGAAGATCAACACCGTGGGCGGCGTATTGCGCGCCGGCGACGAGATCATGCAGATCTCACCGACCGATGGCGAGCTGCTGCTGGAGCTGCGCATCGCGCCGGCCGACATCGGCCGCCTGAGCCCGAACCTGCCGGCCACGCTGCAGTTCGAAGCCTTCGACTACACCGTGTACGGCACGCTGGCTGGCGAGCTGATGTACCTCAGCTCCGACACCTTGACCGAGTCGGGCGCCAACGGCCAGCAGCAAACCTTTTACCGCGGGCGCGTGCGCCTGAAGACCGATGCGCTGGCGCGCAACTCGAAGCTGCGCGAGGTGGTCGTGAAGCCGGGGATGACCGCCACGGTCGACATCCGCACCGGTCAGCGCACCGTCTTGCATTACCTGCTGAACCCGGTGTTGCGCGGCGTGTCCGGCGCGATGTCGGAACGCTGATGCATTCAATGATCGAGTTAGCCCATTTTCAGGATCTTTGATTTTTTCGAATTGATGTCGTGATCTGAACCTCTGCCCCATTCCCTCAAGGAGCTCACCATGAAGAACGCCGTTGTCTTGAAGCCCAGCCAAGGTGAACCCGTCTCGCTGCAAGCGGGCAAGACGGTGACGATCAAGGCGAAGGCGGGGGTCAAATACAAGCTGACACCCGACACGCAGGCCGGCGACGCCGGCGCGCTGGAGGTGGTGGCCAGCCGCCACGGCGATGACCTGCACCTGAAGACCCACGGCGGCGATGCGGTGCTGCAGGGCTTCTACAGCGAATGCAAGGCGGCGCAATGCGGGGTCGAGCTGCCCGGTGCCGGCCTCGCGGTCTATACCGTCGATGGCGACAGCCCGGCCGGCGCCAGCCTGAGCGATGGCAGCCAGCTGATCTACGCCCATGGCGCGACCGACAGCCTGATGAGCCTGCTGCCGAGCGGGCAGGCAACGGCCGGCAGCGGCTGGACGACATCGAGCAGCGATGCGACGTATCAGCCGCCAGGCCATGAATCGAGCGGCGCGTGGAAACTGGCGGCTGCCGGTGGCGCGATCGGCCTGATCGCGGCGGCAGCCGGCGGTGGCGGCAGCAGTGGCGGCACGACGCCACCGCCTGCGGCGACCGCGACGGTGCTGAACGGCGTGGTGGTGGCCGGGCCGGTGATCGAGGGCAATGGCCTGAAGATCGTCGCCTACCGCGAAGACGGTACGGTATTGAAGGACGGCAATGTCGGTGCCGACGGCAGCTTCAGCCTGACCTTGCCGAGCAGCTACACCGGCAAGGTGCTGGTGCTGGTGTTCGACAGCTCGGTCGGCTCCGATTACTTCGATGAAGCCACGCAAATGCCGAAAGACCTGGGCGGTGATTTGCGCGCGGCCACGGTCATTCCGGCGCCGGGCGTCTACAACGTCAACCTGAATGCGCTGACCGAGCTGGCCGTGCGTGAACTGGGCTTGCCGGACCGCGGCGTAGGGCAGTCGGGTGTCAACCTGAGTGCCGTCACGCCGGCCGCGATCCAGGCGGCCAACGATGCAATCGCGAAGGCGGTCGGCTTGACCGGCCAGGACCTGGTGACCGGCACGGCGCCGAAGGCCATCGTCGACACCAGCGGCACCGCGAACCCGGACGTCAACAACTACGGCCGCGTGCTGGCCGCGCTGTCGGGCGCGGAGCTGGTGGCGGGCAGCCGCGATGCGGCGTTGATCTCGCTGCTGCCGCAGATCCGCACCGGCACCTTGACCGAAGCCGGGCTGACGGCGCTGCTGGACGGTGCGTCGAAAGTCGGTGGCGGCCTGGTCGATGCGGTGTCGAACCTGACCAACCAGGCGACGACGGTCGCGATCACTACCGTCGCAGACGACAACAGTGTGAACAACGCCGAGGCCGCGCAAGGCCTGACCGTCAGCGGCACCTGCAGCGCGGGCGCGACGGTGTCGGTGAAGATCGGCACGCAGACGCTGAGCGCGGTCGTGACCGGCACCACCTGGAGCGCGGTGCTGAGCGCCGAGCAGGCGCTGGCGATCGGGCAGGGCTCGGTGGTGATCAGCGCCAGCGCCACGCTGAGCGGCGCCACGCAGGTGGCCACGCGCGGCATCTTTGTCGACACCTTGCCACCGGCGGCGCCGTCATTGACCACGCCGCTGACCAACGACACGACGCCGGTGCTGGAAGGCCGGGCCGATGCTGGCAGCGTGGTGGAAGTCACCGTCGGCGGCGCCACCTTCAGCGTGGTCGCCAATGGCGATGGCAAGTGGACGTTGAACACCGAGACCGCCACGCCGGTCAGCGGCAGCTTTGAGCTCGGTACCGACAGCGTGAAGGCCGTGACCTTGACCGGCACCGATGCCGCCGGCAACAGCGCGCCGGGCACCGGCAGCTTCACGCTCGATACCACCCCGCCGGCCGCGCCGACCTTGGCCGCAGGAGGCACCACCAACAACAGCACCCCGGTACTCAGCGGCACCGCCGAGGCGGGCAACACGGTCACGGTGGCGGTGGGCGGCGCGGTGTTCACCGTGGTGGCCAATGAGGCCGGGCAATGGACGCTCGACACCGCCGCGGCCAAGCCGACCAGCGGCAGCTTTGCGTTGACCGGCGATGGCGCGAAGGCCGTGACCGTGACCAGCACCGATGCCGCCGGCAATACCGCGGCGACGACCGGCAGCTTCACGCTCGATGCCACGGCGCCCGCGGTGCCGACGCTCGGCACCCAACTCACCAACGACACGACCCCGGTGCTCAGCGGCAGCGCCGAAGCTGGCAGTGCGGTGACGGTCGGTGTGGGCGGGGCGCTGTTCAGCGCGGTGGCCAACAGTGAGGGCCGCTGGTCGATCGACACCGGCGCGGCGGCGCCGATCTCCGGCAGCCTCAGCCTCAGCGAAGGCGGTGTGAAGGCGGTGACGCTCGTCAGCACCGATGCCGGCGGCAACGTCAGCACCGGCAGCGGCAGCTTCACGCTTGACATCACCCCGCCGGTGGCGCCCACGCTGACGGTGCAGCAGACCCATGACACGACGCCGGTGCTGACCGGCAATGCCGAAGCGCGCAGCATCGTGACGGTGGTGGTGGGGGGCGCCAGCTATGTCGTGACCGCCGATGCCGAAGGCCATTGGAGCCTGAACACCGAGACCGCGACGCCGGTGTCGGGCACCTTTGCGATTGGCGCCGATGGCGACAAGGCCGTCACTTTGACCAGCACCGATGCGGCCGGCAACACCACGCCCGGCAGTGGCGGCTTCGTGCTCGACACCGTCGCGCCGGCCACGCCCACCGTGACCGCCCAGACCACCAGCGACACGACGCCGCTGCTGACCGGCACCGCCGAGATCGGCAGCAAGCTGACGGTCTCGATCGGCGGCGCCGTGTTCGCCGTGACGGCCAATGGCGATGGCGTGTGGACGCTCGACACCGGCGCCGCCACGCCCGTCTCGGGCAGCTTCTCGCTTGGCAGCGACGGCGCGAAAACGGTGACGCTGGTCAGCACCGATGCCAGCGGCAATGCCGCCAACGGCACGGGTACGGTGACGATCGACACCACGCCGCCGGCCGTACCGAGCTTGACCACGCAAGCGACCAACGACAGCACACCGGTGCTGGCCGGTACCGCCGAAGCCGGCAGCGCAGTCACCGTGACCGTGGGCGGCGCGACCTTCGCCGTCCAGGCAGACAACACCGGCCATTGGTCGCTGGACACCGGCGCTGTGACGCCGACCTCGGGCACGCTGAACCTGGGCGAAGACGAGATCAAGGCGGTCAGCTTGAGCAGCACCGATGCCGCCGGCAACAGCCGGGTGGGCAGCGGCAGTTTCCGCTTCGACACCGTGGCCCCGGCCGCGCCGACGCTGTCGGTGGCGCCGACCAACGACACCACGCCGGTCTTGGGCGGTACCGCCGAAGCCGGCAGCACCGTGACGGTGACCGTGGGTGGCGCGACCTTCACGACACTGACCAACAACAGCGGACAGTGGACGCTCGACACCGGCGCGGCAACGCCGGTCTCGGGCGCGCTGAGCTTCAGCGCCGATGGTGCGCAGGCCGTGGCCTTGACCAGCACCGATGCGGCCGGTAATGCGACGCCGGGCACCGGTAGCTTCACGCTCGACACCACGCCGCCCGCCGCGCCGACACTGACCGCGCAGACCACCAACGACACGACACCGGTGTTGGCCGGCAATGCCGAAGCCGGCAGCACGGTGCGGGTGACGATTGGCGGCGCAACTTATCAAACCACCGCCGACAACGCCGGCCACTGGACGCTGGACACCGCGACGCAGCCGGTCTCCGGCACGCTCGCGATCGGAGCCGATGGCGCAAAAGAGGTCACGCTGACCAGCACCGACGCGACCGGCAACACCTCGAACGGCACCGGCAGCCTGACACTGGACACGACCGCACCGGCCGCGCCGACCGTCGCCGCGTTGACCACCAACGACAGCACGCCGGTGCTCAGCGGCACGGCCGAAGCCGGCAGCACGGTAACGATCGGCATCGGTGGCGCGACCTTCCAGGCGACCGCTGACAACACCGGCCACTGGACGGTCGACACCGGCAGCACGCCGCTGACCGGCACCGTGGAACTGGGGTCGGACGGCAGCAAGGCCGTGACCCTGAACAGCACCGACGTGGCCGGCAACAGCGCGCCAGGCACCGGCGCCATCACGCTCGACACCGCCGCGCCGGCCGCGCCGACCTTGAGCACCCTGGCCACCAACGACAGCACCCCGGTGCTGACCGGCACCGCCGAAGCCGGCAGCACGGTGGGTGTGACGGTGGGCGGCGCGAGCTACAGCGTGGTCACCAATGGCAGCGGCCAATGGACGCTGGACACGCTGGTCGCCACACCGGTCTCGGGCACGCTGAGCATCACGACCGAAGGCGCTTACCCTGTCGCGCTGACCAGCACCGATGTGGCCGGCAATGTGACGCCCGGCACCGGCAACTTCACGGTCGACACCACCCCGCCGGCCACGCCGACGCTGAGCCCGGTGACCACCAGCGACCCGACGCCGGTGCTCAGCGGCACCGCCGAGGCCAACAGCCTGGTGACGCTGGTCGTCGGTGGCGCGACCTTCACGACCACGTCCGACAACTCCGGCAACTGGGCGATCAACACCGGCAATGCGCCGGTCTCCGGCAGCTTCTTGCTGGGCGTGGACGGCGCGAAAACCGCCACGCTGACCAGCACCGATGCGGCGGGCAACAGCACCAACGGCAGCGGCGGCTTCACGCTCGATTCGACCGCGCCGGCCGCGCCAGAGTTGACGACGACCTTGACCAACGACACCACGCCGGTGCTGATGGGCACGGCCGAAGCGAACAGCACGGTGACGGTGATCGTTGGCGGTGCGACCTTTACCGCCACCGTCGATGGCAGCGGCCTTTGGACAGTGGATACCGGCACAACGCCGACCTCCGGGACCTTGTCTCTCACCGGACAAGGGGTGAACACGGTCACCTTGACCAGCACTGATGCGACCAACAACACCACCAACGGCGCGGGCAGCTTCACGCTGGACACGATTCCACCGGTCACGCCGACCTTGTCGACGGCCTATGCGAACGTGTTAACGCCAACCTTGAGCGGCACCGCCGAAATCAACAGCGCAGTGAGCGTCACCGTCGGCGGCGCGACCTACACGACCACCGCCAACGGCAGCGGCGTGTGGACCATCAACACCGCGACCGCCTCGCCGATCTCGGGCAGCTTCTCGCTCGGCGCCGACGCTTCGAAGCCGGTGACGATCAGCAGCGCCGATGCGGCTGGCAACATGACGCCGGGCTCGGGCAACTTCACGCTCGACACCGCAGCGCCGGCCACACCGACCTTGTCCACCCCATACATCACCGGCCAGACGCAAACGCTGAGCGGCACGGCCGAGATCGGCAGCACGGTGCGGGTGGAAGTGGGCGGCGCGACCTACAGCGTCGTCGCCAACAACTCGGGCGTCTGGTCGGTCAACGTCCTGAGCGCGACACCGGTTCTCGGCAGCCTGAGCCTGGGCGCCGATGGGGCCAAGGCGGTCAGCCTGTCGAGCCAGGATGCCGCAGGCAATGCATCGCTCGGCACCGGCAGCGTGACGCTGGACAGCGTCGCGCCGGTCGCGCCGACGGTAAATGCGCTGACGACGAATGTGGCGACGCCGATGCTGAGCGGCACGGCCGGGGTCAACATCACGGTGCTGGTCACGGTCGGCGGCGCGAGCTTCTCGACCCTGGCCGATGGCAGCGGTGTGTGGAACCTGGACACCGCCACCGCCACGCCCACCAGCGGAACCTTCCTGCTGACACAGGGCTCGCAAGTAGTAACGCTGAGCACTACCGATGTCGCCGGCAACACGACGCCGGGCTCGGGCAGCGTGACATATGACAACCTGGCCCCGGTAGCGCCGACGCTGACGACGACGCTGACCAACGACACGACGCCGGTGTTGACCGGCACCGCCGAGATCAACAGTGTGGTCACGGTGACCGTGGGCAGCGCCACTTACTCTGTCACGGCCAACGGCAGCGGCGTGTGGAGCCTGGATACTGGCGCCGAAATACCCACCTCGGGCACTTTCTCGCTCGGCGCCGATGCGTCGA
>CAXTCD010000006.1:48790-54688 GCA_964242145.1 uncultured Rhizobacter sp.
CCGCGACCGATGCGGCCGGCAACCCCACCGGCGGCTCGGGCAACATCACGCTGGATACCACAGTGCCGGCCGTGCCGACCTTGACGACGACCTTGACCAACGACACCACGCCAGTGTTGACCGGCACCGCCGAGATCGGCAGCATCGTGACGGTGGTTGTCGGCAGCGCGACTTACTCTGTCACGGCCAACGGCAGTGGGGTGTGGAGCCTGGACACTGGCGCCGAAATACCCACCTCGGGCACCTTCTCGCTCGGCGCCGATGCGTCGAAGCCGGTCAGCCTGATCAGCACCGATGCCGCAGGCAACCTCAACAACGGCTCGGGCACCTTCACGCTCGACACCCTCTTGCCGACACTGTCGAGCAGCACGCCGCTGGACAACGCGACCGGTATCTTCAACAGCGACAACCTGGTGCTGAGCTTCAGCGAAGCGGTGACCGCCGGCAGCGGCAACATCGTCATCAGCGATGGCGCGGGGGATGTGCGCACCATCGCGGTGGGCGACACCTCACAGGTCACGGTCAGCGGCAGCACCGTGACGATCAATCCGAGCGCCGACCTGCTGCTGGGCCACGCCTACGTGGTGCAGATTGCTTCCGGGGCGCTGCTCGATGCGGCGGGCAACGCCTACGCCGGCATCAGCGACAACACGACGCTCAACTTCACCGTCACGCCTTATCTGCCGGTGTCGCTGTCTTCGATCGCAGCGGGCGTGGGGGGCTTTTCGATCGACGGCGAAGGCGCCTCGGACCAAAGCGGCTGGTCCGTCTCCAATGCGGGCGACGTCAATGGCGATGGTCTGGCCGATCTGCTGATCGGTGCGCGGGCCGCTGACCCCGCGAGCGGCAGCAACGCGGGGCGCAGCTACGTCGTGTTCGGCAAGACGGATCTGGCAGCGGTCAACCTCAGTGCCATCGTGGCCGGCGTGGGCGGCTTCGTGATCAATGGCCAGGCCGCCGACGATTCCAGTGGCACGGTCGTGTCGTCGGCCGGCGACGTGAACGGCGATGGCCTGTCGGACGTGATCATCGGTGCCGATGCGAGCGACCCGTCCGCCGGAGCGAGCGCAGGCCGCAGCTACGTCGTGTTCGGCCGCACCGACACCACCGCGATCGAGCTGTCAGCACTTGGCACCTCGGGCTGCAACATCGATGGGATCAGTGCGGCTGACCAGTTAGGCATCTCGGTGTCGTCGGCCGGAGACGTCAACGGCGACGGCTATGCCGACGTGGTGGTGGGCGCGATGAGCGCCGACCCGGGCGGCCGCACCAACGCAGGCAGCAGCTATGTCATCTTCGGTGGCAGTTCGGTCACGAGCGTTGACCTGAACAACATCGTCGCCGGCGTCGGCGGGCTGGTCATCGAGGGCCAGGTCAGCACCGATCTGAGCGGCAGTTCGGTGTCATCGGCGGGTGATGTCAATGGCGACGGATACGACGATCTGATCATTGCGGCGCAGCGCGCCGACACCAACGGCGGTGTCGATGCCGGTCGCAGTTATGTCGTGTTCGGTACCTCATTGACGACACCGATTCAGCTGTCGAGTGTCACCGGCGGGACGGGAGGCTTCGTCATCAACGGCGAGTCGGACGACGAACGCAGCGGCATTCCGGTGAGCGCGGCCGGCGACATCAACGGCGACGGCCTGGCCGACCTGGCCGTGGGTGGGTTCAACACCACGTCGTCTATGGGCACGAACTCCCAAGGGCACGGTTATGTGATCTTCGGCAAGGCGAACAACACCACGGCGGTCGAGTTGTCAGACATCGCTGCCGGCATCGGCGGCTTCCTGATCGATGGGCAGAGTTCTGGCGATTGGTCCAGCTTTTCGATCTCGCATGCCGGCGATGTCAATGGCGATGGGCTTGCCGACCTGATCGTCGGCGCTTATGTCGGTGACCCGGCGGGCGGCTCCGCGGCGGGGCGCAGTTATGTGGTCTACGGCAAGAACGACAACGCTGTGGTGCAGCTCAGCGCCATCGATGCCGGCGTTGGCGGTTTCTCGCTCAATGGCGCCAGCGCCAGCGACAACAGCGGCCGCTCGGTTTCGGCGGCTGGTGATGTCAATGGCGACGGGCTGGCCGACTTGCTCGTCGGCGCACCGAACAGTGACCCGGCCGCCGGTACCAACGCAGGGCGCAGCTACGTGATCTTCGGCGCCACTAGCGGCGCTTTTCATCAAACCGCCGTGGATCAGCTCGGCACCAGCAGCACCGACACGCTGACAGATGGCGGCGTGGCGCAGACCATCGTGGCCGGTGCGGGCAACGATGCGATCGCCGCTTCGGCCGCCAGCGTGCTGTACGGCGGTGCGGGCAACGACAGCTTCACGATCGATGCCACCGTGATCACCGCACTGGAGTCGCCGCTGGGCTCGGGCGGCAACACCGGTCAGCTGGCGCGCATCGATGGCGGCAGCGGCATCGACACCCTCGTGCTGGCCGGCAGCGGCCTGTCGCTGAACCTCCGCCTCATTGCTGATCCCGCTGGCGGTACACCGGACGGCGGCAACCGCCTCGAATCGATCGAGCACATCGACCTCACCGGCAGCGGCGCCAATTCGCTGAATCTGGGTTCACTCGACATCGCCAATTTGTCGGGCACGAACCTGTACAACGGCGGCAATGGCTGGGGCGCGGCCGGCGGCACCTCGCGGCACCAGTTGCTGGTCGATGGCGATAGCGACGACAACCTCTTTGCGGGAGGCACCTGGCTCGATGTAGGCACGGCAACGAATGGCGGGCAGTCCTATCACATCTATAACGAGTTGGACAGCAACGTGCAGCTGCTGGTTGATACCGACATCACCGGCAACTTGACGGTCGATGCGCTACCGGCGCTTTCCAGCAGCACCCCGGCAGCCGCCGCGTCGAACGTGGCCGTGGGAGCCAACCTCGTGCTGACCTTCTCGGAGACCGTGCATGCCGGCAGCGGCGACATCGTGATCGACAACGGCGCGGGCGATGTGCACACGATTGCGGTGGGCGACACCAGCCAGGTCAGCTTCAGCGGCAGCACGGTGACGATCAACCCGACAACCGATCTGTTGCCGGGCGGCTCGTACTACGTGCACATCGGCAGCTCAGCGATCCTCGATGCGGTCGGCCAGCCCTATGCCGGCATCAGCGACAACACGTCGCTGGCCTTCACGACGCAGGCCTATGCGCCGATTCAGCTGTCAAACATTGCCGCTGGCACAGGCGGTTATGTGATCGATGGCCTGAGCGCCGAACAAGCGGGCTACATCGTCTCGGCAGCCGGCGATGTGAATGGCGATGGGTTCGACGACGTGATCATCGGCACGCTGGGCACCGGCAACTGCTATGTGGTGTTCGGGCAAACCGATAACACCGCAGTCGACCTGTGCCTGGTTGCAGCGGGTGTTGGCGGCTTTCTGATCTCTGGCCTGGCCAGCGACCGGGCGGGCGACGCCGTCTCGGGTGCCGGCGATGTCAATGGCGATGGCTACGCCGACCTGATCGTCGGGGCGGCCCAAGGCGATCCCAGTGGCGGTACCGATGCTGGTCAGTCGTATGTGGTCTTCGGCAAGACGACCGGGACGCAAGTCGATTTGAGCAACATCGCCGCTGGCACCGGGGGGGGCTTCGCGATCAATGGCGAAGCTGCCGGTGGGCGCAGTGGTCACAGCGTATCGGGCGCGGGTGACGTCAATGGTGACGGCCTGGCCGACCTGGTGGTCGGCGCGCCCGATGGCGGCGCCAACGGCATTGCCTACGTGGTGTACGGGCAGACCGCATCGACCGCGGTCGAGCTGAGCGATGTCACAGCGGGCACGGGTGGCTTCACGATCAACGGGCAAGCGGCGAGCGGCCAGACGGGCTACAGCGTGTCGGATGCCGGCGATGTGAATGGCGATGGCCGGGCCGACGTGATCATCGGTGGCGACTTGGCCGGCATGAGCGGCGAGGCTTATGTGGTGTACGGGCGAGCGGGCGGTGCCGTGGTCGAACTGAGCGATATCGAGATGGGCAACGGCGGCTCGGGTGGCTTCGTGATCCACGGCGAAGGCGCCGGCACGCAAGCCGGCTACAGCGTTTCCAGCGCCGGCGATGTCAATGGCGATGGCCTGGCCGACCTGGTGATTGGTGCGCCCAGCACCGGGACGTCCGGTGACCCCGAAGGCCGCGTCTATGTGGTCTACGGCAACGCCACCGGGGCCAATGTCGATCTGGCGAATCTCGGTGCGGCGGGCTTCGTTTTCAACGAGTCGGTCTCTCACTCGGCCACGGGCTACAGCGTCTCCAGCGCCGGTGACATCAATGGCGATGGGCTGTCCGATCTGCTGATCGGCGCCACCTCGGCCCATGGCGATTTGGGCAGCACCTATGTGGTCTACGGCCAGCTCGCCAGCAACACGATCGAAGCGACCGATGTGGCTGCGGGCAATGGCGGCTTCGTGATCTATGGCGAAGCCCAGACCGGCAATGCCAGCGGCAGCAGCGTCTCGGCCGCCGGTGACATCAACGGCGATGGGTTGGCCGACCTGATCGTCGGGGCTCCGGCGTTCGATGGTATGGGGGGGGCCGATGCGGGCCGGTCTTATGTGATCTTCGGGTCGGGCGCCTCGGTCGGGGCCTTCCATCAGTCGGTCGTCAGCCAGGTCAATGGCGCCGGCCCGGGCACGCTGGACGACAGCGGCTTTCAGGCGACCCTGGTGGCCGGCGAGGGCGACGACACGCTGACCGCAACCGCCGCCAGCGTGCTGTACGGCGGCGCGGGCAACGACAGCTTCGTGATCAATCAGACGATGGTTGATGCCTTGGGCGATGGCGGCGGGCAGGCCTCGAACCTCGACCGGATGTCACGCATCGATGGCGGCGCCGGCTTTGACAGCATCGTGCTCAGCAGCAGCAGCGTGACGCTCAACCTCAGTTTCATCGCCAAGGAAGCGCTGAACAGCACGGATGGCGCGAACCGCATCGACAGCATCGAAGGCATTGACCTGGGCGGCAGTGGCAACACCTTGTCGTTGAAGGCCGCCGATGTGCTGGCGATCACCGGGTTCAACAACCTGGCCGCGTCGGGTGTCGGGCGGCATGAACTGGTGGTCGACGGTGATAGCAGCGACACGGTGAATTTCACCGATGGCATCGGCATTACCGACTGGACGATAGGCAGCACCGAGACCATTGGCGGCACCATTTACGACGTCTGGACCAGTGACATCACGCAGGCGGTGGTCTATGTCGGACAGACCGTCCAGGTGATCTAAGCACCTGACATGAGGCCCCGTTGATCAGCCCTCCGAGATGAACCAGCGCCCTTCGGGGCGCTTTTTTTGAACTGACTCGAACTGAACCGAAGACCGATGAACGACGACGCCCCGATGGCAACGGCCTTGAATGGCCACGATGCAGCGGCGCCTCAGGCCGCCGAACTCTTCAACCGCGGCAACGCTGCGTTCCGAAGCGGCGACTGGGAGGCGGCGTTGTCGGGCTTCCGGGCTGCGTTGGCGGTACAGCCGGCGCTGGAGGCGGCAGCCTTGCAAAGCGCACGTTGTCACGTTCATCGGGGCGACTGGATGCCCGCGCGCGAGGCCTTTGCGCTGAGCTTGAAAATCAACCCGCGCAACTACAGCGCCTGGCTCGAAGCCGGCCACCTGTGCCGGCAAATGGGTGAGCTGCAGCAGGCGCTGGGCGCCTATCAGCATGCGATCGATGTGGCGCCCGATCGCTACGAGGCGCCGCTGGCGATGACGCGCTGCCTGGAGCTGAGCGGGCAGCCTGAGTTGGCCGAACGCAGCTATCGCCATGCGCTCGAAGCCGCGGCAAAGACTTCGGCTGAGCTGCCGCTGAGCGTGCATCAGCACATCGCCAAATACCGCCTGGAGCACGGCGACCCGAAGCGCGCGATGCAGTCGCTGCGGGCTGCGCTGG
>CAXTCD010000007.1:0-49395 GCA_964242145.1 uncultured Rhizobacter sp.
CCGCCGCGGGCTCCGCCGCCACCGCCACCGCCGCCGAAGCCGCCACCGCCGCCGGAGCGTGAACCGCCACCGCCACCGCCACTGCCGCCGAAGCCACCCGGACGCTCTTCACGAGGACGAGCCTCATTGACGACGAGCGCACGGCCGTCAAGGGCCTGGCCATTCATGCCGTTGATGGCTGACTGAGCTTCTGCATCAGAGCTCATTTCCACAAAGCCGAAGCCTTTGGAGCGGCCAGTATCACGGTCCATCATGACCTTGGCAGACGAGACGTTGCCAAACTGTGCGAATGCTTGTTGAAGATCCTCGTCGCGAACGCTGTAAGCGAGGTTGCCGACGTAAAGTTTATTGCCCATGGAGAGCGCCTTTCTTTCCTGATGACACAGAGAACAATGTGGAGCTTTTACCTATCCTGAACCATTCAAGCGAAGGCGCTGCATCCATACCGGGAAATTCCATTATCAATTAATTGCGCAAATCGGTGCAAATTATGGAAACCCCTGCAATCAAAGCACGCTTCAAAGTGTTGTTTTGGTGAAGCGCATTGGACTGTCGGGTTTCGATGAGTGCCATCCCTATCTTCGAAATGAAGCCTGGTTTTTGATACGACGGTCGGAAGGCGTTTCGCCTCTGGGCGGAGAAATTCACCAAATTACCGATTTGCTTTGAGTTTCTGACCTCGCATCTGAACGGAGGTAGGGATTTTTTTCAAGATTCAGATCGAACTTCGATGTGTAATCAAAGTAGTGGCGTGGCTGATCGCGATTTTCTCGCTTTGCCAAGCTTGTAAAAGTTTGGGCTACCCACTTTGCGCTCATGAACTCCCGGCGTCGCTGCATTTAATTCCCATGCGCGACGCTGGAGAATAGGGAATGGAAATCTACAAGCCCCTGGTCGCATTGCTCGCGATCGTCAACCCGATTGGTGTCATTCCTTTTTTCATCCATTTCACGGCCGGTTTCACCCGCGTGCAACGCCAACGCACGATCCGGGTAAGCGCATTCAGTGCCTTTGCCGTGATCGCGGTCAGTGCGCTGGCGGGCCTCAAGATCATCGAGTTCTTCGGCATTTCGCTGGCGTCCTTCCAGGTCGGCGGAGGCACCTTGCTGCTGATCTCGGCACTTCAAATGCTGAATGCGCAGCCCGCCGAAACCCGACAAGAAGACGTCACCGAGGGCAACACAAAGGTTGACGCCGGTGACAGCATTGCGGTGGTGCCGTTGACCATTCCGCTGCTGACTGGGCCCGCGACCATTTCGACGATGGTGATCTACGCCGACAAGACACGGCATTGGTGGGAACTGGCTTACCTGGTCGGCTATGGCGTTGTGATCGGCTTCGCGGTGTGGGCCGCTTTCAGCCTCTCCGGGCGGATTGCACGCGTGCTAGGCACAACCGGCATCAACGTGATGACGCGTCTGATGGGCTTGATCCTCGCCGCCCTGGCGGTGGAGGTGATGTCAGATGGCCTCATCAAGCTATTCCCGATTCTGGCAAGTTCGTTGAAATAACTGAATAAATGAACGGAAGATAACGACAGGAATTTTTCTTGCCATAACAGTCGCCAAGGCATCGCCCGATGGCATGAGTGCTCCTGCCTTTTGCCTTGGCCAAAGGCTTTCGGATCAGTTGGATGCAGGCACACGATGAGTCGCTTGTTGGTGCATTGGTACGGTTTGTTGCGAAGTGCCCGGGCAGGCTCGCAGGGCCGCAAGGCTAGACTCCGCATGCCTATGCAAAGCCGCCATTTGTGAGTCACCCCTCTTACGACTATGTCATTTGTGGCGCCGGCACGGCGGGTTGCTTGCTGGCCAATCGTCTCAGTGCGGACGCCAGCCAGCGGGTGCTGTTGATCGAGGCGGGCGGCAATGACGACTACCTCTGGATCCACATCCCGGTGGGTTACCTGTATTGCATCGGCAATCCGCGCACCGATTGGATGTATGGCACCGATGAAGAAACGGGGTTGCACGGCCGTGCGCTGCGCTATCCGCGTGGCAAGGTGCTCGGCGGCAGCTCAAGCATCAACGGGATGATCTACATGCGCGGCCAGGCGCGTGATTTCGACCATTGGGCGGCGCTGGGCAACGACGGCTGGCGCTGGCGAGACTGCCTTCCGGCTTTCTTGCAGCACGAAGACTTCTACCGGGGCGCTGACGAATTCCACGCGGCACCGGGCTTCGATCGCAGTGGCAAACGCTCCGGTGGTGAATGGCGTGTCGAGAAGCAGCGCTTGCGCTGGGACGTACTGGATGCGTTTGCCGAAGCGGCTCAGCAAGCCGGCATTCCGCACAGCAGCGATTTCAATCGTGGCGACAACGAAGGCGTGGGCTACTTCCACGTCAATCAACGCAAGGGCATGCGCTGGAGCGCTGCAAAAGCGTTTCTGAGACCGATCCAACAGCGCGAGAACCTTCAGGTCTGGACCGGGGCGCACATCTCGCGAGTGCTGCTGGATCGGACCGATGGTTTGCGTGCAGTGGGCGTCGAGGTGCAGCCTCAAGGAGGCCGTGAGGCGATTCGCGTTCAAGCGCGAAGGGAAGTGGTGCTTTGCGCCGGGGCCATCGGCACGCCGCAAATCTTGCAGCTGTCGGGCATTGGCCCTGGTGCCTTGCTTCAGCAGCACGGCGTGGTGCTTGAGCATGATCTGCCGGGTGTCGGCGGCAATCTGCAAGACCATCTTCAGCTACGTACCGTCTACAGCGTCGAAGGCGTGAAGACGTTGAACACGACTTCGAGTTCGCTGTGGGGCAAAGCCCGCATCGGCTTGGAATATGCGTTGATGCGCAGTGGTGCGATGAGCATGGCACCCTCGCAGCTCGGTGCCTTCACTCGCAGCAGCGCCGAGCAGCCGCATGCCAATCTCGAATATCACGTTCAACCCTTGTCGCTCGACGCCTTTGGCGAGCCACTGCATCGCCACAACGCGTTTACTGCCAGCGTCTGCAATCTCAACCCGAGCAGCCGAGGTCAGGTGCACATCCGCAGCCGCGATGCGGCAGACGCACCAGCCATTCGTCTAAACTACCTCAGCACTGACGCGGATCGCCGTGTGGCCGCCGATGCCTTGCGCTTGACCCGTCGCATCGTCGGCCAGCCGGCGCTGGCCCGCTATCGCCCGCGTGAGATGAAGCCGGGTCTGGGTTTCCAGACCGATGATGAATTGGCTCACGCGGCCGGCGACATCGGAACAACGATCTTTCACCCCGTCGGTACGGCGAAGATGGGACCGAAGGCCGATGCGCGTTCGGTGGTCGATGCGCGCTTGCGGGTACATGGCGTGCAAGGCCTGCGGGTGGCCGATGCCAGCGTGATGCCGACCATCACCAGCGGCAACACCAATGCGCCGACACTGATGATTGCCGAACGCGCCGCCGCCTGGATTGCGCAAGGTGCAGCGCCTTGAACTACGCGTTGGCCATCAACATCGCGGTCAACCTGATCGTCGGCCTGACCTTGTTGCTGGCTTGGCGGCGCGACCGCGCGCAAATGTTTTCGCGCGATATCGGTTGGGCTTATCTAAGCCAGATGTTCATTCCGCTGATGTATCTGGCAATGCGGCAATCGGGGCCGCTGTTGCATGCCGCAGGGGCTGCGGGCATGGTGCTGTTCACCGGGCTTTATCTCAGCTTGTTGCTGTTGGGCATTGCGCGATTGGCCGGCCTGCCGTTGACGCGTCAGCACGAAGCTCTATTGCTGCTCGGCTTGGTGCTGTTCAGCGGCATGCTGCTGTACATCAATGCCCGCTTGGCGCAATCGGTGATGGCGGCCATCCACATCGCGTCAGGGTTGGTGGCTACGGCGTGGTTGTGGCGTTTGGGCGCAGCCGAGCGGTTGACGGGTCTGATGCTGATGTTGATCGGCTTCAACCAATACATCTATGTCGTGGCCGGCGAGCCCGGTCTGGCGCTGCAGGCCACGTTGGCCTCATTGCTGCGGCTGACGTTGGGCTTTGCGTTGCTGCAGGCCGCGATTCGGCGTTCGACCGAAGAGTCACGTCATCTGCGTGATCGTTTTCAGCATCTCACCGAGCATTCCCATCAGGGCATGGCGGTGGTGCAGGGCGAAGACCTGAAATATGCAAACCCGGCGTTCCTGCGCATCTATGGCTTGAGTTCACTGGAAGGCGTGGGCACGCGTTGGCGCGATGTCACGATGCCCGAAGCCGAACGCAGCCTCGCTCGCGAGCGGCATCAAAGAATCATCCATGGCGAACTGGCGCAGGCCAGCTGGCAGGGGTTGCGCTATCGCTTCGATGGCATGCCGATCCACCTGCGCTTCAGTTCCTGGCGGATCGAGTGGGACGGCCAGCCTGCCGAGCAGGTGGTCGTGACCGATGAAACTGCGCAGCACGACGCCACTCGGGCCCTGCTGTATCAGGCAACGCACGATGTGCTGACCGGCCTGCCGAACCGTGGCGCCTTGCTGCAGCGTTTGCGGGAGCTGTGCGCCGAACCCGGCAGCCGCTTTGCCTTGCTGCTGTTGGATGTCGACCGCTTCAAGCTGTTCAACGAAGCCCACGGGCCTTCGCTGGGCGATCGGGTGCTGCAGGCATTGGCTGCCACCTTGCAGCGATCTTTGGCGCATGAAGCCCAGGTGATGCGCCTGGGCGAAGACGAGTTCGCTTTGCTTGCGCAAGGTCTTCATGACGAAGCGGCTGCAGGGGGGCTCGCACAGCGCGTGCGGATGCTGCTGGCGCAGCCGCTGGTGCTGCAGGAGCACACCTTCTTTCTCGATGTGTCGATGGGCATTGCGCTGCACCCCGGCACCACCGGCAACCCCGAGGCCTTGCTGCGCGCCGCCAACGCAGCGATGCATCAGGCCAAGCAGACGCCAGGCACTTCGTTGCAGTTTGCCGAAGAGCGTTTTGAGCGCGGGTCGGGTGCGGTGCTGGATGCCGAGCAGGCCTTGCGCTCCGGTGTTACCAAGGAAGAGTTCGTGCTGTTCTATCAGCCCAAGGTGGCGGCTGGCAGCGCCTTGCTGGTGGGCTTCGAGGCCTTGGTGCGATGGGACCGGCCGGGCCTGGGCCAGGTCAGCCCGCTGGAGTTCATTCCGGTGGCTGAACGCACCGGCCTGATTGGCCCGCTGGGTGCGCTGATCCTGGCGCAGGCCTGTGAGCAACTGGCGCTGTGGCGGAGTGACTCCATGCGCATGGTGCCGGTGGCGGTCAACGTGTCGCCGCTGCAACTGGTCGATCCGGGCTTCCCGGACATGGTGCTCGACACCCTGCGCAAGTTCAACGTGCCGCCGTCGCTGCTGACGCTGGAGATCACCGAGAGCGCTGCCGTCACTCACCTGGAGCAGGCGCGAAGCCAGATGCGCCAATTGCGCGAATACGGCATTGATGTGGCACTCGACGATTTCGGCACCGGCTTCTCATCGCTCAACCTGCTGCGCAGCCTGCCGTTGGGCACGGTGAAGATCGACCGCGCGCTGATCGAGCCGATGCCTGCGCGCGACGCGACCGCGGTGGTGAAAGCGATCTGCGATCTGGCCGCGGTGCTGAATCTGGATGTCGTGGCCGAAGGCATCGAGACCAGTGAGCAGGCCGCTGCTGCGCAGGGCGCGGGCTGCCAAGTGCTGCAAGGCTCGTTGTATGCGCAGCCTTTGAGTGCGGAAGACGCTGCGCGCTGGCTGAAGAAGGCACGACCCTCGGTGCAGGCGGCCGCGCACGCCTGAGGGCGCGGCCGGGCGGCACGCCGGCCGATCAGTTCATCTCGAACTTGATCTCGAACGGGAGGGGTTCATCGGCGCCCGACAAACGGCTTAGCCTGGCGCGGTGGGGGCATCAAGCGCTTAGCTGTTCTTCACCCGGCTGACCAAGGCCTTGGCGTATTGCGCGGTACTGGCCGTGCCACCCAGATCGCCGGTCTGGATGCGATCGATGTTCAGGGTGTCGTCGATGGCCTGGCGCACGCGCGTGGCCAGCGCGTTGAGCTTGCAGTGGTCGAGCATCAGCGCTGCAGCGAGCAGCAGCGCGGTCGGGTTGGCAATGCCTTTGCCGGCAATGTCAGGCGCAGAGCCATGCACCGCTTCAAAGATGGCCGCATCGGCGCCGATGTTGGCGCCCGGTGCCATGCCCAGGCCGCCCACCAGGCCGGCGACCAGGTCCGAGAGGATGTCGCCGAACAAGTTGGTCGTGACCACGACGTCGAATTGATGTGGGTTCAGCACCAGCTTCATCGCGCAGGCGTCGACGATCATGGTTTCGACCGCGATGCGGTCCTTGTATTTGCGCTCGTACAACTCCAACCCGGTTTCCAGGAAGATGCCGGTCAGCGCCTTCAGGATGTTGGCCTTGTGAACGATCGTGACCTTCTTGCGACCGGTAGCGATCGCATGCTCGAACGCGAACTCCAACAGGCGGCGGCTGCCCTTGCGGGTGTTGACGCCGGTGGCCATCGCCACGGCATGCGGGTCGTCATCGATCTGCACATAGTGTTCATGGCCGATGTACAGACCTTCGAGGTTCTCGCGCACGATCACCAGATCGACGTTGTCGTAGCGGCCACCGGGAATCAGCGTGCGAGCCGGGCGCAGATTGGCATACAGCTGAAACTCTTCGCGCAGGCGAACGTTCGATGAGCGGTAACCGCCGCCCGAAGGCGTTTCCAGCGGGCCTTTCAACGCGAGGCGGGTGCGGCGAATGCTGTCGAGCGTCGCGGCAGGCAGCGGGTCGCCCGCGCTTTTCACGCCGCCCAGGCCGGCGATCTGGCGGTCCCAGACGAACGGCGCGCCGACTGCTTCCAACACGTCCAGCGTGGCATCGACGATTTCAGGGCCAATCCCGTCTCCGGGAATCAGGGTGGCAGGAATGGGCTGAGTCATGGCGGCGCGGGCAAGTTGAGTCGGTGGTCAGCATACCTTTGGCCCTCCGTCATGCAGCGTGAAGTCCGCCATCCCCTCTCGGGCATCAGGACAGTAACTGCTTGCGCGCGCGGTGCAGCCGCACGAAGAGGTTGTCTTCGCTGATCGACAGCGTCTTGCACACGGCCTCGGTCGGCTGCTCCTGCAGCACACGCAACTGAATCACGTCGCGCAGGCTGGCGGGCAGCGAGTCGATGCGGCGCAGCATCAGGTCCAGCAGCTGGCGTTGCTCGGCGATCTCATCGGGCTGGGGCTGCGGGCATTCCATCGACAGCGCGGCGTCATCGAGCGCTTCTTCGTCCAGGCTGCTCAGGCCCGAACGCTGGCGCACCAGGTCGACGATCTTGTGCTTCAACACCGCGGTGAGCCAGGAGCGCAGTGCCGATCGGCCGGCGAAGGTGGCGCGGCCCGAAAGCACCGCTTCGAACACGTCATGCACCACGTCTTCGGCCAGCATCGGGTCGTGCAGCCTGCGTTGGGCGAAGCGAACCAGGTAGCTGCGGTGCGAGACCATGTCGTGCCATGACACCGGCAGGAAGGCCGAGGTGGACATGGGGGCGGTGAGGGTGGTCGTGGAATGCATGGGGCGTCTCCTGGGGGCGGCTTGTCGATGAGCAGACTGTCGCGGGCCCACATCGCACGCTGCTCGCCAAACATCACAGGAAGATCACATTTGCCTCAAGCCCAGGTTGGGCTTGTGAACGGGCGTTCGGACCTTCATGGCCAACGATTGCCTTGGCACACAGGCGGCTGCCAGAGAGCCTCCACGTAAGAAAGTGCGGGCCCATCCGACAATCCCCCCATGCCTGCCACCATTCTTGTTGCCGAAGACCAGACCGACATTCGCGATCTGATTGAACTGAACCTGCGCGGCGCCGGCTATGACGTGACGACTGTCGGCGATGGCTTGGCGGCGCTGGCCAGCCAGAACGAGCAGGCCAGTGACCTGTTGATCCTCGATTTGATGATGCCTGGCATGGATGGCCTGGAGGTTTGCAAGGCGCTGCGAGCACGAGGCCGGAGTTCGCCAATCCTGATGCTGACCGCGAAAGCCACCGAACTCGACCGTGTGCTCGGCCTGGAGCTGGGCGCGGACGACTATCTGACCAAACCTTTTTCATTGGCCGAACTGCTGGCTCGCGTGAAGGCGCTGTTGCGCCGCGCCGATCTGCTGCGCGCCGCGCAGGCCAGCACACAGGCGCAGCCGAACGCGATTCGCAACGGCGACCTGGAGCTGCTTCCCACCAAGCGGCTGGTGCGCTATCGAGGCGAAGCGCTCGATTTCACGGCGCTGGAGTTCGATTTGCTGCTGCATTTCGCTACGCACCCGGGCCATGTGTTCTCGCGCGCGCAGTTGCTCAATGCCGTCTGGGGCTACACCCACGATGGCTATGAGCACACGGTGACGACCCACATCAACCGCCTGCGGGCCAAGCTTGAGGCCGACCCGATGCGCCCGCAGCTGATCCTCACCGTGCGGGGGGCCGGCTACAAGATGCGCGAGGCGCCGCTGTGATGGGCGGGGCTGCGCATGGACTGGTTTTTCCGCTGACCGCCGGAAGGCTTGAACCCGATCGATTCGGGCCGACACCGCGTGGACGCATTCCTGTTGCGGCACGCCCGCGATGAGCGTTCGTTTCAAGATCGCGCTGACGATCTTCGCCACCGGCCTGGTGACGGCGCTCGCGGTGATTGCCACCGTGGTGCTGGCCTTCCAGCGCTTCGAGCATGAGACGACTTACCAGCGCGCCAGCATTTTTCTGAACCGCGTGGTGTCGATGTACGACAACATCTTCGAGATGCATGAGCGCTATCCGGAAGACTTCGCGTCGTTCCTGAAAAACCTCGTGCTGTTCGAGGCCGATACGCAGATCTATCTGCTGGACCGCGATGGCGTGGTGCTTGCCAGCACTGGTGCCGCCAAGCTGCCGCCGGGCTTCAAGGTGGCGATGGAACCCGTGCGACAAGCGGTGGCCGAGCCTGCATCGCCCTATGTGATGGGCGATGACCCCGAGCGCATGGACGCTGATGCGGTGATCGCTGCCGAACCGGTGCGCCGCGCCGTGATTCAACACACCGATCCGGTGGCCGGTTATCTTTATCTGGTGGCCCACAAGGCCAGCCTGCCGGAAGGCCGTTGGCAGGCGCTGCAATCGAGCTTTGCGCGACCGGCATTCGGCTTGATTGCGGCGATCGTGGCGGTCACCACGCTGTTGGCTGCGATGGTCACCGCGTCGGTCACGCGGCCTTTGAAGCGGCTGACGGAAGCTGTGGCGGCCTTGTCGGAAAAGGGGCTGCAAGATGCGAGCGTCGCCGAAGCGCAGCCGCTGTTGCCGGCCCCCACGCGTGACGAGTTCGGCCAGTTGACTCAGGCGTTTGCCGCGATGCTGGCGACCTTGCGCAAACAGTGGGATACCTTGCGCCGGCTGGATCACTTTCGCCGTGAAGCGGTCAGCAATCTGTCTCACGATTTGCGTTCGCCGCTGACGGCCACCGCGGCTTGCCTGGAAACACTCGAAGCGCGCTGGAGCAGTCCGCAAACATCAGCGAACGACCCGCCCGATCGGGCCGACGATCGCCGGCTGATCGAAGTGGCCCTGCGCAACGCACGCAACGCAGCGCGCCTGGTGCAGGCGCTCGGGGATCTCGCCACACTCGATGAGCCGGCCTTTCAGATGCGCGCCGAAGTGGTCGACGTGGCCGAGTTGCTGGCCGATATCGCGTTGCGATTTGCCGAGCGTGCGGCGCAAAAGGGCATTTCGCTGGAAGCCTTGCATGGCGACCAGCCGGTGGCTGCGGCAGTCGACGTCGAACTGTTTGAGCGGGCCGTGGCCAACCTGATCGACAACGCCATGAAGTTCTGTGGCGCGGGAAGTTGCATCACGGTGGATGCGCAGGCCATCGGGGCGGCGGTCCGGGTGCGTGTCATGGACAACGGCCCCGGCATTCCTCCCGCCGATCTGCCGCATCTCTTTGACCGCTTTTATCAAGTACGGCAGACGGTGGCGCCGTCCACCGGCGAGGGCGGCAAGGGCTTGGGGCTGGCAATCGTCAAGCGCATTGCCGAGCTGCATGGCGGCCGGATTGATGTCACCAGTGAACCGGGGCAAGGCACGCAAGTCACGCTGACTTTGCCGGCCACACCGAGCGTTTAGCGCGCCCCATGTCGGCGCAGGAAAACCCCTAGTGCGTGCATCTATGCACCGGCCTAAAGTCCGCCCACTCGCGGCTGGCACCCAGTGTGCCGGGCACCGGCGGGGGTCTGAGGAGACATACACGCAGCGCGAAGCATCCGCTCCAAAACTGCGAAAACGGCCGGCGCCAAGAGGTGCACGCGTCGATGACAAAATGCAAGGGCGTCAGGGCCAAACCTGACGCCCTTTGTTTTTGTCCGCTGCTTTTATTCCGCGTTGATCGCCAGCCTTCCCGCCTCGGTGAGGGGGTTCGGTGAAAGCGAGCAAACCGTTCTGCCAGGCATGTTCAGCGTCGCCGATGCGTGCTATCTGCGCCCCCATCGTCCTTCCCCATCGCGATTGCATCCCGAATGTTTGACCTTGCCATTCTGACCCTGGCCTCTCTGTTTGCTGGTTTTGTGGACGCGATCGTTGGAGGTGGGGGCCTGATCTTGACGCCGGCCTTGTTCAGCGTTTATCCGTCGGCCGCACCTGCCACGCTGTTCGGCACCAACAAGGGCGCGGCTGTGTGGGGCACGGGCTGGGCTCTGGCGCAGTATGCGAAGCGAGTAAAGCTGGCCTGGGGGGCGCTGCTTCCAGCAGCCGGCGCGGCGCTCATCGGCAGCTTTGCCGGCGCCTGGAGCGTCACGCAGGTCAGTGCCGATGGGTTGCGCAAGGCGTTGCCCTTCGTGATGCTGCTCGTGTTGATTTACACCCTGGCCCGCAAAGACATGGGGCGCATTCACGAGCCGCGCTTTCACGGCCGCGCGCAAGCCTTGGTGGTCAGCGCGATCGGATTGGTGATTGGCTTTTATGACGGCTTCTTTGGGCCCGGAACCGGGAGCTTCTTCGTGTTCTCGTTCGTGCGGCTGCTGGGCTATGACTTTCTGAATGCGTCGGCCAGCGCCAAGCTGCTGAACGTGGCCACCAATGTGGCCGCATTGCTGTTGTTCGGCCTCAAGGAGCACATCTGGTGGCACGTCGCGGCAGTAACGGCCGTGGCCAATGTGATCGGCAGCCTGCTGGGAACCCGGCTCGCGTTGAAGCACGGCGCTGGCTTTGTGCGCATTGCGTTCATCGGCGTGGTTACGCTGCTGATTCTGAAGACCGCGTGGGACAGCTTCGTGCGCTGAAGAACGTGGTCAGGTCGATGGGTCGGGCGGGCTTCGGTACATGTCGACCAGCCGCTGGTATGCCGTGAACGCACGTTCATGGGCAGCAGGATCGCGGACGAAGCGCGCGTCATGCAGGAAACCCATCATCAGGCTGTTGAGTTCGAAGCTCATCTGGGCGGGGTCGCAATCTGCGCGCAGATGGCCGGCGTCGATGGCCAGTGCGATTGAATGCGCCAGCATGCGCCGCCAGGTCATCACGTGCTCTAGCAATCGGTCTCGCAATGGGCTTTCGACGTGATCGAGTTCGAAGGCAGCCGCGACATGCAGGCCACCCGCCATTGCGTTGCTGCCGGTGCCGCGGTCGATCCAGTGGCGCATGATGGAGTCAAGGCGCGGCAGGCCGCGCGGCTCCAGCAGTGCGGGCGTGAACACGTTCTCCGCAAACAGCCGGCCATATTCGGCGACCACGAGCACCTGCAGCGCATCCAGCGAACCCACGCGCGTGAACACACCGCTCTTGCTGATGTTTAGCCGCCGCGCGACTTCACCGAAGGAGATGCCTTGCAAACCTTCGACGACGGCGATGTCGAGCGCGGTCTTGACGATCGCGGCGAGCGTCTGTTCGCTCTTGCTTGCTTTTTGATTCATGACCATGGGCAGCGCCGGTGAATGTGACGGTTAAGTATAGAAAGCGCTTTGCGTGCCCACGTGACATATGTCGTTAACGGCGTTGGGCCAAAGCGCGTTGTAGTCGGTAATTCGCGGCGTTGTTCCCGCGATTGATGAGATCCAGCCTCACTAGCATGGGCCTTGAAACCACGACTTTTCACGGATAACACCATGCCTGTCGACCCCAAACTGAGATCGCTCAATATCGATGTGCCTGCCCAGCCCGAGGCGTTGGTCAAGCTGTCGCTGCTGCTGGCAGAGGACGAAGTCGATTTGCCATCGCTCGGCCGCTTGGTCGAGTCCGACATGTCGCTTGCTGCGGCAGTGATGAAGGCCGTTAACTCGTCGCTGTATGGGCTGAAGGGGCGGGTGCAGAGTGTGCAGCAGGCCGTGATGTATCTCGGTACCCGCGAGGTGGCTGCGGTGACATTTGAATTTGGATTGCGCGCGGTATTTCCGGCTGCACCTGACCTGGATGCCGTTTGGCAGCGCGCGAGTGTGCGTGGCCTGCTGATGGGACGCATCGGCCAGGCATTGAGCGTCGATCCTTGGGGCGCGCATTCGGCCGGGCTGTTCGAAGAATGCGGCAAGGCGGTACTGTTCAAGCATGCGCAGGAGATCTATCAGCCGATGCTGCGTGCGGCAGCCAATGACACGGAATTGGTTGAACTCGAACACGAGGCTTTTGGTGTCAGCCACGACGCGTTGGGTGCCTCGTTGTGCGAAAGCTGGGGCTTGGCGCCGGCCGCGGTTGCGAGTGTTCGGCACCATGTGCGAGTCAACGCCTTGCGTCAATTGCCGGCCCAGGCGCCGCGCCGTTCGATTTGTGCGCTGTCGGCCTTGGCCAATGCGCTGATGAACGACCCTGCGTCTCTCGATGAAGTTGCCCAAGCTGTTGCGCCGCAGGCCATGCTGGATCAAACCTTGGTATTGCGGGGCGCACGCAAGGTGCAGCAGCAAATCGAAGAAGCTCAGGCTCGAAGCTGAGCCGCTTGGCCCACATCACCTAAAGGCTCAGAGCCGACGGGTCGTTTCGCGAACGATCAACTCCAACTGAGGAAGCGGCACTTCCTCGGTCGGGTGGCCCAGCATGTTGAGCAGTGCATGGGCCGCGAACAAACCCATCTCATAGATCGGTTGCCGCACGGTTGTCAGTGGCGGCGTGAGGTAAGCCGCCGCGGGCAGATCATCGACACCGACCAAGGACAAATCATCCGGTACGCGCACGCCGCGTCGGTACATCGCCACGCGCGCACCGAAGCTGGTTTGGTCGTTCGCAGCAAACACGGCGCTGAAACTCTGGCCGCTGTCAAACAGCCGGTTCATTGCCAGCAGGCCGCCACTTTCCAGAAAGTCGCCTTGCACGACGAGTTCGGGAGTGACCTGGAGCCCGGCTTCTTCATGCGCACGCGCGTAGCCGGCATAACGCTCAATGGCATCGGGGTGATCTTTGGCGCCGGCGATATGAGCAATGCGCTTGTGCCCCAGACTTAGCAAATGTCGAGTGGCGAGATAGCCGCCAAGTTCTTGATCGAGCGTGCGGCTGCGCACATTGGGCGCTTCAAGCTTGCGACCAGTCACAACGATGGGCTGGTGGCGTGCGAAGTCAACTACCTGCTGATCGTCGAGGTGGCCGGTCAGGATCACCAAACCATCGATCCGACGCGCGAGCAGCAAGCGAATGCGCTCTGATTCTTCGCCAGCGTTCCAGTGGCCACTGACGATGATGGGCGCATAACCTGTACCCGTCAGGCCTTCTTCGATACCGCGCATTGCGCGGTTGAAGAACGGGCTTTCCACGTCATGCGTCAGGATGCCGACCGTCATCGTCGTGCCGGTTTTAAGGCTGCGCGCGAAAAGGTTCGGTTTGAAATCAAGCCGGCGAATGACGGTCTCGACCGAGGTGCGCTTTTCTGACGCAACACGCGCTGTGCCGTTCAGGATGCGCGACACCGTGCTGGCGGAAACGCCTGCTTCACGCGCCACATCCAACAAGGTTACGGCGGGAGGAGCTTCGATTGATTCGGGGTGGTCAGATCGATTCACGGCGTTAGGCCGCGAGGGCCCTAAAAAGAGGCATTTTGCATCGCAATACGCAATGATATCGTTTTCAAGATTGGAAGCAACGGGAACAGTTGTTTCGATTGGGCGCTTGCTTTTTGAACAAAAGCAGTTGGCCGCAGCATACGTTTTAGCAAACCTTTGCTGGCGTCTTTACCGTCCCCCGGACGATTTTCTGTGCTTGCCGACCTTTTTCGACTGAATCAAAGTGTGGTTTTAAGCAATGAATTTCCTCCGTATTTTCCCTAGGCTCAATGAGATTTTTGACTTGCCGCGTTGACGCTTCTCGCTCTGAGAGATGCAATACTCCCGTTGTGAAATCGATTTCAAAGAAATTAGGTTACATGTAATTAAGCGACTTGGGTGCCAGATCAAGGGCGATGATCATGATGCTGTCCATATTTCACAGCATGGAAAAACGCGTTGCGGCGTGATTCCGTTACATGGTGATTTTTTTGAAACGATGCCGTCAGCGGCATGAGCAACTGTCTTTCAGACGAGGAGATCGAGCATGAAGAGTTTGATGAAGCCGGCGATGCTGGCGATGGGTTTGGTGGCCCTGGCCGCGCAGGCGCAGACCACGACAACGATCAACGTGGCGTCGTTTCCCGCTTTCGATCTCGCTGTCAAAGCAGCAATTCCGCTGTACAAGAAGTTGCACCCTGAGGTCGAGATCAAGCTGACGACCCTGGCCATCGGCGATCACCACACCGCGATGACCACTGCATTGGCCACCGGCACGAACCTGCCGGATGTGATGGCTGTGGAAGTGGGCTTCATCGGCAAGTTCGCCGCATCGGGCGGGCTGGAAGACCTGGGCAAGGCGCCCTACAACGGCTTGCAATATCAGACCCAACTCGCCAAGTTCACCGTGCCGCAGGGCATGAGCGGCACCGGCGCACTGGCTGCAGTGCCGGCCGACATCGGCCCGGGCGCACTTTTCTATCGCAAAGACCTGCTCGACAAAGCCGGCGTGACCGAAGCCGATCTGACCAAGAGCTGGGAGTCGTTCATCGAATCCGGCAAGAAGGTGAAGGCGTCGACGGGCGCCTACCTGCTTGCCAACGCGGCAGATATCAAAGACATCTACATCCGCTCCGGGTTGAATGATGGCGAAGGCGTCTACTTCGACAAGAAGGGCACGCCGCTCATCAATACGCCGCGCTTCCAGAAGGCGTTCGAGCTGGCCAAGGCCGCACGAACCGCCGGTATCGACGGCAAGATTGCCGCGTGGTCCAACGAATGGACCGAAAGCTTCAAGCGCGACAAGGTGGCCTCCCAGATGATGGGCGCCTGGCTTGCCGGCCATTTAAGCACCTGGCTCGCACCGGAGCAAAAGGGCAAGTGGCGTTCGGCTCAATTGCCCAACGGTGCTTACGCGTCCTGGGGCGGCTCGTTCTACGCCATTCCGAAGCGTGCACAGAACAAGGCTGCAGCGTGGGATTTCATCAAGTTCCTGACCTTGGACAAGCAGATGCAGCTGGAAGCGTTCCGCACGCTCGATGCGTTCCCGTCGCTGATCGAAGCCCAGAACGACCCCTTCCTCGATCAGCCGATCGAATACCTCGGGGGCCAGAAGGCGCGCCAACTGTGGAAGGTCTCGGCCGACAAGATCAAGGCGATTGCAGTCGACAAGTTCGACCCGGTCGCCCTCGATGTGGTCAATGCCGAACTCGACAAGGTGCTGGAGCAGAACAAGGACATCAAGACCGCGTTGGCCGATGCGCAAGAGCAAGTGAAGAAGCGCGTTCGCCGCTGATCGCTGGCTTGCCGTTGTGAGCGCCCAGCCCTCCTGCACAGCGCAGGAGGGCTCGGTCATTTGATTGACCTGGCGTGGCCGTGGGCTGCGCCGTCTACCTTGAACATTCCATGCAGGCCATGTCAGACCCCTTGATCACGGACAAGCGAGTTGACGCTGCAGGCATGCTGCGGCGACGCAAGCGCTTTGCCTTTCGTGATGTGGCGCCCTACGTCTTCATCAGCCCGTTCTTCGTCATCTTCATCGTCTTCGGGTTGTTCCCGCTGCTGTTCTCGCTCTACCTGTCGCTTCACCGATGGGAGCCGTCAGGCGGCCTGGAGGCCATGACCTGGGTGGGGCTGGAGAACTACATCTTCGTCATCAAGAACGATGACTGGTTCCGCGCATCGCTTTACAACACCGGTTGGATGGCGCTCGTGGCCGGCCTGCCGCAGCACTTGATCGCGTTGCCGCTGGCGTTCTTTCTGCACACGGCTTTCGGCCGTTGGCGCAACTCGATCGTCGGCATTTACTTCTTGCCGTTCATTACGTCGACGGTCGCGATCTCGCTGGTGTTCTCGTCGCTGTTCTCGCGCGACTACGGCGTGGTGAACGCAGGGCTGAACGCGCTGGCGCACATTCCCGGCATCGGCTGGTTTTTCCCGTCGGAGAACATTGACTGGACCCAACCCAAGTACACGAAATGGATGATTTCATTCGTGGTGTGGTGGCGTTATGTCGGCTGGAACACGGTGCTCTATTTGTCGGCGATTCAAACCATACCGAAAGACCTGTTCGAGGCTGCCGTCATGGATGGCGCCAAGCGGGCTCAACAGTTCTTCTATGTCGTGTTGCCACTGTTGCGCCCGATGATCTTCTTTGCCGTGACCTTGAGCATCATCGGCAATCTGCAGCTCTTTGAAGAGCCGTTCATCCTGACCGGTGGCACGGGCGGCACCGACCAGGCCGGCAAGACCGCGGCCATGCACATGTACGTCACGGCCTTCAATGACGGTGACTTTGGCACCGCATCGAGCATCGCCTGGTTGCTCTTCATGCTGATAGCGGCCGTCACCTGGTTGAACAACCGCCTGCTCGGGCAACGAGAGGACCAGGCGTAAGCGATGAGTGCCATCCGTCATCCTTCCGCGGTCGCCGGCAACATCACTGCGTATGCCATCGTGCTGGGCGGTGCGCTGCTGATGCTCGCGCCGTTCTACTTCATGTTCGTTTTCGCGACGCATTCCGACAAAGACATCCTGTCGGTGCCGCCGCCGATATGGTTCGGCTCGGCGTTTCTCGACAACCTGCATTTGCTGCTTGAGCGGCTGCCTTTCTTCTGGCGCAACCTCGGCTGGAGCCTTTACGTGGCGCTGGCCGTAACGGGTGCCAACCTGCTCTTCTGTTCGCTGGCCGGCTATGCGTTCGCGATGTTCGACTTCAAATACAAGAAGGCGCTGTTCGTGTTCGTGATGGGCACGATGCTGATGCCCAGCTTCGTCGGCATGATCCCGACCGCGCTGACGATGAGCTGGCTCGGTTGGATGAATCAGCCCAAAGCCTTGATCGTGCCGGCAGCCTGCGGTGCACTTGGCATTTTCATGATGCGTCAGTACATCGCCTCGGCGATCCCGCGTGACTTGATCGACGCAGCGCGCATCGACGGCTGCAGCGAATTCGGCATCTACCTGCGAATCATCCTGCCGTTGCTTGGCCCGGCGATGGGCACGCTCGGGCTGGTCACGTTCATCGGTTCCTGGAATAACTTCATGGGTCCGCTGATCGTGATCCGCGACATGGAGATGTACACCGTGCCGCTGGCGCTGCGCTCCCTGCAGGGAACGGGTCAGACCCCCTGGGGCGCCATCTGCGCCGGCTCATCGATTGCCGTGCTGCCGCTGCTGCTGATCTTCGTGGTGGCCTCGCGCCGCTTGATCGAAGGACTGACAGCGGGTGCGGTCAAGGCCTGAACTTCAAATTTCTTTCCTCTTGCTGTTCATCTCATAAGGAATAGACGCGTGACCGAATTGAAATTCCCTGCTGGCTTTGTGTGGGGCGTGGCCAGCAGTGCGTATCAGATCGAAGGTGCGACCCGGGAAGATGGCCGTGGGCCGTCCATCTGGGATACCTTCGCGCATACGCCGGGCGCCACCCTTCAAGGCGAGAGCGGTGATGTGGCCTGTGACCACTATCACCGCTGGGCGGAAGACATTGATCTGATCGCGAGCCTGAATGTCAATGCCTACCGCTTCTCGATTGCCTGGCCGCGTGTGCAGCCGCAGGGCAAGGGGGCATGGAATCAGAAGGGGCTTGATTTCTATGACCGGCTGGTCGACCGGTTGCTGGCCAAAGGCATTGCACCGCATGCCACGCTCTATCACTGGGACTTGCCGCAGCCGTTGCAAGACGATGGCGGCTGGGGCGACCGCGTGACGGCCGAACGCTTCGCCGAATACGCCGACGTGATGGGCAAGCGCCTGGGTGACCGCGTGGCCAGCATCTGCACACACAACGAGCCCTGGTGCACCGCGCATCTGGGCCACCGCACCGGCCAGTTCGCGCCTGGCCTGAAAGACCCGAAGCTCACCGTGGAGGTGTCGCACAACCTGCTGCTCTCGCACGGCCTGGCGCTGCAAGCCATGCGTGCGAGCGGTGTGAAGGCGCCGCTGGGCATCGTGCTCAATCAGTCCCCGGCGACCCCGGCCACCGACAGCCAGGCCGACAAGGAACTGGCCGAGCGCGAATACGCGCTGTACGTGCGCTGGTACATGGACCCGATTTTCCTAAAAACGTATCCGAGCGCACCAGGCGTCGAGCTGTATCCGACGACGATGCGTGATGGCGATTTCGATGTCATCGCACAGCCGCTCGACTTCCTCGGCATCAACTACTACACCCGCCTGTGGGTCAGCAGCGAGCAGCCACCTCGCTCGGCGCCCAAGCTGCAAGGCGAGAGCGACATGGGCTGGGAGAACTATCCGCAGGGCCTCAAAGACCTGCTGGTGCAGCTCCATGGTGATTACAAGCTGCCGGCGATCTACATCACCGAGAACGGCATGGCTCACGCCGACAAGCTGGTCGACGGCCGTGTCGCCGATGCACCGCGCATTGAATACATGCGCACCCATCTGCTGGCCGTGCAACAGGCGATGGACGCCGGCGTCGACGTGCGTGGCTTCTTCTACTGGAGCCTGATGGACAACTACGAATGGAACTCCGGCTACAACAAGCGGTTTGGCCTGGTGCATGTGAACTATGCGACCCAGCAACGCACGCTGAAAGACAGCGCGTTGTGGTATCGCGATTTGCTGACGAAACAAGGAAGCTGAAATGGCTGCGCTGACCCTGCGGGGCGTTCGCAAGAGTTACGACAACAAGGTCGAAGTGATTCGCGGCGTGGATCTGGACATCGCCGATGGCGAGTTTGCTGTTTTCGTCGGCCCCTCGGGGTGCGGCAAGTCGACCTTGCTGCGCATCATTGCCGGCCTGGAAGACATCTCCGCGGGAGAGATCCACATCGGCCCGGATCTCATCAACGATGTGCCCCCGGCGCAGCGTGGCGTGGCGATGGTGTTTCAAAGCTACGCGCTTTACCCGCACATGACGGTCGGCGAGAACATGGGCTTTGCGCTGAAGCTGGCGGGCCAGTCGAAGGCTGAGGTGGCCAAGGCGGTCGGCCGCGCGGCGGAGATCTTGCAGATTACCCACCTGCTTGACCGCAAGCCGAAAGCCTTGTCGGGCGGGCAGCGCCAACGGGTGGCGATCGGCCGCGCGATCGTACGCAAGCCGCGGGTGTTTTTGTTCGACGAGCCCTTGTCGAACCTGGATGCGTCGTTGCGCGTGCAAATGCGCATCGAGTTATCGAGGCTGCACAAGGAGATTGGCAGCACGATGATCTACGTCACGCATGATCAGGTGGAAGCCATGACGCTGGGGGACCGCATCGCGGTTTTCAATGGCGGCGTGATCGAACAGATTGGTTCACCATTGCATTTGTACGAGCGTCCGACAAATCAGTTTGTTGCGGGGTTTCTGGGATCACCCCGAATGAACTTCATTCATTGCACGGCGAATTCGGGCGGTTTTAACGCCGTGCAGCTGAGGGTTGATCAGGCGGGTACTTTGAACCTTCCGGGTACCTTGCCATTCAATTCCATCGAGAAACTCGTGCTGGGAATTCGGCCAGAGCATTTAACTGTGACGCGGGTTGAGAATGGTTTGGCTGCGCGTATTGATCTGTTAGAGCACTTGGGTGATTCCCTGATCGTGCATGCAACGTTGCGTGGCACCGACAATCCCATCTCATTGAGGTTGTCTGCAGATCACGCCGGGCTGGGAGCGGGGCAAGATATTGGCATTCAGCCTCAACCAGCGCGGGCGCTGCTGTTCGATGCTGCAGGGCAAGCAGTGGCTTTGCATTAAAGATTTTTGAATTTGCGCAAATAGGCTGTCATCAATCGGGCGTCGATGCTGCGAATTGACAACAGAAGGGTAAATCCCAGATTCGATTCTATTGATGCCTTTTTAATGAATGCTTAATATCGCGCTCGCTTGACGCTCAAAAGGGCCTGTTAATTTCAAGGGAAACCTTATTCCCTTTCGGAAAACAGATCTTCGGCGCTGCGGCATATCCAGATTTGGCTCGCTGATTGATCAATAGCCAAAAGCGCCATGAGGCGCATGACACCTACCCACGGAGATTAGGAGATCCCATGAAGAAAAATCGTTTGATTCTCGCAATGGCGCTGGCAAGCGCAGCTGGTGCCGCGAGCGCTGCCGGCCCGGCCATCGATTTTTCCGGCTATATGCGCGCCGGCGTCGGCGTGAATACGGCCGGTGGTAACCAAGTCTGCTATCAGTTGGCAGGTGCAGACACCAAATGGCGTCTGGGCAACGAATGCGATTACGTCGTCGAGCCCAGCTTCAACGTCAAGCTTGCTGATTTCGAAGGCTCCGACTGGCACGTGCATCTGATGCCAAGCGTCTACAAGGCTTGGGACAGCAATAGCGCTGTCGCCGACGATGCACTGACCACCCGCTTTGGCCAAATTTACACCTACGGCGATCACATCGCTTCCCTTGGCAATGGCAAGCTGTGGGCCGGCCGCCGCTTCTACAACCGTCTGCAACTCGGCATCAACGACCAGTTCCTGGAGCGCAATGACGGCGATGGCGCCGGCATTGAAGACATCGATCTGGGCATTGGCAAGCTGAGCGTTGCGTTCATGCTGGACCCGAATTCTGGCGTATCGACGGCAGTCGATCCGAACGCAACTTCGGTCAACAACAACCGCTACGCACTGCCGATCCGTTTGACTGGCATTCAAGACATGCCCAATGGCGAGTTGGCGTTCTATGTGACGCCTTCGGCTCAAACGAAGAGCGAGAACCAAATCACTGGCTTTGAAGCTGCTGACCAACCCAAGGGCATCGCCGTGGGTGCTTATCAGACCGTCAAGGGCCTGATCCTGGGCGGCAACAGCCTGTTCGGCGTCAAGTACGACAAGGTGGGCGAAACCAAGAACACCCGCGTGGTGTTCCAGCAGACCGCCAACTTCGGCGCGACGGCGGTGGACTTCATCACCGAGTACCGCGTCAACAAGCAAGCGAACAATGCTGGCAACAAGTGGTTCATGCTGGGCGCACGTGCTGACACGTACATCTCTGGCCCGTTCCGCTTCCTGGTTGAGGCTGGCCATGACCAAGTCAAGGCTGATGGTGGCTCGCAGTTTGTCGTCAATTCGGGTGGCGAAACCAAGCTCAACATGACCAAGATCACCGCAGCGCTGGCCGCATCGGCTGGCACGACGGCAGGCTCACGCCCGACGGTTCGCCTGTTCGTGACACATGCAATTTGGAATGATGCCGCCCGGGCGAACCTCGGTGGTGGCAACACCGCGGCCGTGTTCGGCGACAAGAAGGCTGGCACCTCGGTCGGCATTCAAGGCGAAGCTTGGTGGTGATCGACCCGGGCCGCCTCCGGTAGGAGCAGTTTTGCGACGGTTGGGGGATCGTGCTGGTCACGTCTCCCGGCATGCGGCCCGAACAGCGACCACGAAGCTTTTTTGGCAAGGTGGTCGCGATACGGCCCCGTTGTGGTGGACCCGGTTCACTTCAGCGGCGGCCTGATTCAGAGCGCTAGCCCGACCCGAAGGTGTCGGGCTTTTTTTCGTCCGCTTCTTGGCTTGATCGCAGCGCGGGAACAGCCCTCGGTGGTGGTGGTGCGTCGTAATACACCGTGGCCTCTTGTGCGGCATTCGATGCGCGCCGTGGTCTCTGGGGCCCGGGTCGGAAAGGGGATGGCCCGATCTGTCGGCGCGGGTGGGTTCAAGGCGCGGGTGGTTGTGGGGCGGCTCTCGTGTTGGGGCGATCCTGGCGGGCTGGCAGCGCGCAATCGATGGGCGGCACGATCGTCCAATAGATGTCATAGAGCGACGTATTTGCACCCGGCAGCTTGAAGGGCTGAAGGTGCAGCGGCAAGGGGCCGGGCGCTTCGTCGGGCGGCTGCGTATAGGTGTAGATCGCTCCGGCTTGATGGAGGGCTGACAAATCCACCCACGGCGAGCGCTCGTGCATGCCGATCTCCAGGACTGCCGGGTTGGCACCGGAATACACCGACACCATGCCGGCTTCGTAAGTCGGCCCGACGACGAAGCGCAAGGGGCACGGCGTGACCTCGCGCCATTGCGCCATCAGCGTATCGGCCAGGTCTTGTGCGGGATAAAACTGATCGGGCCGGCCTCGGTGAGCGAGGGTCGCCGGCTCCCAAACCGATCGCGAATAGGTGGCCAAGGCCAGGCTGTGGGCCACGATGGCCAGCACCAGCAAGCGTCGTGGTGACTGCAGCATGGCGCGAAGCTGCCATGCCAGCCAGATACTGATGAATTGGGTGGCCTGAAAGCCCCAATGGTCTTGCAGCCGCACACCTTCTGTCAGGCACACGGCGACCAAAACGAACAAGGGCCACGCTAGTAGGCACAGCAACCAGGCGCGGCGTTCACGATCGCTCGCGCCGCTCACCGAACTGCGGTGCGTGGCCGGGGCTGGCAGACCACGCGAACGGCCCCAGCGGTTCCACAGTGCCAACGCGCCGAGGCACATCAGCAGCGTGGCCATCATGCGCAGTTGCAGCATCGAGAACGAAAGCAGCTTTTCACCTCGGCCGAGCCAGCTCAACTGGTTTACCGTGGTCGATGCGTAACGCAAGGTCGAATAGTCGTGGTGGATCACCCAGGCCACGTGCGGCGCGAAGATCAGCAGTGCAATGACGGTTGCGATCGCCAGGCCGATGAGGTGGCTGCGCTGTTTCAGCATGCCACTCATCCACAAGGCCAGGATGATGCCGGCCAGCGGGATGGCCGATTGGTATTTGGTCAGCAGTGCCAACCCGGCGGCCACGCCCAACGCGGCCCACCAAGCCTTGCGGGGAGCACGGTGCGTTGCCTGAACCGCAAGCCAAGCCGCCGCTGCGATGCAAAGCATCATCACCGTGTTGTGGTTGTAGAGCTGGGCCTTCCAGTTGAATGCCCAGTGCAATCCCCACAGCAGCATCGCCATCGCAGCGAGGTGTTCCCCTATCAGCCAGCGCGCGAACAAGAACGTGAATGTGGCAGTTCCGCTCAGCGTGATCGCGGCGAGCGCATAAGCCCAGTACGGCGAGGGCCCGAACAGCTTGATCACGACGGCCAGCAGAAACGTCGGCAGCGGCGGGTGCTTGTGATAGCCCCATTCGATGCTGTGGGCCCAGGTGAACTGCTCGAAGTGGTCGCCGGGCTGGCCGGGGTTGATCAGCGCCGGAATGATCACCCAGACGATTGCAATGCACAGCGCAATGACGAACAGGGGTTCTCGCGCAGCAGAACGTAGGATGGGCTGGGGTGAAGGCGTCATGGGGAGTAGAAGGTGGCCTTCGGACGCAGCGCGATCCGAAGAAAGCGGAACAGCGCGCGGATTGTATTGGCGGGCTGCGCCGCGATGTCTTGTTAGCGATGTCGTGTTGACAATGAAAGGTGGGCCACGAAAAAGCGGAGATGTGAGAGTGCAACCGCAGTCTGCCGCGTCGCCTGCAGCGGCGCCAATGGTGCCTGTGGAAGAGGTGCCGCCAACGAAGAGAGTCACGTACAGTCGCGGCCTGTCGTCTTGCGTTGACAACTCATGCAAGCCACCGAAGAACCTTCCTCTGAATATTCGCTGTCCCGTGAGGCCACGTCTGTGGTGGCACAAGCCTTGACCTTGCCGAAGAGATCTGCACGACCCTCGATCAGCTGCGTCTTGCCGGCCTACAACGAGGCCGGCAACCTGCCGACGCTGCTGTCTTCGTTGACACCTCAACTCGATGCGTTGACGGCGCAGTGGGAAATCATCGTCGTGGACGATGGCAGCACCGACGAGACGCCGATAGCGATTGCGCCTTGGCTGCTTCGTCCTGGCGTGCGCTGTGTTCGTTTGTCCCGCAACTTTGGCAAAGAGCAGGCCCTGACGGCCGGCATCGACCATGCGCTGGGCGAGGTGGTAGTGCTGATGGATGCCGATTTGCAGCATCCGGTCGAGATGGTTGCGAAGATGGTCGCAGCCTGGGCCGGCGGGGCCGACATGGTGTGTGCGGCACGATCGTCGCGCGCCGACGAAGGTTGGGCCAAGCGCATCGGTACCTGGCTCTTCTATTGGATCGTCAACCGCCGTGGCTCGGTGCAAATACCGGTCGATGCGGGTGACTTTCGCCTGATGGACCGCCGCGTGGTGGACGCACTCAAGTCACTCCCCGAGCGCAACCGCTTCATGAAAGGCTTGTACGCCTGGGTCGGGTTTCGCACCGAGATCATTGATTACCTGCCAGGTGAGCGGCATGCGGGCCACACCCATTTTTCGATGCGCAGCCTGGCCCGATTGGCGATGACGGGCGTCACTGCGTTTTCGAATGTGCCGCTGCGGCTGTGGAGTGCCGCCGGCGCGTTGATCGCGTTGATGGGCTTGGGTTTCGGTGCATGGGTCGTGATTGACCATCTGATCAATGGCAACGACGTGCCCGGCTGGGCAACGTTGGCCACCAGTCTGGCGTTCTTCAGTGGCGTGCAGCTGTTGTCGATCGGCATCCTGGGTGAGTATGTCGGCCGCATCTTCGATGAAGTGAAGCAACGCCCAATCTACCTGGTGGCCGATGATCTGGGGCAAGGGCTGGGCTCACGGCCGAAGCTCAACGAGCCACCGCAGTGAAGGCGACGCGGCGGCTGCACTTGTGTGCCGATGACTTCGGGCTGTCTGCAGCCATCTCGAATGGCATTTCGCGCTTGGCCGACGCCGGGCGCTTGAGTGCGGTGTCGTGCATCACGACGGCGGCGCATTGGCCGCAGGCTGCTTCAGCGTTGCGCCATTGGCCAAACTCGATCGAGGTGGGCCTGCATTTCAATTTGACCGAAGGCGCGCCGTTGAGCACCGAGCTCGCGCGCGTCTGGCCGGTGTTTCCAACCTTGCCCAAACTGTTGGTGATGTCGCATCTGCGCCATGTGCCGCGGCAAGCCTTGCGCAGCGAATGGCAGGCGCAGATCGATGCGTTCACCTCCGCCACCGGCCGGTCGCCGCGAATGGTGGATGGTCATCAGCATGTTCATCATCTGCCGGTGATTCGCGACATCGTGTTGGCAGGCGTGGAGGCGCTGCCCCTGGCGCCGGCCGTGCGCTGCACCGGGCGCTTGCTGGGGCCAGGGTTCGGCTTCAAACGATTCGTCATCGAACGGTCGGGTGGCCGGGCCTTGCGTGCCGAGTTGAGGCGGCGCGGCTTGCGACACAACGCCGGCCTGCTGGGGGCCTATGACTTTATCGACACCGACTATCGCAGCCGCATGCAAGGCTGGTTGAGCATCTTGCCGCCCAAAGGCGGGTTGCTGTTTTGTCACCCAGGCGAATTGCCGGGTCGAGATGAGATTGACGTGATTGCCGCAGCGCGCGTGCGGGAACTCGGCTATCTCGGCAGCGAGGCCTTCGCTGCCGACCTGGCGGCGGCCCAGGTCGTGCTCGGCCCCGCTTGGCGCGCCGAGCCGGTCGATTTCAACGGAAGGTCCACGCGCGGTTGATCGCAAAGGTCAACAGCAATCCTGTGAGGGTGGCGATGGCCTGTGACAGCAAGTAGTGCCAGCCCAGCGCAACACCTGTGGCGACGATGCCCATGCCGACCACGGCACCGAGCCAGGCGGTGCCCTGGAACTTGAGCCAGGCGCTGAAGCCGTTTCCTCGGTGTTCGAAGGTGAAGCGTCGGTTGCCGAAGAACGCGATCTGGGCACCGAGCACTGCTCCGGTTCCCGAGCCCAGGGCCGCAGGCCAGTGCAAGCCTTCGACTGCCGTGACCAACCAGGCGTAATGGGCCGCCGTGGCAAGGATGCCGACCAGGCCGTAGCGGATGAAGCGGCGCATGAATGACGAAGCAGGGTTGAGGGCTGAGTGCGTTGAAGGGCTGTTCGGGCGGCCCGCCGATTACACATCAGCATGCAACTGCATCTGCGTGGCCGGTGATCCACATCTTGGCGTACCAACACAGCTCATTGCCAACGAATGCCGCTTCGTGCAGACCCTCCGGGGTCTGCCCCCTGTCCCTCGGCACATCGGCGTGAGCTGTGAATGCCCGTTGCGACTCGACCCTGAACCCCCAATGATCTCGGCGAGATCATCGGCCGTGTCCAATCCCGCTACATCGAGCCGCGCCACCGCGCGAGGTGTTTGCGCCTTTGCTGACCGACCTGCTCGACGTGACCGGCAGTGGCTACGGCTTCATGGCCGATGTGTTGCGTGATGAGCATGGTGCGCCTTATCTCCGGATCTCGTTGCTCACCAATATCGCGTGGGACGAAGCGACCCGCGCGCTGTATGAGCGCCATCTGCGGGGCGGCTCGTCGGATGCGCTGGAGGTCCGCAATCTGCATTCTTTGTTTCGCGCTGCCTTGCGGGAAGGGCGCACGCTCATCAGCAACGATGCAGCGAACGACCCGAGGCGCGGCGGCCTGCCATCGGGCATCCGTCGCTCAATGCATTCATGGACGTGCCGCTGTTTCACGGTGGCGAGATGGTGGGCAGGGTGGGCCTGGCCAACCGAGTCGGTGGCTATGAACAGGCCTTGGTCGACCGCCTTCAGCCGCTGTTCACCAGCGTGGCGTATGGCGCTGTGTTTCGGTGTTGTTCGGTGTGGACGTAGCGAAGCCGGTCCCGGACGTGGTGCGGTCGGGACCGGTTAAAAAGGGTGGCGACGATCTTCGGCGCGGTGCAAGCCGATGCGAAACGGCGCGCCTTGGAGCACGCGCTGCGATGCCAGCAAGCCCAGCTGAAAGCGACCTTCGATCTCGTGACGGTCGGCATCGTGCAGTTGTCTCTCGACGGCCGCCCGCTGCTGGTTAATCAACGCTTGTGCGACATGCTGGGCTACAGCCATGAACAACAGCTGGCACTCAGTGAAGCCAACCTGGCGGTTCCAGGATCGGGGATGTCGCATCCTTATACGGTGCTGTACGCAGAAGACAACCCGATGAATGTCGAACTGGTGCGGCAAGTGATGAAGATGCGGCCGGCCTGCCGGCTGCTTGTTGCCATCAATCGCGCTCAGGCGTTAGAACAAGCGAAGCAGGAGCGGCCCGATCTGCTGCTGGTTGACATGCACCTGGGTGACATGAGCGGCGTGGATCTCGCCCGGCTGCTCGACCGTGATCCGGCATTGAGCCGTGTGCCGCGCATCGTGTTGTTGGCCGACGCGACGCCGGATCAATTCAATGCTGCCATGTCAGCGGGCTTCGCCGCCTATCTGACCAAGCCGATTCACGTGGCAGAGCTGCTTCGCAGCCTCGATGGGTTTCAGGCCCGGAAGGCATCGGGCAACTGATGCTTCGTCTGATGCCTTGCCGATGGCGCTTTCAGCGCAGTGTGTGAAAAAAGAGGGAAGCGGGACAGGATTCCGGGAGCTCGCTCTCATCCATCCCGGGTTGCCCGCTTCCCTTCGGACGTCACACGCGCCTGGAAACAGTCAAAAAAACAGAAACTGAAAAATCGATCAACGGGTGCCGCGAAGCGCAGCACCGGGTGGCGGAAACAAAGACATCTGAGCGCTTGCGCGGCTCGGTTGCAGAACCTTGAAAGCACGATGGGCCGGCGTTGACACAGTCACGGTGCGAGTCACCATCGGCACCGCGCGGGTCATGGCCATGGGCGCCACGGTTTTGGGGGTCGGGGTCATGTCGGCCTCTTGATGAAAGATCAGTGGCCGACCAGCCACTGGCTGGGAGCGAATTCGCTGGGACGCACACCGAGCGCTTCAACGCCGCGGGGTGAGAACGCAGTGGCCGCGCGGGTGAGCCAACTGCTCAAAACACCTTTGCGCGGCGCCACAGGCTGAGCCAAACGCAACATCGATGAAGCGCCACCTCTGCAACTCGGAGCTGCTGGCCGAAGGCGGCGAGGTGATGAACTTGAGCGTGAGAACAACGGCATGGCGCGACGTCCGGAATGTTGTGTCTGCGCTGCGGAACCATGTCAGTACCGCAGTGATTCGTGGAAGCTAAATCGCAGCTTCCATGCCAGTGCGCGGCTGCTTGCCGAGTGCCTGCCATTTGCCAAATCTTGCGAAAAAACGCGCAGAGGCCGGTCGATTTATGGCGATGCTGTGAGGTGGCAGTTACATCCTTGACTCGTTTGGTCGCCGGATTTTGCGCAAGTGAGCAACAACGGGTTGGCCTCGTCACGATTCAGGGGCCCAAGCGTGGCTCAGCGTGAGGGCAATCCCGCAATAAGAGCCCGCCGTACGTCGACATCGCTACAGCATCGTGTTACACAGTATGTGGCACCGCACCATTCGACAGGGTTGGGAGATCTTCGACGAGGGCGCACATGCTGTCTCGCAGTTCTGCATCTCGCTGGCTGATCCTGGGGCCTTTCCTCGCAGGCGTCGTCCTGCTGGCTGCTCTGGGCGTGGCCAGTGTGGACATGATGTCGGCGGTGCGCGCCTATGTTGGCGGTGAAAGCCATTGGTCCAAGGGCCAGAAAGATGCGCTGTATCACCTGGGCCGTTACACCCAGTCGTTCGATGCCCATGACTACGAACGATTCCTGGAAGCGCTGGCGGTGCCTTTGGGCGACCGCCAGGCACGCTTGGAGTTGGAAAAGTCGGTGCCTGACCTGGCGCTTGTGCGGCGTGGCTTGACCGCTGGCGGCAACCATCCCGATGACGTTGACGGGATGATCATGTTGTACCGCCGCTTCCGCAATGTCAGCTTCATGTCCGATGCGATCGCGATCTGGGCGGCCGCCGATGCCGACGTGATGGAGCTGAGCACGCTGGCAACGCAGGCGCAGGCGTTGATTGCCGCTGGCGACACCCGGTCGGTGCGCTTGCAGGCCTTGCTGTTGCGCCTGCCGGATTTGAATCGGCGATTGACCGGGCTGGAGCAGCGCTTCTCGGCCAAGCTGGGCGATGCCTCTCGCACCTTGCAGGAACTGATGCAGATCGCCATCGGGTTGCTGGCGTTGGTGCTGGGTACTAGCGGCGCAGCAGTGATGCTCGGGTTGATGCGCTGGCAGGCGCGGGTTGATGCCGATTTGCATGAAAGCGATGAACGCTGGGCCTGGGCTGCCGAAGCCTCGCGCATCGGCCTGCTTGATTGGAATGTGGAGACCGACGAAGTTGTGCTGGATGCCCGCGCGGCAGCACTCTACGGCCTGCCGCAAGGGCCCGAGCACCGGGCCGCGGAGCAACTGGCCCGCGACTGCGTTCACCCGGCAGATTCAGGCCGCTTGCGCAAGGCCTTGCGCAATGCGATCACTGCGCTGGAGCCCGTGGTGATCCGCTACCGCGTACTGCATGCCGATGCCAGCGAGCATCGGCTGGAGTTGAGCGCCCACGTGCGCACCGATCACCGCGGGTTGCACATGATCGGCATCCTGCGTGACATCGGCGACGACATGCGGGCCGCGCAACTGCTGCTCGACAAGGAGGCGGCCGAGCGGGCCAACCGCGCGAAGGGGGAATTCCTGTCGCGGGTCAGCCATGAGCTGCGCACACCGCTGAACAGCGTGCTGGGCTTTGCCGAGCTGATGCAGACCGACGAGTCCGAGCCGCTGAGCGACGCGCAGCGCCAGCGCATGCAGCAGATCTGGGACGGTGGCCGCCACCTGCTGGCGCTCGTCAACGACATCGTGGACCTGACGCGGCTCGAAGACGGCCAGCCGCTGTTGACGCTGCAACACCTGGACCCCGCGCCGCTGCTGCGCTCGGCCTTGAAGAAGATGCAGCCGCTGGCGCTGGCACAGAAGATATCGCTGGAATGCGGCTTTCTCGGCGACGCCATTCGTGTTCATGCGGACCAGCGCCGGTTGGAGCAGGTGCTGGTCCATTTGCTGACCAACGCGATCCTCTACAACCGGCCCAGCGGCAAGGTCAGCGTGGCGCTGTCCGATGAAGGCGAGCAGGCGGTGATCACCGTGCGCGATACCGGCATCGGCATGAATGCCGATCAGCTGGCCCAGCTGTATCAGCCCTTCAATCGCCTGGGTGCGGAGCTGACGCAGATCAAGGGCAGCGGCCTGGGCCTTGTCATCTCGCAGCAACTGGTCAAACGCATGGGCGGCAGCCTCGCGGTGAACAGCCAGCCGGGCGTGGGCAGCAGTTTCAGCGTGCGTTTGCCGGCGCGGCCGGTGCCGGCCACAGCGCCGAGCACGCACACCGAAATTGCTTGAGCGTGCCGGTCTTCAACGCGGGAGGCGCATCCAGCGTTCGCGTTCGGCCGTTTGGTACCCGCGCGGGATCGACCCCAGCAGCCGCTGTGTGTATTCCTGCTGCGGCTGGTCGAGGATCTGCTCGACGCTGGCCTGCTCCACGACTTCGCCGTCTTTCATCACCAGCACTTCATCGGCCATGAAGCGCACAACGGCCAGGTCGTGGCTGATGAAGATGTAGGCCAGGCCGAGTTCGTCCTGCAGATCCTTCAGCAGGTTCAGCACCTGCGCCTGCACCGAGACATCGAGCGCGCTGACGGCCTCATCGAGCACCAGCAGTTCGGGGTCGAGCGTCAGGCAGCGCGCGATGGCCACGCGTTGCCGTTGGCCACCGGAAAACTCATGCGGGTACTTGTGCATCGCGCTGTCGTCGAGGCCCACCTTGGCCAGCAGCGCGCGGGCGCGGCCTTGCCGTTCGGCTTCATTGGCGCCGATGCCATGGATGGTCATCGGCTCGACCAGGGTCTGGCCGATCGTGAAGCGCGGGTTCAGCGACGCATACGGGTTCTGGAACACGACCTGAATGCGCTTGCGCATGGGCAGCATCTCGCGCTTCGATAAAGCCAGCAGATCGCGGCCATCGAACATCGCCTGCCCGCCGGTGGGACCGCTGCTCAGCTCGTGCAGGCGCAGCAAGGTCAGCCCCATCGTGGTTTTGCCCGAGCCCGATTCACCGACCACGCCCAGCGTGTGGCCGCGCTGGAGCCGGAAGCTCGCGCCCTTGACCGCGCGAAACTCCTTGCGGCCGAACACGCCGCTGCGCAGCCAGAAGCTCTTCGTCATCGCGTTGACTTCGATCACCGTCGGCTCGGCCGGGTTTTTGGCTTTGCCCAGCGAAGCGGCCGGCCGGCCGGCGATGTGGTCGTCGATCACCATCAGCCGCGGGCTGCGCTGATCGAGCGTGGGCCGACACGCCAGCAGCGCACGGGTGTAGGCGTCTTGCGGCTGCGCGAAGATGCCAGCCACCGGCCCCTGCTCGCGCACCGTGCCGTGGCGCATCACCACCACGTGGTCCGCGATTTCGCCGACCACGCCCAGGTCGTGGCTGATGAACAGCATGCTCATGCGGTGCTTTTCTTTCAGCCGCGCGAGCATGTCGAGAATCTGGCGCTGGATCGTCACATCGAGCGCGGTCGTCGGCTCATCGGCGATCAGCAGCTTTGGCTCGCAAGCCAGCGCCATCGCAATCATCACCCGCTGCTGCTGACCGCCTGACAGTTCATGAGGATGAACCGTCAGCCTGCGCCTCGGTTCCGGCAGGCCGACTTCGACCAGCAGCTCTTCGGCGCGCGCCAGCGCCTGCCGCGGGCTGAGCCCGAGGTGCTTGATCAGCGGCTCGCAGATCTGCTGGCCGACGGTGAGCACCGGATTCAGCGAGGTCATCGGGTCCTGGAACACGCAGGCAATCTCGCGGCCGCGCAGTTGCTGCAGTTCGGGCCGCGTGGCAGCCAGCATGTCGCGGCCCTGAAAGCTGATGCGGCCTTCGCGCTCGGCGTTGGCCGGCAGCAGGTTCAGGATCGACATCGCGGTGACGCTCTTGCCCGAACCCGACTCGCCCACCAGCGCGACCGTCGTGTTCTCCGGCACCTCGAAACTGACGCCCACGGCCTCGCTGCCGCTGCCACGGCCCACCGCCTGGGCCCGCTGCATGACACCGCCTTCGGTGCCCATGCGGAATGAAACGCGCAAATCCTGGATCGACAGCAACATCATTCGAGCCCGCGAAGTTTCGGATCGAGCGCATCGCGCAGCGCATCGGCAAAGAGCGCGAACGCGGTGACGAAGACCGCCATGAACGCGGCCGCAGCAACCAGTTGCCACCAGTGGCCGAGGATCAGCTCGCTCTGCGCTTCTGCGAGCATCGTGCCCCAGCTGACCTGGTCGACCGACACGCCGAGGCCGAGGTAGCTCAGGATCACCTCGGCCTTGATGAAGCCGACGACGTGGATCGACAGCTGCACCAGCACGACATGGCTGACGTTGGGCAGGATGTGGCGGAACATGCGCGAAGCCACGCTCGCGCCGATCGCTTCGGCCGAGCGCACGTAATCGCGCACCGCATGCTTGATGAACTCGGCACGCACCAGCCGGTAGATGCCGGTCCAGCCGGTCAAGGACAGAATTAGCACGATCGACGGCACGCCCTTCGGGATGATCGCGCCATTGCGGTTGAGCACTGCGGCGAAGGTGAAGATCAACAGGATGGTCGGGATCGAGGTGAACACGTTGTAGATCCACTCGAAGACATCGCCGACCTTGCCGCCGAAGAAGCCGCTGACTGCGCCGGTTGCGGTGCCGATCAGCGTGGCCACCAGCGCAGCCAGCACGCCGACCATGATCGAGATCTCGGCGCCTTTGACCGCCTTGGCGAGCACGTCGCGGCCGAAGCGGTCGGCGCCGAAGGGCAGCGAGTCGGCCTTCACCGTTTCGGTGGTCTTGAGCTTGGCGGCACGCTCGGCCCATTCCTGATAGCGCGGGGCGAGCGGGTCCACTTCCGAAATGTCAACGTTCGGCCGGCCGGGCTCGACGCTTTGGCGCGCCTCGGCCTTTTGGGCCTCGCCGGCAAAGCTCGGTGGTGCATTGGGCACCGCGACTTCGCGCTGCCAGTCGCTCGCAACCCAGCCGAGGCCGGCGGCGATCACTAGCAGGCCGAAGGCCAGCACGATGGCCAGCGAGGCAAGGCCGACACGGTCGCTGCGAAAGCGCTTCCAGGCCGCGGCCCAGACGCCTTTGGAGGCCGTGGGGCCGGGAGACACCGGCAGGGAAGAAGGCAACACGGTACTCATCGCAACACCACCCGGGGATCCACGAATTTGTAGAGCACGTCGGTCAACAGGTTGACCACCATCGTGATGACGGCGGTGTAGATCGTCATGGCCTGGATGACCGGGTAGTCGCTGCGGTTCACTGCCAGCAGCAGCTCACGGCCGATGCCGGGAATCGAGAAGAAGGTTTCGAGCAGGAACGAGCCCAGGAAGAGGCCCGGCAGCATCACCGAGATGTTGGTGAGGATCGGAATCAGCGCGTTGCGCAGCACGTGCTCGAGCAGCACCGTGGTCTCCGTCAGGCCCTTGGCGCGTGCGGTGCGCACGTAGTCCTGGCCGATCTCATCAAGGAAGAAGCTGCGGTACAGCCGCATCTGCGGCGCGAGACCCACCAGCACTGCAAGCAGCACCGGCAGCGGCGTGTAGACGGCCAGGTTGGTCGCGAGGCTGTCGCTCCAGCCCTGCACCGGGAACAGGCCGAGCTGAAACGCGAACAGGTACTGGCCGACGATCACGTAGACCAGAAACGAGATCGACAAGGCCACGGTGCTGACGATCATCAGCAGCCGGTCAGTCAGCGAACCTCGGAGGTAAGCCACCGTCATTGCAAACGGGATCGCGAGCAACACTTCGAGGATCAGGATCGGCACCATCACCGTCAAGGTGGCTGGCAGCCGGGTCGCGAAAAGATGCGACACGCTCTCGTTCGTTGCCCAGCTCTTGCCCCAGTCGAAGGTGACGATCTGCTGCACAAAGATCCACAGCTGCTCCCAGACCGGCTTGTTGAGGCCGAGCTGCTCGCGGATCACGTTGATCTGCTCGGCGCTGGAGTTCATGCCACCGAGAATTTCGGCCGGGTCATCGCCGAAGTACTTGAACAGGAAGAACACCAGCAGCACCACGCCGACCAAGGTCGGAATCATTTGCCACAGGCGCCGTATCAGATAGGCCGCCATGTTGTGTGAACGCTCCTGGAGAAGCTGTCGATGGGGGGCTGTGTCTGCGCCAGCCGCTCCGATCGTTCCTGAACCCTGAAAATTCGCGCGAGTCTACGGCAGGCGGCGTTGCGTCTCATCACATACCGCACGTGCGTACAGTCTCAAAGCAACCGGCATGCCCTTGATTCAAGAGGCCTGGCGTCATCGCCCGTAGACTTTGCGCCGCTGCCGCAAGGGTTTTGGCTCGCTGCACGCAGGTGATCGAGCGGCGATTTCAAAGAACGACAGTGGGGCCTCTGCTGGAGCTGGAACGTGAAGACGATGATTCGAACGGTGTGCGTTGCGATGGCTTGGGTGATCGCGATCAGCAGTGGGGCCATCGCGCAGGCAGTCGATGGGGCACCCGCCTCGTCCAAGCCGAAGACGCTGCGCTTCGCGATCCGCGTGGCCGAGACCGGGTTTGACCCGGCGCAGATCTCCGACCTGTACTCGCGCAACGTCGCTGCTGCGATTTTCGATGCGCCCTTGCAATGGGAGTTTCTCGCGCGGCCGGTGCGTTACCGGCCGAACACCTTGAGCGAGTTGCCGGAGATCAGCGCCGACTTCAAGACCTTCACCTTCCGCATCAAGCCAGGCATCTATTTCGCTGACGACCCGGCCTTCAAGGGCCAGCGCCGCGAGTTGGTTGCGGCCGACTATGTGTACTCGTGGAAGCGCCCCTACGACCCGCGCTGGAAGAGCCCGAACCTTTACATCCTCGAATCGGCGCAGCTTCTCGGCCTGAACGAGCTTCGCCAGCAAGTGCTGAAGGAAAAGAAGCCCTTCGACTACGACCGCGACGTGCCGGGCCTGCGCGTGCTCGACAAATACACCTTCCAGCTGCGCACCGCCGAGCCAAACCCGCGGCTCTTGATGCAGTTCGCCGACAGCTCGGTGTGGGGCGCGGTGGCGCGTGAGGTCGTCGAGGCCTATGGCGACAAGATCATGGAGCACCCGGTCGGCACTGGGCCGTTCAAGCTGGCCGAATGGCGACGCGCTTCGAAGATGGTGCTGGAACGCAACCCCGGCTTTCGAGAAACGATTTATGACGAAGACGCGCCCGCTGAAGATCCGCTTGCGCAAGCGGCCGTGGCGAAGCTGAAGGGCCGCCGCCTGCCAATGATCGACCGCGTCGAGATTTCGGTGATCGACGAGAACCAGCCGCGCTGGCTCGCCTTCCTGAACGGCGACTTCGATCTGCTCGAAGACGTACCGGCCGAGTTTTCCGACATCGCAATTCCGAATAACCAGCTCGCGCCCAACCTGCGCAAGCATGGCGTGCAGATGGTTCGTTATGCCCGGGCCGACATCTCCCAGACCTTCTTCAACATGGAAGACCTGGTCGTCGGCGGCTACACGCCGGAGAAGGTGGCGCTGCGCCGCGCGATCTCGCTGTCGGTCGACATCGACCGCGAGATCCGGCTCGTCCACAAGGGCCAGGCCGTGCCGGCGCAGGGCGTGATCGGGCCCGGCACCTGGGGCTACGACGCGGCGCTCAAGACGGAGGCCAGCGGCTACGACCCGGCCCGCGCGCAGGCTCTGCTCGACCTGATGGGCTATGCCGACCGCGACGGCGACGGCTGGCGCGAGCAGCCCGATGGCTCGCCGCTGTTGTTGCAGATCGCGACCCAGCCCGACCAGCGATCACGCCAGCTGGATGAGCTGTGGCGCAAGAGCCTGGCGGCGATCGGGCTGCGGGTGGAATTCAAGCCGGCGAAATGGCCGGAGAACTCGAAGGCATCGGCCGCCGGCAAGCTGATGATGTGGAACTACGGCTGGTCGGCCAACATCCCCGATGGCGATACCTTTCTCGCGCTCGGCGTGGGCTCCGGCAAGGGGCAGGTCAACCGCTCCCGCTTCGATTTGCCGGCCTATAACGCGCTGTATGCCAAACAGGCCGTGATGCCCGACGGCCCGCAGCGCCAGGCCGTGATGCTGGAGGCCCAGAAGCTGCTGGTGGCCTACGTGCCTTTCAAGATCCATGTGCACCGCGTGTACACCGACCTCGTGCAGCCCTGGGTCATCGGCTACCACCGCAATGTGTTCTTGCGTGAGGCGTGGCGATGGATCGACATCGACCTCGAAATGCAAAAAAAGGCCCGCCGATGAGACATGACCCGATGCCACCGAAGCATTTCCGTGAATGCGATCTGCAGGCGCGGCCTGCGACAGCCTTGCCGAGCGCGCACCGGTCGGCCCGGTGCCGCACCTGGCTCGGCGTTGGGGCCGTGGCGGCTGCGGCCTGGCTGGGATGTGTGCCGTTGGCCGAGGCGGCAGACACCGCGGCCAATGTCGCACCCCCACCGTCCCATGCGTCACTGAAGACGTTGCGTTATGCGTTTCCGATCGCCGAGACCGGCTTCGACCCGGCCCAGATCAACGACCTCTATTCGGCAACCATTTGCGCCCACATATTCGATGCGCCGTATACCTACGATTACCTGGCGCGGCCGTTCCTGATCCGGCCCAACACTGCAGCCGCGATGCCGGAGTCGGCTGACGATTTCAAGACCTGGACCATCCGCCTGAAGCCTGGCGTCTATTTCAGCGACGACCTGGTGTTCAAGGGCCGCAAACGCGAACTGGTGGCGCAGGACTATGTCTATTCGATCAAGCGCCTCTTCGACCCGGCCTTGAAGAGCCCGCGCTATTCGGGCTTCAGCGAAGAGAAGATCCTGGGCCTGGAAGCGCTGCGCGATGCGGCCCTGAAGACCCAGAAGCCTTTCGACTACAACAAGGAGATCGAAGGGCTGCGCGCGATCGACCGCTACACGCTGCAGGTGAAGCTTGCGCAGCCGCGGCCGCGCTTTGTCTACCGGCTCACGCACAGCGGCATTGTCGGCGCGGTGGCGCGGGAGGTCATCGAGGGCTACCCCGGCCTGTCGATGGAACACCCGGTGGGCACTGGGCCGTTCCGGCTTAGCTCATGGCGCCGCAATTCAAAGATGGTGCTCGATCGCAACCCGAACTTTCGCGACGAGTTCTACGACGCCCAACCGAATGCCGATGACGCCGAAGGCCAGGCGCTGCTGCTGCGCTTGAAGGGCCGGCGCCTGCCGATGGTCGACCGCGTCGAGATCGGCGTGATCGAAGAGGCACAACCGCGCTGGCTGGCCTTCTACAACCGCGACTTCGATTTGATGTTCGGGCTGCCGCCGGAGTTTGCCAACCTGGTCGTGCCGCATGGCCACATTGCGCCCCATCTCGCGAAGCGTGGCGTGCAACTGCACCGCAGTCTCGGCGCCGACCGCGCCTACATGTACTTCAACATGGAAGACCCGTTGGTCGGCGGCTATACCGCCGACAAGGTGGCTTTGCGCCGCGCGCTCGCACTGGCCAGCGACGTGCAACGCGAGATCGACATCATTCGACGCGGCCAGGCCATTCGCGCCCAGACCATCATGTCTCCGCATACCTATGGCTATGACCCGGTAGCGCGAACCGAGAATGGCGTCTATGACCTGGCCCGCGCCGAAGCCCTGCTGGACCTGTACGGCTACATCGACCGCGATGGCGATGGCTGGCGCGATCAGCCCAACGGCCAGCCGCTGATTCTGCAGTACGCCAGCCAGCCCAGCTCCACTGATCGCCAATACGACGAACTGTGGAAGCGCGACATGAACGCCGTTCACCTGCGCACCGAGTTCAAGGTGGCAAAGTGGCCGGAGCAGCTGAAGAAGGCCCGTGCCGGCCAGCTGATGATGTGGATGCTGGCGCAAAGTGCCGAGTCGCCGGATGTGCTTGACGGCTTCGAGATGGTTTACGGCCCGGCCGCGGGTGGCCAAAACCTGGCCCGCTTCAAGCTGCCGCAGTTCGATGCCCTCTATGAGCGGCTGCAGACCTTGTCGGATAGCCCCGAGCGGTTGGCGCTGGTGGCCGAGGCCAACAAGCTGCTGACGGCCTACATGCCGCAGAAGTACAACGTGAACCGCATTCAGAACGATCTCGCCCAACCCTGGCTGATCGGCTATCGCCGCCCGCCGTTTGCCAACAGGTTCTGGCAGTTCGTCGACATCGACGACAGCCGCAGGCCGGCGCCCTGAGTCGTCAAAGGCTGGATGCGGCGCTGCCTACAGCGGCAGCTCGGTGAAGTAGCGCCCGCCGTGATAGATCAGTGGCAGCGCGCCTTCGCGGCGCTCGCAGCGCTCGACCTCGCCGACGAAGATCACGTGATCGCCTTCTTCGTATTGGCTGCGGTTGAAGCATTGAAATACCGCCGCAGCGCCATCGAGCACCGGGATGCCGTTGACGCCCTCGGTGAAGGCCACGCCGGCGAAGCGGTCGACGTCTTTCGCGGCGAAGCGCTCGGCCAGCACGCGCTGTTCGGCCGCGAGGATGTTGATCGCGTAGTGAGAGCCGCCGGTGAAGGTGGGCATCGAGCCGGCGCGGCGCGACAGGCTCCACAGCACCAATGGCGGTGTCAGCGAGACCGAGTTGAAGGAGTTGGCTGTGAGGCCGACCGGGCGGCCATCGGCGTCGAGTGCGGTGACGATCGTCACCCCGGTTGCAAAACTGCCAAGCGCAGCGCGGAATTCCTGAGGGGAGAAGGGCGGCATCGCGGGGCGCGTCAAGGCGGTCATGCGCTCATTGTGAAGGAGGCTGCGGCGGCCTCCAACTCTTGATTTGAGGAGAGGGGTGGGGCGTCTTTCTGATGGCATCGGTGCGCTCGCCCGACCGAGCGGCAGGGCGTCCCTAGAATCGCGGCCATGTCTGACATCGCATCGCCCCGCCCAACGCATGGCCGTCTTGCCGCGTTGCAGCGCTTGATGGTGGTGACGGTGCTCGGCTTCGCTTCGGGCTTGCCGATCTCGCTGACCGGCCCGGCCATGCAGGCCTGGCTCAGTGTCGAGGGCATCGACATCGCCACCATTGGCTTTTTGAGCCTGGCAGGCCTGCCGTACACCTTCAAGTTCTTGTGGGCGCCGTTGATGGACCGTTTCGAGCTGCCCTGGCTCGGCCGGCGCCGCGGCTGGCTGGTGCTGTCGCAGCTAGGTCTGGCCGGCGGGCTGATGCTGATGGCGAACACCTCGCCAACAGCCGCGATGCACAGCTTCGCGTTGCTGGCGGTGCTGGTCGCCTTCATTTCGGCGTCGCAAGACGTGGCGGTCGATGCTTATCGAACCGACCTGCTGCCCTCCAAGGAGCGCGGGCTCGGCTCGTCGCTCTACGTGCTGGGTTATCGGATGGCGATGATCCTGTCGGGTGGCATCGCGATGATCTGGGTTGACCCGACGCAAGGCGGCGGCTGGACCTGGCCCGAGGTCTATCACTTGATGGCCGGGCTTCTCGTCGTGGCCGCTGTTTTCTCGGCGCTGGTGCTGCCGCGCCTGCCGGAGCTGCCGCGCCTGCCGAGTGCGGCGCGCCATGACGTGCTGGGCTTTGTTGCCGTGGTGCTGGCGGTGGTGGTGGGCGTGATGATGAGCGAGCGACTGGGGCCGCCGATTGCCCGCTGGCTGCTGCAGCCGCTGTGGGCCCACAGCGCGTTGCCGGCCGATCTGCAGGGCAAGTGGAGCGATCTGCTGGCGCTGCTGCTGGGCGTGGCCGTGACCTTGCCGCTGGCGGTCTGGGCGGCGCGGGCGGCGCGCTTCGAGACCCTGATCGGTGGCTTGCGCAGCTATTTCAGCCAGGCCGGTGCCGGTGCCTTTCTCGCGTTCATCGTGCTCTACAAGTTGGGCGATGCCTTCGCCTACTCGCTGATGACGCCGTTCCTGCTGAAGAGCATGTTGTTCAGCGCGGCCGAGGTCGGCCTGGTCAACAAGGTCATCGGCCTGTGGCTGACGATCGGTGGCGCCTTGCTCGGCGGGGCGCTGATGCTCCGCCTCGGCCTGTGGCGCGCGTTGATGCTGTTCGGCATCTTGCAGGCGGTCAGCAACCTCGGTTATTGGTGGCTGGCGTTTGAAGGCAAGGGCCTGATGCCGGGGTTGACGATTCCGGCCTTCGATTGGGGCTTCGTCAAGCTGCTGCAAGACACCCCGGTCGATGGCGGCTTGCTGATGGTGATCGCCTTCGAGAACCTGTCGGGCGGCATGGGCACCGCCGCCTTCGTCGCCTTCTTGATGAGCTTGTGCAACCAGCGCTTCACCGCTACGCAATACGCGCTGCTGTCGGCCTTTGCTTCGGTCGGCCGGGTGTGGGTTGGGCCGCTGGCGGGTGTGATGGCCGAGACCATCGGCTGGCCGAGCTTCTTCATCGTCTCGACGGTGCTGGCGTTGCCGGCGCTGCTGATGCTGTGGTGGCTGCGGGGCCCGGTGCGGGCCTTGGAAGTCGACCCGAACGCCGCCACATTCGATGATTGAGCTTGCGCCTGCAGTGGCATCCTCTGCTTTGTACCGACCTTGATTTCGTCAGACCTTCATTCGCCATGACCACCGAATTCGATCCCTCTGCTTCATTCACGGCCGACCCGGCGTTGCACGCGTTCGGTTGCCATTGCCACCGGCACTCCCACTCGCACTCGCGGCGGCTGTTCGGGCGCGCCTTGCTCGGCGGCGGGGCTTTGCTCGCGCTGCCCGCGATCGCGCGTGACGGCGTCGACGTCGGCCGCGAGTCGCAGTTCACCCGCTTCGTTTCGGCCGAGCAGGTAGAGACGGCGGCCGTGGGCCAGTACAGCGAGATGAAGCAGCAGGCCAACCAGCAGCGCGCGCTGGCACCCGACAACCATCCGCAGGTGCTGCGGCTGCGCGCCATCGCCCAGCGCATCATCCCGTACAGCTATGAGTGGAATGCGCGGGCCCGCGACTGGAAGTGGGAGATCAACCTGATCGGCTCGAAGCAGATCAACGCGTTTTGCATGCCGGGCGGCAAGATCGCCTTCTACTCCGGCATCCTGGAGCAGCTGCAGCTGAGCGATGACGAGGTCGCGATGGTGATGGGCCACGAGGTGGCGCATGCGCTTCGGGAACACGCGCGTGAGCGCATGGGCAAGACGATGGCCACCCGCGGCGCGATCGAGATCGGTGCTGCCTTGTTCGGTTTGGGCAATGCCGGCCGCACGGTGGCCGACATGGGCGGCCAACTGCTGACCTTGAAGTTCGGCCGCGAAGATGAATCGGAGGCCGATCTGGTCGGCATGGAACTCGCGGCGCGCTCGGGCTACAGCCCTCGCGCCGGTGTCACGCTGTGGAACAAGATGGCTGAGGCCAGCAAGGGTGCGCCACCGCAGTTCTTGTCGACGCACCCGTCGGGCCCGACCCGCATCCGCGACATCGAAGCCAATCTGCCGCGGGTGCTGCCGCTGTTCGAGCGCGCAGCCAAGCCGAGCCAGCGTTTCGAGCCGCCGAAGCCGTCGTCCAGCAAAGGCTGAATCCGCCCGGCCCGCGTTTGTTACCAGCGCGCCGGCAGCGGGTGCCTCAGCATCAGCTGCGCGCCGCGCACTTCGACGTGTTCGCCTTTGACCAGGTCTTTCATCAGCCGGCTGACCATCTCGCGTGAACAGCCGACGCGGCTGGCGATGTCGGCATGGGTGATTCGCTGTTCGATGACCCGGGTGCCGTCGGGTTGCGCAACGGCCAGTTCGTCGAGCAGGCGAACCACGCGGCCATAGACATCGAGCAGCGCCATGCTGCGTGCGCTTTGCGTGGCCAGCCGTGCCCGCTTGATCACCCGCTCCAGCAGCTCGAAGGCGAATTCCGGGTTCGATGCGATGTGCTCGCGCAGGCTGCGCCGGGTGATGACGGCGCACACGGTGGCCTCCAGCGTGATCACGGAGGCCGAACGCGGCCCGCCATCCAGGCTCATCTCGCCGAGGTATTCGCCGGGGCCGTAGACGCCATAAACGATCTCGCGATCGCGGTCGTCGGTAGAAAACGCTTTCACGCGGCCTGACAAGACAACGAAAAGGGTGTCGCCGACGTCGCCTTCCTGAATCAGCAGCGTGCCCTTGCGGTAGCGGCGTGATTCACCTCGAACGACCAGCGCGCGCAAGCCTTCCGGCAATGTGGCTGACGCGATGACGATGTCCATGGGTGAGTGCAGGAAAGAGAAGAGGCCCGGTGCAAATCACACCGGACCTCAAAAACTCTAGCATGCAGTCGCCATGACGGCTCGCTTGCAGCGAGTCGTCACTCACGCTTTACGACTCAATGGGTCAACGCGGTCTTCATCGCGGAAGTAATGGGCGGCAAAACGGCGACGCGATTGATCAGGTCACGGATGCTGGCGGTTTGTGTTTTGGTGCGGATGCTGCTGATCTGCGAGCGCACGGTCGAGATGGCCACGCCGAATTCACGCGCGATCTCCTTCGGGCGCAAACCGCTGCACAGGGCTTGCAGCACATTCGCTTCCGCGCCGGTCAAACCCTGCGTGCGCGCGAAGAAATCGACCGTCAGCGTCGAGCAGTGGCGGTGCTTGCCAAGAACCAGAAGCGCAAGCGATTCCTGCTCTTCGTCCTCACTGGCAAGCGGTACCACCGCGACCGAGAGGGCCTGCCCCTCTTCACCGAGCGTCACCAGCCTGCGGCGGCCTCGGCCGGCCTCGGCCAGGGCTTGTGCGAGGCCGACCTGCTGATCCGGGCGATGGGCCTGCACCATCTTGTTGTGCAAGTGCAGGCTCGCGCCGCGTGCCAGCTCTTGCTGGGCCAGTTGATTGGCATGGCGCAATTGGCCATTCGGTGCCACCAGCAACATGCCGTGGTCCATTTCGTCGAGCATCAATGTCAACCAACGCGTCATGCGTGCGAGCGATGCGCGGCGCTCGGGGCCGGCATACAGCCGCCGGTCGAGCGTCTTCAAAGGGTCTTGAGCTTGCGTGGCGAATGCCGCTTGAATGTCCAGCATGGCAGGTTCCCCTGATGGTTTGTCCGCTTGCCAAGCAACGCCTGGCGTGAACGAAAGACTAAGTCTGCCGACACAACGCAAACGGTGAATCTGACCGTGTCAGCTGTGACTTATTTACACACCTATATCGGGGGGTAATCTTGATTGCAGTAACTTACTCGCAAGTAACCACCATTATTTTGATGACCGAATCATCAGGTTATTGGAAATGCAGCGGTGAGCATTCCGCCGTTTCGATCAGTGGTTTTGGCGAAAAACCATCGCCGAATCCATGAAAGGCGTAAGCCGAATTCGAAGGCCGCTCGCGGCCCATTGAAAAAATACCAGTGCAGATCAACAGGTGTGGACTTTGACCCGTCGGCGGTGGCGTTTTTCATGGGTCAATGAAAATCAGGCCTTCTTCGGGGTATTGAAAGTATTTGAAACCGGTGCGCAGGTGGTCGTTATATTGAATACCAAAGTGCTACCAGCAAAATACCTCTTGATTGAGCTGGGAATCTCGTCAAACGCGGTGGAGTTTCTATTATTGCCAACCCCGAGAGGCCGCGCATCTTGTTGCAAACCACGCATGCCATATGGCAATTACCACAACAAAATCGCTCGATTGACATGACAACTTCTTAATCATTGGAGAGCTAGATGAAGGTGAACGTACTGGGAATGAGCTTGATTGCAGTGGCAATCGGCAGCATGTGGGGTTCGGCCCAAGCGGCAAATGCGTTTGAAACCTCCCGCGCTGCGGCTGGCGACAGCGAGTTGCTGGCGCAGGCCAGCACACCCGCTTGGCGCGAAGGCGCGACCTATACCGTCGGTACCTTGGCCAGCTACAACGGCCGCGAATACGTGGCACTCGTGACCCACACCGCCTGGGCCGGTACGAACTGGAATCCACCTGCTGCACCCACGCTGTGGAAAGCCACGGGAGGCGCTGCCGCTCCTGCGCCGGCTCCTGCGCCAACGCCTGCACCGGCTCCTTCACCCGCACCGAGCCCGAAACCTTCGTCGACTGGTGAATCTGGCAGCTGCTATCTGGCTTGGTCATCGACCGCAACCTACGCTGCCGGTTCGACCGTGAGCTACAACGGCACGAACTACAAATCGAACTGGTGGACGCAAGGCACCAATCCAGCGGCCAACAATGGCCCCACCAACAGCGGTCAACCGTGGACCGCCGTCGGTCAGTGCAGCGGCAGCGCACCGTCCCCAGCTCCGGCTCCAGCGCCCACACCGGCACCCGCTCCTTCGCCATCCCCCGCACCGGCGCCAGCCCCGGCACCCGCGCCATCGCCATCGCCATCGCCTTCGGATTCCTTGACGGTGTCCGGATCGGTCAAGGCCGTACAAAACAAGCGTACCTATGCCGGCTATTACCCGAGCTGGAGCGACAACTGGTTTGACTCCACCAACAAGAGCGTCAACGAGGTTTACCTCGCCAGCAATTTAGCCCGCATTCCAGGCACCTACACCCATGTGATGGCGTCGTTCGCTGACCCCAACTTCTCATGGGCAGGCCTGAGCACCAACAACTTCTCGGGCACCGGCATCAACTTCAACGGGACGCCGAAAGACATCAAGGCTGCGATCGACATTCTTCATCAGCGCAACATCAAGGTGATCCTGGCTGTCGGCGGAGCGACCTACGGCAACTGGAGCGCGCTGGCGGCCGAGGGCCAAAGTGGCAGCGGCGCCATCATCGACGCACTGGCCAAGATCCAGGTCGATCTCGGCTTCGATGGTCTGGATGTCGACTATGAAGTGGATGGCGACGTTGATCGTTACGCCAACTCGATCAAGGGCCTGCGTGCGGCGGTCGACAAGGCCGGCGGCGGCCGGATTCTGAGCTTGGCGGGCTGGTCGACCGGTGCTGATTGCACCGCTGCCACCTCGTCTGACCCTTACTGCGCCGGCAAGCTGTCGTATTGGGGCGGCAATGCCGGTCGTGAACGCGCTGTGGTCAACAAGTACCCTGCGGTTGGCAACATGATCGACATGGTCAACATCATGACCTACGACGCTCGCTTCGAGCATTACGACGGCGTGACGGCATACAACGACTACCGCGCGCTGTTCCCTTCGAAGACCATCGTGTCGATCGGCCTCGAAACTTCACCGGAAGGCTGGTCGGGTGCCAATCTGGTCATCAACAACGGCGATGCGAAGTGCGAAGGCTCCGTCATGTTGCAAGACCAGTACAGCAACGCTGTGAACGCGCCTTACTCAGTGGAGCGTTATGTCGGTGCGGTGTTGAGCAGCACGAGCCCGAAACGCAATCCGCGTGACGGCGCCATGCTCTGGTCGATCCTGAAGAAGGCCACCGGCAACTGCGGCAGCGCGGCGCTGGCCAGCCCAGGCTCGATCGGTGAGAAGGTCAGCTCGCAGCTCGGTCTGCCGAACGATCCTTTGCTGCATCACAAAGACTGGCAGTAAACCTTGAAGCGGGAAGGCGATGCCTTCCCTCGAAAGGCCCCAAAGGCCCTCCCTGATCGGAGGGCCTTGTTTTTTGTCGACTGCAAAACCGCGGGCTGTTGGCGAATGCCCTTCCGTGCGGCCTCAGGCCAGAACGCGCAACAGCCAGCGGTTCAGATCGGCGATTTCTTCGGCGCACACCGAATGCTGCATCGGGTATTCGTGCCACTCGACCGGGTAACCCAGATCCTGCAAAGCGGTGCGTGTCTCCAGGCCGCGTGCCAGAGCGACCACCGGGTCTTGTCGGCCGTGCGCCAGAAAGATCGGCACATCGCGGTTGAGCTCACTGCGCTCCGAAGCCGTCTTTGCAGCCAGCGGCAGATAACCCGACAAGCCGGCCAAACCGGCCAAACGGTCGGCATGGCGAAGCCCGGTGAGCAAGGTCATCGCGCACCCCTGAGAAAAGCCGGCCAGCACGATCTTTGAAGCCGGCACGCCGCGCGCGCATTCATGGGCGATCAGGGCTTCGACTTCCAGCAGCGATTGGCGCAGGCCTTCTTCGTCTTCCCGCCGAACGAGATCCGGCGACAAGATGTCGTACCAGGCGCGCATCACGTAGCCGCCGTTGACTGTCACGGGCCGCATCGGGCCGTGGGGGAAGACGAAGCGCACGGGGCCGACCGCCGCCAAGTCCAACTCGTTGGCAATCGGCACGAAGTCATTGCCGTCGGCGCCGAGGCCGTGCAGCACGATGATGCTGGCCTTGGGCTGGGGCGCCGTTTCGATGTCCAGGGTTTCAAGTGGCATGGGCGTTCCGCAAGGTGATGAAGTGGTTGTCGGGTAAGAGGAATGTCGCCAGGGCAGCGATGCGCCCTGACACAGTCACAGCGTGAAGTCGTAGTCGATGATCAGCGGGGCGTGATCGCTGAAGCGTTGCTCAAGGTAGATGTGATCCTTGATCGCCAATGCGGCGAGTGCGGGTGTCGCCAAGTGATAGTCGAGTCGCCAACCGACGTTTTTCGCGTAGGCCTGGCCGCGGTTGCTCCACCAGGTGTATTGGTTGGGTTTCTGGTTCAATTGACGGAACACGTCGACCAACCCGAGTTCATCCAGCGTGTGCGTCATCCAGGCGCGCTCTTCAGGAAGGAAGCCGCTGTTTTTCTGATTGCCGCGCCAGTTCTTCAGATCGATTTCCTTGTGGGCGATGTTGATGTCGCCCACCAGAATGAATTCACGCTCCGCCTTGAGCTGCTTCAGATATGGCGTCATCAGTGCCAGGAAACGAAATTTCGCCAGTTGCCGTTCTTCGCCGCTGGAGCCGCTCGGAAAGTAGCAGCTGATGATGCTGAGCTTGCGCGCCGGCGTGTCGAACCGCGCCTCGACGTACCGGCCTTCGGCATCGAACTCCGGTTCGCCGAATCCGATCACGACATCAGTGGGTTCCCTTCGCGCGTAGATGCCGACGCCGGAGTAGCCCTTCTTCTTGGCGAAGTGGAAATGTCCCTTCATGTCGTGGACGGTGTCGAACCGGTCTGCGATGTCGGCGGCCTGGGCTTTGATTTCTTGCACACCCATACAATCCGCGCCGAGGCTTTCAGCCCAGGGCAGCAGCCCTTTGGTGGCGGCAGAACGAATGCCGTTCAGGTTCAAAGACACCAGTCGAAACACGAGAAAACCCCCATGAGCCCCAGCACGCAAGCCGACACCTTGGCCCAAGACTTCGTGAAGTTCTCAGTCGAAGCCGGTGTGCTGCGGTTTGGGGAGTTCAAGACAAAGGCCGGGCGTTTGTCGCCTTACTTCTTTAACTCCGGCCTGTTCGATGACGGCGCCAAGTTGGGCCGACTCGCAGAATTCTATGCGCGGCGTTTGCGCGCTTCGGGGCTTGAGTTCGACATGCTGTTCGGCCCGGCTTACAAGGGCATCACGCTGGCCAGCGCGACGGCGGTCGAGCTCGCGCGTCTGGGCCGTAACGTGCCTTACTGCCATAACCGCAAGGAAGCCAAGGATCATGGCGAAGGCGGCCTGATGGTTGGAGCCCCGTTGAAGGGCCGTGTGGTGATCATCGATGACGTCATCACCGACGGCGCGTCGAAGCGCGAATCCGTCGACATGATCCGGGCCGCAGGCGCTCAACCGGTGGCGGTATTGATCGCCATGGACCGCATGGAGCGAAAAGGCGCTGATGACAACTTGTCGACACATTCATCGGTTGAAGAGTTTGAGCGCGAATACAGCATGCCGGTTTTGTCGATTGCGACCTTGGCAGACTTGTTGCAGTATCTGAAAACAAACCAGGATCCGGCACTGCGCGCCCATCTGGACCGGGTGACTGCCTACCGAACAAGATACGGAGTGTGATTTGTTGCGTTCTCGAGCTGTTCAACTGACCATTGGCTTGAGCCTTTGGGGGGCGGCAAGTATCAGTTCAGCCGAGATCTACAGTTGCGTGGATGGTAGTGGGCGCCGCCTGACTTCGGATCGCCCGCTGATGGAATGCAGCACGCGAGAGCAGCGTTTGCTCAATGCCGATGGGTCCACTCGCCGCATCGTTCCACCGTCGATGACGGCCGATGAGCAGGCAGAAGCCGAGGTCAAAAAGCGTCAGTTGGAGGCCGAACGTGCTGCTCAACAGGACGCGATTCGGCGAGATCGCAACTTGATGTCTCGATATCCGAACGAAGCGGCTCACAACAAGGCGCGTGACGCCGCACTCAATGATGTGCAACGGGGCCTGAAGGTTTCCGAAGATCGCCTTGCTGACTTGCAGCGCGAGCGCAAACCGCTGCTGGATGAAATCGAGTTCTACAAAAACAAGAAGCTGCCGGCAAAGCTGCGTTCACAGCTGGATGCGAACGATGCGGCGGCTGCGGCTCAACGCTCGCTGGTGCAAAACCAGCGAGATGAGATTGATCGCCTCGAAGCTCTTTATGACGGCGAATTGGTTCGCCTGAAAAGGCTCTGGGCCGGTACGCCGGCTGGCTCGATGGGCACCTTGCAAGCGCCGGCGTCGGGTGTACCGACGGTCAGCAAGACCGCTGGCAAATAAAAATCCCGGAGAAAAACGAAGGTCGCAATTCAGCGGGCCGATGTTTCATAACTCGATACTTGTGCGGCATCTGAAGTTGGCCTAAAGCTGCCCACGGACCAAGTCAGCCTCCGCTCCAGCCCAGCTTCTTCTTCAAAAGCTCGTTAACCTGCGCCGGGTTGGCCTTGCCTTTGGTGGCTTTCATGGCCTGGCCGATCAGCGCGTTGAACGCTTTCTCCTTGCCGGCGCGGAATTCTTCGACCGACTTCGCATTCGCGGCCAGCACGTCATCGAGGATGCGCTCAAGCTCGCCGATGTCGCACATGGTCTCAAGGTTCTTGTCCCGGATGAGCTTGTCGACTAACTCTGGACTTGGATCAAGCCTCTCGCTCCACATCGCGCTGTATGCGCCGCTGTTTTCTCTATCAGCTAGGGCTTCGAACAACTCGATCTTCGCTGTTTTCGCGTTGATACTGCCTTGGGCCACTTTCTCAAGAATGCGAGCCAGCTGAGCTGGTGACACGTGGAATTGTCGAATGTCCAAGCGGTCACCGCTATGAAGAGCGGAGTTCAAGCGGGCAGAGACCTGATTGAGCATCCAGTTGGCAGCTAGCTTGGGCGGAGCCCCTCGATCAGCCACTTCTTCAAAGTAAGCAGCAAACTCTTTGTTCTGCGTCAACGCCGTGGCGTCATACGCCGGCAGCGCATAGTCCTTCTGAAAGCGCTCCGCCATCAAGCGCGGCAGTTCCGGCATGTCGGCTCGCACCTGCTCGATCCATTCCGGCGCGATCACGAGTGGCGGCAAATCGGGGTCGGGGAAATAGCGGTAATCGGCTGCATCTTCTTTGGTGCGCATGGCACGCGTCTCGCCGCTGTCCGGGTTGAACAACACGGTTGCTTGCTGCACCTTTCCGCCGTCTTCGATCAAGTCGATCTGCCACTGAATTTCGTAGTCGATCGCCTGCTGCATGAACTTGAAGCTGTTCAGGTTCTTGATTTCGCGGCGGGTGCCGAAGTCGGCGCCGGGCTTGCGCACCGACACGTTGGCGTCGCAGCGGAAGCTGCCTTCCTGCATGTTGC
>CAXTCD010000008.1:0-49210 GCA_964242145.1 uncultured Rhizobacter sp.
CCGATGGCCCCGCCGATCTGGCTCGGCTTTGGGTCTTGATCTCTAAGCAGAAGCCTTGATCAGTGAACCCGCAGGCCCACGCTGGCGATCAGCGGGCGATGGGCCTGAGACGAACGCGGCGGCTGCAAGAGATCTGGAGAAAGCCGTCAGGACGAGCTAAGACAAATGAAGTCAGACGAAAAAGATGGGACGACAGAGATAAAGCGACAGAGGTAAGGCAACAGAGATAAGACGAAAGAGATAAGACGAAAGAGATAAGACCTCAGAGCGAGGCTCAAACGAACCGGCCTGGCCCCATGACGAGCTGGTGACGTGCCGAGCTAACGCGGTGCAAGTCGGATCGCGCCGCATCAAGCGGCTCAACCGCCCCAGCAGCGTGGGACGTGCCGAGCTAACGCGGTGCAAGTCGGATCGCGCCATCCAGGCGGATGACTTCGCCGTTCAGCATGTCGTTGGTGATGATGTGCTGCACGAGCTTTGCGTAGTCCTCGGGGCGGCCGAGCCGGCTCGGGAAGGGCACGCTGGCGGCCAAGGCGTTCTGCACGTCGTCGGGCATCGAAAACACCATTGGCGTGCCGAAGATGCCGGGCGCGATCGTCATGTTGCGGATGCCATTGCGTGCCAGGTCGCGCGCGATCGGCAAGGTCATGCCCACGACACCGCCCTTGGACGCCGCGTACGCCGCCTGGCCGATCTGGCCTTCGTAGGCGGCGATGCTGGCGGTGGAGATCAGCACGCCTCGCTCGCCGGTGGGCTCGGGGTCGTTTCGGCTCATCGCCTCGGCGCAGAGCCTGATCATGTTGAAGCTGCCGATCAGGTTGATGCTGATCACTTTCGCGTAAAGCGCGAGGTCGTGGGCGCCGTCTTTGCCGATGGTCTTGGCTGCAGGTGCAATGCCGGCGCAGTTCACGAGGCCCATCAATCGGCCCATCGACAGCGCCTGGCTGACGGCCGCCTGTCCATCGGCCTCCTGGCTGACGTCGCAGCGCACGAAGGCTCCGCCTAACTCGTGTGCGAGGGCCTGGCCGCGCTCGGCTTGCAGGTCGGCAATGACGACTTGCCCGCCGCTGGCCGTCAGCATGCGGGCCGTGCCTTCACCCAGGCCTGAGGCCCCGCCCGTGACAATGAAAACCTTGCCTGCGATGTCCATGAGGGTCTCCTGATCAGGTGCTGCGCATGCAGCGAACTAAGGGCAGCGAGCTTGAGAGGGTGCTTTGAAGCGGCGCGCCGACACGAGCGCGCAGTGCCGTGTTATGTCGTGAGGCGGAAAAAAGCCGCTCCGTGGAGCGGCTGATTGACCGGTGCAGCGCGATCGAATCTGAATCATCCAAACGCGTAGCACTTGGAACTCAGGCCAGCGCAGCCAGTGCGCGCGTGGTGATCTCGTCGACTGTGCCGGTGCCGGAGATCTTGCGGTACTTCGGCGCGCTGGCGTCACCCGTCGCGGCCCATTGGGCGTAGTAGTCGACGAGCGGACGGGTCTGGTTTTGATAGACGTCCAGACGCTTCTTGACGGTCTCTTCCTTGTCGTCTTCGCGTTGGATCAGGTCTTCACCGGTCACGTCGTCCTTGCCGTTGGTCTTGGGCGGGTTGTATTTGACGTGATAAGTGCGGCCCGAGGCCGGGTGCAGGCGACGCCCGCTCATGCGCTCGATGATGGCCGTATCCGGCACGTCGATTTCGAGTACCAGATCGAGCTTCACGCCGGCAGCCTTCATCGCATCGGCCTGCGGAATCGTGCGGGGGAAGCCATCGAAAAGAAAACCGCCAGTGCAGTCGGGTTGTGCGATGCGCTCTTTGACCAGACCGATGATCAGGTCGTCGCTGACCAGGCCGCCCGCGTCCATCACCTGCTTGGCGGTCAGGCCCAGCGGCGTGCCGGCCTTGACTGCCGCGCGCAACATGTCGCCAGTGGAAATTTGGGGGATACCGAACTTCTGGCAAATGAAGGTAGCCTGCGTACCTTTCCCGGCGCCGGGAGCACCCAACAGGATCAATCTCATCAGTGTCTTCCTCTATTTATGAAACTTGTTTGCCGAGTGCCTTCATGCCTGAACGCCTCGCATCTGCTGACGAGAATAGCACGCGCACCTGGCGCCAAAAGCGAGCCACCGCGCCGTGCTACCCTCCCAGAAACGCCCAGCTCAGCCGATCAATTGCCGCACGCGTTCGAGGTCTTCAGGCGTGTCGACGCCGGTCCCTGGACGCACGGGGCTGACATGCACGGCGATGCGTTCGCCGTGCCACAGTACGCGCAGCTGTTCCAGCGATTCGACGCCTTCCAGAGGGCAGGGCGGCAGCGTCGGGAACAGGCGCAAAAACGCAGCCCGATAAGCGTACAGGCCGACATGCCGCAATGGCGCCTGTGTGGAAGGTAAGGCCGTGATGCCGCCGGCATAGCCGTCTCGCCACCAGGGGATTGGCGCGCGCGAGAAATACAAGGCGCGCGATGCGGCATCGAGCACGACCTTCACGACGTTCGGATTGGCCAGTTCGATCGGGTCATCGATCACGTGGGCGGCGGTGCTCATCACGCAGTCGCTGCGCTGGATCAGCAGGTCGGCGCAGGCGTCGATCAGGCCTGGGTCGATCAAGGGCTCGTCGCCTTGCACATTGACGACCAAGTCATCGCCCTGCAATTGCAGCAGCGTGCAGGCTTCGGCCAGGCGGTCACTGCCGGTCGCGTGATCGGCGCGCGTCAGCAGGCATTGCACGCCGTGCTCATGGCAAGCCGAGACGATGGCGGCATCGTCTGCGGCCACGACGACGCGCGCGGCTTTCGAGAGCGCGGCGCGCTGCGCGACGCGCACCACCATCGGCACGCCGCCGATGTCTGCCAGCGGCTTGCGTGGCAAGCGCGTGGACTGCAACCGTGCCGGTACCAACACAGTAAAGCTCAAGCCGCGCTCCCGCTGGCGTTGCTGGTTGCATTGGCATCGAACGACCGCGCTTCGGACTCGAGCATCACCGGGATGCCGTCATGCACTGGAAAGGCCAGCCGATCGGCGTGGCAGATCAGTTCATGCGCGGTATGCGCGGGTGGGCGTTGGTGCTCCAGCGGCCCTTTGCACAGCGGGCAGACCAGCAATTCAAGCAGCCGTGTGTCCATGTTCATTCCTTTGTGGCGCGCCCGGAAGCCAGCGCAGCAGTTCTGTTTCGAAATCGGGGCCGAGCGCAAAGTCTAGCGTTGCGACCCACACGCGGGCTTGCTGCATTGGCAGGCCGGCGAGCTTCACCGCATCTTTCTCGGTCACGACGATGTCTGACGGCACGTCGGGCCAAGGCAGTTCGGTGAAGCCATGGTGATCGGGCAATGGCAGCTCGGTCAGGGTCAGGCCGCGTGCACGCAGCATGTTGAAGAATCGTTCGGGGTGCGCCACACCCGCCGCGGCGACGATCGGTTGGCCTGTTAGCACCGCAAAGCCATCGGTCTGGCTGGATGACGAGTGAGGCGATGCCGAGCGCCACTGCGCGAAGGTTTTCAGGCTGCCCAAGCCGCGCGTTGCGATATGGCCGGGCCAGTCGGTGCTGGGCCGTGCAGCGTTATAGACCACGACGCTGCGTGCCGGCACCTCGCGCTGCGGCCGTTCCCGCAACGGGCCGGCCGGCAGCAGCCACCCATTGCCGATGCCCCGGTCGTCGAAGACGATGACCTGGGCATCACGCTGAAGCCGGTGATGCTGCAGGCCGTCGTCACTGATCAGCAAGTCGACCTCGGGATGCCGATGGAGCAGCGCATGGGCCGCAGCAATGCGATCCGCGCTGACCGCCACCGGCACGCCGGTACGTCGGTGAATTAGCACCGGCTCGTCGCCCCCGTCGGCGAGCGGCGTATCAGCCTCGATCTGCACCAGTTGGCTCGACCGCCGTCCATAGCCGCGTGAAATGACGCCTGGCGTGAAGCCATGACGGCGCAGCATCGTGATGAGGGCCATCACCATGGGCGTTTTTCCGGCACCACCGGCGATCAGGTTGCCAACGACGATCACGGGAACCGGCAGCCGGATGCTGCGCAGCAGGCCCAGCGCATAGAGTGCGCGCCGAAGTGCATTGATGGCGCCATAGAGGCCGGCCAGTGGCAAAAGCAAACACGCCATCGGGCCCCGATGCAGCCAGGCTGCTTGGAGCCGCGCCGCGAAGGACGATGGCCCGCTCAAGCTGGGTGAATGCCGATGGGGTGCGCGGACATCACCGCGCTTCGCCGCCTTGGCTGGATTGGGTCGCGAAGGTCAGGCGCGGCAAGCCGGCGCGGCGTGCGGCGTCCATCACCGTGACCACCGATTGGTGGGCTGCAGTGGCGTCGGCGGAGATGATCACGACACCGTCTTTCATGCCTTCGGATGCGAGAGCCAGTTCACCGGCCAGCATCTCGACACTGCGGCCTTCGAGCACTTTCTTGTTGACGGCATAGCGGCCATCGCCAGAGACGGAGACGATGATCTCGCGCGGGTTCTCGCGCGGCTTTTCGGCATCGGCCACCGGCAAGGTGACCTGCAGCTCGGTGAATTTGGAATAGGTGGTGGACAGCATCAAGAAGATGAGGACCACCAGCAGCACGTCGATGAACGGGATCAGGTTGATCTCGGGCTCTTCGGGGTGATGCTTGCGGAAGTTCATCGCCATGGCCGGATCACGCGGTTTTCTTGGGAACGGAGAAGCGCAGCAGGTGCGGCACCATGCGCTCCGCAGCCTGTTCCATCTCGAGCGTGTACGCGTCGACCTGACCGCGGAAGTAGCGGTAGAACATCAGCGACGGGATGGCCACGATCAGGCCGAACGCGGTGTTGTACAGCGCGACCGAGATGCCATGGGCGAGCAGCGCAGGATTGCTGCCACCGGTCGGCGCTTGCGAGCCGAAGATCTCGATCATGCCGATCACCGTGCCCAGCAGGCCGAGCAGCGGGGCGGCCGAAGCCACGGTGCCGAGGGTGTTGAGGTAACGCTCCATCTTGTGGATCGCGGCCCGGCCGGCCGACTCGAACGAACTGCGCAGCAGCTGCTCGCTCAGGCGCGGGTCGGCAATCACGGTGCGCAGCCCGCTGGCCAGCACGCCACCGAGGATGGAGTTGTCGGCCAGCTTGTTGACGACGTCGGCCGCAGGCAGATGCGCCCGCGTCACCGAGACGACCTCATCGAGCAGTTTGGGGGGCGCGACACGAGCGGTGCGCAAGCTCGACAAACGTTCGATGACGATGGTCAGCGCGACGATGGAGCACAGGAGCAAGGGCCAAATCGGCCAGCCAGCGGCTTGTATGATCGAAAACAATCCGGTCCTCTTTTGCGTATGGAGTGCGGGCGGCTGAGCCGCTTTAGGGACGCGATTATGGCCCCAAGCCTGTCTTGCGCGAAAAGGCCTCGTTGGATGTCGTGAGCGCCAGGGCCATTGACAGGCAGCGAGCGCCATCTCCTCCGAACCCTTCTCCCCCGTCCACTGGAACTGTGGATAACTTTGTGGGCAACCTCTGTGTGGAAGCGTACATCCCGCATTAATTCTGATGATTTCTCAGTTTGCACAAAGTTTAGGCAGAAAAAATACTTTGAAAATCAAGTACTTGCGTGATTGTGAAGGCGCCGTGACAGATGAATACAGGCGCAGAGCCTTGATTGGCGGGCTTGTGGAGTTCTCGACCCGCGCCAATGCTGGCTTTGCCCATGGTTGAGCCCTTGCACCCCCGCGCGCAGCGTATGGTGTGGGGTGTCGCCGCCTTGCTGCATGCGGTGTCCGATACCCTGGCGGCGCGTTTTTCTTCGTGCACGCTGCGCGGCGAGATCTCCGGCTTCTCACGCGCATCGAGCGGCCATTGCTATCTCAACTTGAAAGATGCCGACGGCGCCGCGGTCACGATCCGCTGCGCGATGTTTCGCCGTGCAGCCAGCTTGCTCGACTTCATGCCGGCCGACGGGCAACTCGTGGAAGTGCGTGGGCGGCTGGGCCTCTATGAGCCGCGCGGCGAACTTCAGTTCGTCATCGAATCGATGCAGCGTGCCGGTGCTGGCGCGTTGTTTGAGCAGTTCCTGAAACTGAAGGCGAAGCTCGAAGCCGAAGGCTTGTTCGACGCCGAGCGCAAGCGCACCTTGCCGGCTTATCCCCGGAAGATCGGTGTCGTGACCTCGCTCGGTGCGGCGGTTTTGCGCGATGTCGTGAGCGCGTTGGCGCGGCGTGCGCCGCATGTCGAACTCATTGTTTATCCCAGCTTGGTGCAAGGCGCAGAGGCACCTGCTGCGCTGGTCGCCGCGCTCAGCCTGGCCGCTCGACGCGCCGAGGTCGACGTGCTCATCGTCTGCCGCGGCGGCGGCTCGTTGGAAGACCTCTGGTCTTTCAATGACGAGCGTGTCGTGCGTGCAATGGCTGACAGCCCCATGCCGGTGGTCTGCGGCGTCGGGCACGAGACCGATGTGACCTTGGCCGATTTCGCAGCCGATCTGCGCGCGCCGACGCCGACGGCCGCGGCCGAGCTGGTCACGTTGACGCAGCAGGAATGCATGGAGATGCTGTCGGCCTTTGCCTCGTTGTTGGCCAGCCGCGTTCATCGCGCACTCGATACCGCCGAACAGCGCCTGGACAAGGCCACGCTGCGCTGGATGCGGCCCGCAGAGAGCTTGCGCCGCCAGGCCCAGCACCTGGCGCTGTTGCGGCAACGCTTGTCGGCCCACGCGGCGCAACTCACGCAGCGCAGCGCCCAGCGCGAGCGCGATTCCTCGGCGCGCTTGCGGCGCGCGATGCAGGTCAGCTTGTCGGCGCGCCACCAGCGTTTGCAATCGCTGGAAGCGCGGCTGGCCAGCGCCGATCCCAAACGCGTGCTGGCACGTGGTTATGCCTGGTTGACCGATGAGGCCGGGCGCGCCGTGACATCGGCCGGCAGCCTGCAGCCCGGCCAGCAAGTGCATGCGGTGCTGGTCGATGGCGAGGCCACGGCAATCATCAGCGACGTCCAGCAAACAACGGCTTCGAACTAATTTCGAGCGGGCGGTAGGGGCAGCGAAGGGGCTAGCGGCAGGCCTGCGGCAAGCTGCCTACAATCGCGTGAAACTCTTCCTCACACACTGAAAGGACTCGCATGGAACATACCCTTCCGCCTCTGCCGTATCCCCTGGATGCCCTTGCACCGCACCTGAGCAAAGAGACCTTGGAGTATCACTACGGCAAGCATCACAACGCCTATGTGGTTAACCTCAACAACCTGCAAAAGGGCACCGAGTTCGAGTCTTTGAGCCTGGAAGACATCATCAAGAAGTCATCTGGCGGCATCTACAACAATGCAGCTCAAATCTGGAACCACACCTTCTTCTGGAGCAGCCTGAAACCCCAAGGTGGCGGTGAGCCGACCGGCGCGCTGGCCGATGCCATCAACGCGAAGTTCGGTAGCTTCTCGGCCTTCAAAGAAGCCTTCACGAAGAGCGCTGTGGGCAATTTCGGCTCTGGCTGGACTTGGCTCGTCAAGAAGCCAGACGGCAGTGTCGACATCGTCAACACCGGTGCCGCTGGCACGCCGCTGACCACCGCCGACAAGGCCTTGCTGACGATCGACGTGTGGGAGCATGCCTACTACATCGACTATCGCAACCTGCGTCCGAAGTGGGTCGAGACCTTTCTGACCTCCTTGGCCAACTGGGATTTCGCGGCGAAGAACTTCGCCTGAATGGAGCGCGGCGGCAAGGCTGCTGCGCGACCTCAATCAAGCGGCTTCAGGGCCGCTGCTCAGTTCAACAAAAAGCCGGTCATCAGACCGGCTTTTTTGATGGCGTGAACGCCTGTGGTTTACCTGTGGCTTGTGGTTCAGGGCTTACGGCTTCGAGGCCATGAACGGTTTGCCTGACAGCTTTGCGCCGGCCTTCAGCCCGCGCTTGGCAAACCAGCCCTGGTTCATTTCCAGCACATAACGCACCGGTTGTGTTGAGCAATGGGAGTCCAGCGTCTGCGGCTTCATGTCGGCGATGTTGACGATGCTGCCGTCATCGGCCACGAAGGCGGCCGACAGTGGCAGCAAGGTGTTCTTCATCCAGAAGCATTGCGTCGCGGGTTCATCGAACGCGAACAGCATGCCTTCGTTGCCCGGCATCGTTTCCCGGAACATCAATCCGATCTCGCGCTGCTGCGGCGTCTGCGCCAACTGGGCCTGGATGTTATGGATGCCGGCATTCAGGCGAATGATCGGCAAGGCTTGAGGCTGGTTCTGGGCCCACGCCGCCATGCCGGTGGCGAGAAGGGCGAAGCAAAGCATTGCGCGGATCGTCATGTCGATGGGCTGTGGTTGAGTGTTCGGAATTATCGGCGTGGCTGTGTCAGAAACTGCAGCACGCCTGAAAGTGCCTTCAAAACAGCAACGCCCGGAATCAACCGGGCGTTGGGAGGATGCAGCACACAAGCGCTGCAAGCCGGAGTCGATCAGCGACGGGCGCTGATTACTTCGCGGCGTCTTCCTTCTTGGCTTCGGCCTTCTTGGCGTCGTGCTTCTTCTTGGCCTTCTTTTCAGCCTTGGGTGCGGAAGCAGCAGGTGCTGTTGCATCGGCAGCAGGAGCGGCTTCAGCAGCGAATGCGCCAACGGCGAACAGGGAGGTGATCAAAACGGCCAGGATCTTGTTCATTGGAATTACCTTTAGAAGATTGAATCGCCACCCACTCGTTGAGCAGCCCCTGCGTAACGCAGGTCCTTGCGCATTGGTTGACACGGGCCCTGACATAGAATCCTTGGATACAAACCCTGATACTCATCGCGGAGAGCGGAGCAATACATGTACAAGCACATCAAGGTGCCCGAGGGCGGGCAAAAAATCAGCGTCAACGCAGACTTCTCGCTCAATGTCCCTGATCAGCCGATCATTCCTTACATCGAAGGCGACGGCACGGGTCTGGACATCACCCCGGTGATGATCAAGGTGGTCGATGCGGCCGTGGCCAAGTCTTATGGCGGCAAGCGCAAGATCCATTGGATGGAAATCTTCGCCGGCGAGAAGTCGACCAAGGTCTACGGTCCAGACGTCTGGCTGCCTGAAGAAACCCTCGAAGTGCTGCGCGAATACGTGGTCTCGATCAAGGGCCCACTGACGACGCCGGTCGGCGGCGGCATCCGTTCGCTGAACGTGGCCTTGCGCCAGGAGCTGGACCTGTACGTCTGCCTGCGCCCGATCCAGTACTTCAAGGGTGTGCCTTCGCCCGTGAAGGAACCCGAGAAGACCAACATGGTCATCTTCCGCGAGAACTCGGAAGACATCTACGCCGGCATCGAGTTCGAGGCCGAAAGCGAGAAGGCCAAGCGCCTCATCAAGATCCTGCAAGACGATTTCGGCGTCAAGAAGATCCGCTTCCCGAACACCTCGGGCATCGGCATCAAGCCGGTTTCGCGCGAAGGCACCGAGCGCCTGGTGCGCAAGGCGATCCAATACGCGATCGACAACGACAAGCCCAGCGTGACCGTCGTGCACAAGGGCAACATCATGAAGTTCACCGAAGGTGGCTTCCGTGACTGGGCTTACGGCCTGGCGCAAAAAGAGTTCGGTGCCGAGCTGATCGATGGCGGCCCATGGAGCAAGTTCAAGAATCCGAACACCGGCAAAGACATCATCGTCAAAGACTCGATCGCTGATGCCTTCCTGCAGCAGATCCTGTTGCGCCCGGCCGAGTACTCGGTGATCGCCACGCTGAACCTGAATGGCGACTACGTCTCCGACGCGTTGGCCGCTCAGGTGGGCGGCATCGGCATCGCCCCGGGTGCAAACCTGTCGGATTCGATCGCGATGTTCGAAGCCACGCACGGCACGGCACCGAAGTACGCTGGCAAGGACTATGTGAACCCCGGTTCAGAAATCCTGTCCGCTGAAATGATGCTGCGCCACATGGGCTGGACCGAAGCCGCCGACCTGATCATCAGCTCGATGGAAAAATCGATTCTGTCAAAGCGGGTGACCTATGACTTCGCCCGCCTGATGGACGGTGCGACGCAAGTATCTTGCTCCGGCTTCGGCCAAGTGCTGATCGAGCACATGTGATCGGCCTGCCGGCGCTTGCGCAGGCACTTTGATCCGATTCGATCCGATCGAACCCGGCCCCTGAGGCCTCGCAAGAGGCTCAGGGGCTTTGTCTTTGTGGGCGCCCGGAATTCAAGGCGCATCCATCGGCTTGCGCAAAGTCGTATACGCGCCGGCCACGCACAGCAGCAGGATCAGCACATAGAGCGGCGCATTGCCTGCCCGCAGTTCGTTCATCAGCGGATCGCAGCTGAACACCGTCGCCGCCATCACGAGCGTGATCAGGCCGATGCCCCACAACGCCAGCAGCAGCTGTCGCCCACCGGCATGCTGGGCGCGGCAGCTTCGCGCATAGGTCGCAAGCAGGGCGAGGCCGATGATCAGCACGCATTGCAGCAGCAGCCGCAGCGCGACGCGGTTCGGGCAGGCCCATGCGCACAGACCGCTTGCCAAGGTGGCGGGTGGCTTGTAGTTCTCTTCGATCAGTTGGCGCAATGCGCTGCCTTGGCCGAGGCCTTCAACCGGCAGCGGCCAGAAGCCGACACCGCCGAAGTTCCAGCGCATGTAAGCCAGGTCATCATCGACTTGCCTGGAGAGATCGGGCGCCATCGGCACCGGCTTGTCGGTGCGCACGTCGAACTGCACCGGGATCACGCCCTGCAAAAACGCGACCCGGCGGTGCCCTTGCAGCAGGCGGGTCTCATCGATTTTCCGGCGCAGTTCCTTCTTGAAAGTCGACGTGGGCTCGCCCATCATCATCAGATAGAAGACCGATATGTCGGTCGTGCCGCGATATCGGTGCAAGGTCTCTTCGTCGGTGTTCGGGTCGCGCGGTCCTCGCTGCGCGGTTTCCATGTAGTCGGTCAGCTGACCAAATCCATACGCGCCATCTTCGTCGCCCAGTTGCTGCTCCGGCACGATGAAGTTCAGCTGGTAGCTGCGGCCGATGGCCTGCATCTCGGTGATCAGGCGCAAGGTGAATTGGCGATAGAAGCGCTTGAAGGCCGCGCGCTGTTCGCTTGTGCTTAGCGCGGCGTCATCGAACATGATCGTGAGCCCGCCGTACACCTGTTCGCGCTCGCGCCAGGCCGGCAGCAGCAGTGGGCGCAGCCAGCGCGACGGGCCGTCGTCCCGTTTGGCCTCGGCCATCTGCACGGCATTGCGTGCGGCCGTGCGGGCCAGTTCGTCGAGCTTGGCTGCGGGCTGGCGCAGCAGGCCGGTCCAGTCGCGGCGATAAATCACCAGATCGAGCTCGCTGCCGTGGCGCGATGCCACGCGCGCAAAGCCGCCCGGTTCACCAGCCCAGCCATTCGGCACCGACAGGCTGCCATCGTCCTTCATCACCGCGCCCATGAAGGCGATGCGCTTGAACAGGCTGAAGTCGACTTTCTGCGCCGTGTCGGTCGCAAGCCAGTACGGAAAGATGCCGTAGACGGTATTGCCGTTGTCCGATGCATAACAGCCGCAACTCGCGGTCAGGCGCGGTGCTTGCGAATCTTCGATCGGGTGCAGCTTCTCGGCGAGCGTCACGATCTGCGCCTGCAACTCGGGCGGCAACAGGTCGAGATAAAACTGTTGCAACGACAGCTCGTTGGCAGGCAAGTGCTTCGCGGCATCCGGCACGGGCTTGAGCACCGGTCTGGAAGCGTTGCCAGCGCGGGCTGCGGGGGCGCTGGTGGAGGTGGTGGTGGTAGATATGGCACGGGTCAAGGGCGGGCAGGTGGCATCGACACGCAGCTTCTTTTTCAGCGCCTGCTCGGTGACGTGCAATTGGTAATAGTCGCAGCGGCTGGCGAGCAAGGCCTGTTCGAACAGGGGGCGGGTCGGATAGTCGATGTCGACCAGCGGCGCCAACAGCGCTTTCAATTGATCCACCGTCGGCAGGATCGGCGCGGCCACCGTCGTCGTCTGCATCGCGGCGTCAAGCGGTAGGGTGGTGATGTCGGCCGCGGTCGAGTCCCCAGGTTCGCTGCTGTCACGAGCGCTCAAGGCCGTGCCACGGCTCGGGGTGTCGATCGACGACGTTGGGGGCGTTGGGGGCGTTGGTGACGTTGGTGATGACGCTGAGGACGGTGCTGCAGTTTCTTCAGCCGGCATCAGCATCGCGACATCGGCTGGCGTGAGCTTGTAGCTGACCGGCATGCCGCGCCGGTGATCGACAAAGCTCTCGGTCTCCGTCGCGCTCAAGCTTTGCAGCAATGGCACCGGCGTCGGTGTCACTGCCGAAGCCACAGGCGGCGGGGCCGGTGCCTTAGTCGCCGGCGGCAGGATGCGCAAGGCATAGGCCTGATGCGTGATCGCGCGTGCTGCCAGGCGGCCTGGTGCTTCGGTCGGAGCGGGCGATGCGCTCTCTGGCGTCGGCGGTGGCGTCGGCTGCGGCGACGGGTCGATGATCCCCAGGCGGAATTGATAACGCCCCACCAGCGTGGGCACCCCGCGCACGATCCCTTCGTCGCTGAGCGACAAGCCCGGTGGCAGTTGCCCGTCGACCAGCATGACACGCGCGTTGCTGAGATGGCGCGCCAACGGAAGATCGCGAAACAGCTCGCCGCGGTAGCCCGACCTCAGCGGCACGGTGCGGTACAGCAGCGTGGGTGCGGTCGGCTGCCCCGCTGCATCCGCGAACGATGCAGCAGGTGACACAGTCACGCCACGTGCGACAGCAGCGCCCGGTGCGTCATCACCGTGGGGCGCTGGCGGGGCGGGCTCCGTGTTGGCGGGCGAAGCGTGCGATGCCGCAGCCGCAGCCGCTGGCGTATCGATCGCAGAAGCGCCCGCCGATGACGCCGTGCCGGCGGCGGGCCTGGCCGTGGGCACGGGGGCCGGTGTGGAGGTTGCGGCCAACGCCGCCGGTGACACAGTCTTGATCGCACCGGCTTGCGCCATCACGCGAGCTGGCGGCGTGCCCTGCGCAGCTGCCGCGTCGCCCGCCGGCTCAGCTTGCGGTCGGGCGTGCAAAGCCGAGGTGGCCCCAAGCGCTGGGCCGTTTTGCCAGCCGAGGTTGATCACGGTCGCCACCAGGCCGAGGGTGGCCAGCAGCCATCGCGCCTGGCGGCAAGGCCGGCAACGAGGTGGGGGCGAAGGCGGATCGGTGTGCAGGTTCGGGTTCAAAGTGTTCGTCCTTCCTTGCGCAGTTCTTTGGCGATCCCTTTGCGCAGGTCGTCGGCGCTGATCGCGCTGCGCCCGGCGCGCAAGGCGCTGAGTGCGCCGAAGCGCACGACATTGGCAATCGCGCCTCCTGCCAGCGTGTGTTCCTGGGCCAGCCGCGCGAGATCGACATCGCCCGCCAGCCGCTCGCGTTGGCCCAACATGCCTTCCCACAGGCGCAGGCGCTGGTCGGCATCGGGCATCGGGAAATGCACCATCGACTGGAAGCGCCGCGCAAAGGCGTCGTCGATGTTGGCCTTCAGGTTGGTCGCAAGGATCACGGTGCCGGGAAAGTCTTCCACCCGTTGCAGCAGGTAAGACACTTCCTGGTTTGCATGCCGGTCGTTCGAACTCGATGCCGCGGTGCGCTTGCCAAACAGCGCGTCGGCTTCATCGAAGAACAGAATCCAGCGCCGGCTTTGCGCCTGATCAAACACGTTCGCGAGGTTCTTCTCGGTCTCGCCGATGTACTTCGACACCACCATCGACAGGTCGATGCGGTAGACATCGGCACCCACCGCCTGACCGATCAAGGTCGCGGTCAGCGTCTTGCCGGTGCCGGGCGGGCCGAAGAAGAGGCTGCGGTAGCCGGGCTTCAACGCCTTGCCCAATTGCCATTCATCAAGAATGCGCCCGCCATGCTGAATCCAGGCCTCGATGGCCAGCACTTCATCGAGCACCTCGTCATCGAGCACGAGGTCGTTCCAGCCCAGGCGGGTCGTGATCAGCTTGGCCGGGAAGTTGCCGCTGAAGTCGGGCTTGTGGCGCTCGCCGAGCGTGACGAGGTCCAGCGTCTCGCCGCTCACAGCGAGGCCGGCACTGAACTGTGGCTCGCCGCTTGCGCAGGTGTCCAGCTGCAGGATGCTGCGCTTGCGCAAAACATGTTCGTCATCCAACCATCGGCGCAACTGAAAGCGCCCGGCCAGATCGGCCCCGGCGACCAGAAAGGCCGCGGTCTCCAGCGTTGGCAGGAAGCCGCCGTGCGTGGCACCCTTGCGGCCGCCGAATTCGGCGAAGCCGCGGTCCAGGTTCGGGTTGCGGATGAACAGCAGGTCCAGCAGATTCGGCCGCAGGTGCGGCACCAGGGCCAGCAGCAACACCAGCCGCTCATCGAGCGACAGGCCGCATTCGCGCAGCAGCCCGGCATACGCGGATTCGTCATCGCGCAGATCCGGCGGGCCGAGTTCGGCCACATCGAGCCGCTCGCTGTGCTGCGCGAAATGGCCGTCCAGCCGTGCCTTCAGCACGCGCTCAAACCAGGCCAGTTCGTGGTCGAGCGCCTGCGCGTTGTGGCTCAACGCCCGTTCGCTGCCGGATCGAGCCTGGGAATGTTCAACGCCAATCGACATGCAGCACCTCGCTCATCCACGGATGTTTTTGCATCGCATAGCCCCAGGGCAGGCGATCGATCAGCATGTCGAAGGCGGCCGGTTGCACCGCGAGCGACCAGGCGCCATCGGCACGCTGGCTGAGCTGGCCGGGGCGTTGCAGGAAGGTCTCGCGCAGGCCGGCGATCGAGGTCTGGCCCAGCACGCGCCAATGCGCGATCACGGCGCCGAGCAGGCTTTCGATCAGCGTGCATTCCTCGGGCGTCGCGCTAAAGCGCCGGCCGATCGGCGTCTCGGGCTCGATGCCGCACAGGAGCTTGTTAAGCATCAGGCGCGATTCGGGCGCGGGCTCATGCCGGCCATCGACCGCAAACTGCATCAGGTGCAGCGCACGCTCGCGGGCGGGTTCATTGACGAACGCGTTGTCGTTGGCCAGGCCGAGCGCCTCAAACAGCCGTGGCAGGTAAGGGCCGATCAGCACCAGCCCCGCGTTGTCGACCGAGACCGTGACGGGCAGCGCCGGCTGGGCATCGGGTGTCGCAGCTTCGCGCGTGGCGGCAGCTGGCGAGACGCCAGGCGAAAAGAGCCGGCCCAGGCGCTGGCCGAGGGTCGATGCGAGTGTGGCCAGGCGCTGCACCACCTTGCCGGCCAGCGATCGTGCGAGGGCCAACGATTCCGGCGCCAAGGGCAGCGCGGCGTTTGGCGATGGCAGGGGCTTCGCCAGGTCATCTTCTGGGCGCTCTTGGTGAGGCTCGGCGTGATGGAGCGCGTCGCCGGCCGCTGGCACTGGGTTGGCGGTGAACGGGTTGATCGCGCCGAGCGGAGGAGGGGCTTCGCGTTCGAAGCCCGGCTCGCACGCAGGCGTTGGCGAGCCCTTGTCGCTGGCGATGCCGTTCACGCCGGCGGCTCCGGTGACCGAGGACGCGGTGATAGGGAAGGGCGTGGATGCCGGGTCGATCGCCGCAGGCTCGCGCTTCGAGCGAACGCTGTGCGTGAGCGTCGTCACTGCCGCTTCAGATGAAATCGGCGCCACCGGCACGGCCGGGCTCAGTGTCGTCAGCTTGACGATGCGCTCCAGCCAGTTCGGCGTCGCAGCAGCGTCCTGGATGGCCGCTTTCCATTGCCGGGCGCCTTCTTCAACGCTGTGGCCGGTATGAAGCAGGTCCTCGTGAACCCAGGCGTCCAGGTACGCGGCTTCGTCGAACGCTGCACCCGCCTGAAAGGCCTGGCGCAGCGTGCAGGCCCAGCGCCGGGCGAGGGTGGCGGCGTCATGCGGCGGGCTCGAGACCACCGCGGCAATCCACGGCCGGGCCTCGGGCCAGCGCAGGCTGGTCACGGCCAGCAGCAGCTCATCGCTCCAGATTTCGGCCAGGCGCAGGCTCGTGGCTTCGCCGTGGGCGAGTGCCTTTTGCACCGCGTGTTGCAGCGCGGCCGGATTGCTGCGCAGCGCGTGCCACACGGCGTCGGGGCGCAGCAGCTCAGCGGGCAGCGCAAGAAGAGGAACAGCCTTCACTGTGTCAACAACCGGTGCACCGGCAGATCGATCCAGGCCGTCATCAGCCCAGAGCGCTTCCAGATCGCGGTCCCACGCATCGCCTTCACGGGCATGGCCGCCTGCTTGAGCGGCATCGCCGTGCCGGCCGATGCGCTCGCGCAGCTCTCGCGCAAAGCGTCGGCCATCGAATGCAGCGCCGCCGCCGCCGGCCCACAAATGGCCCAACGCGGCTTGCCACAGATGGCGGCGTTGCTCGGGCGCGGCCAATGGCGAAGCGGCACTGCGGGCCGCGACCGCGCTGATCCAGCCGCTGACGGCCACCGTCTGTTCACGCGCCAGCCACAGGCCGGCCACTTCGCTCAGCAGCTCGGTCGACAAGGCCCGCGCCAGGCGCTGCTCCAGCGCCTGCGATGCGCCGATGCGCTGCAAGCTCGACTTGAGCCAGGCCCGGTCATCGCGCAACAGCCGCTGCCAGGCCGGCGCCACGTTGGTAAGCGGGTCGTCTTCGGCCGCCCGGCGCGGATCGGTCTCCAAGGCCCATTGCAACTGCAGGCGCATCACCGCGAGCTCGGCCACGCGCCCGCTGCTGCCTTGCGCCAAGGCCTGGCCGAGCGCGGCTTCCCACAGGCGGGCCACCGTCAACGCGCTGTCGGCGCGGCCCGGCCGCGAGGCGCGAACCACGGTTTCGAGCAGCCGCGCCACCGTCAAGGGCTCATCGGGCAGCAGCGCATGAACCAGCTCGGCAAGCCAGATGCCGTCGAACTGCCCGGCCAGCCGTTGCAGCAGCGCCGGCCGATCGCCCGCGGCGCGCAAGGCTGCAGCGAGGCCGCGAGCGTCATGCCGCAGCAGCTCACGGCCCAACTCGCGCGGGTCTTCGCTGCGCCGGCCGCGCCCGTACCACGGCAAGTGGCCATGGCGAAGGAAGTACATCAGCATCTCCAGCCGGGCCGCGTGGCGTGCCAGCGGCCGGCGGGCTGTGGGTTCAGCGGCCTCATCGAACGGGGCATCGCGCAGCTCGCGCAACAAGCGCTGCAACTGATCGCGCAGCGCCTGCATCCAGCGGCTGGGCCAGTCTTGGCCGGCGTCGATGACGATGCGGCCGAGGTCGATCTCCAGCCGATCGATGCGCCAGACCTCGTCGTGCGCAGAGGCCGCATCGAACTGCCGATCGATCTGCCGCAGCGCCGGGCCGCGCAGCGTGTCGGCCAGCTGCGACTGGAAACTGGGCGCGTCTGCGTCGGCAAGCGGCAAGTTCTCGAAGTCGAGATCGATCTGCAGCGCTTCGATCAGGTGACCGTCATGCATGGCTGTCTCCTTCGGTGGCGTTTCGGTTCGCGTTCTGGCGCGGCTTGGCCTTCGGCGAGGCAGCCTGGCGCAGATGGCCGATCACGGCGGCCGAGGCCTGGTCCAGCGCGGCAGCGTGTTCGTCCTGCTCACCAGGTTCTTCACCGTGGGTCTTGTCGCTGGATGAAGCGTGCGGTGCGGCGTCATCGATGGCGCGGCAGTGCGCAGCCTTGGCTTGCATCCAGCGACCAAAGTCGTCTTCGAAGCGCTGCATCGCATCGAAGTCCAGCCAGTGGCAATCGAGGGTCAGATGAGCCGGGGTGTTGATGCGCAAGGTCTCTTCCGTGAAGCGGCGAAACCCGGCATCGGCGGTGCGCAGCGTCCAGCCCGGCAACAGCACGCTCAGGCGCAGGCCGAAAAATTCGGGGTTCGGCGGCGGCAGGCGCTGAAGGTTCGAGCTGGAACTGTTGGGTGCTGCGCGGGCCGGGCCCACCGGCCGCAGCAGCACATGCTCGACCACATGCAGGCCTTCGCAGTCATCGTTCAGATGGCGCAGAAAGCGGCGCAGGCTGTCGGCCGCGCGCGAGGCCCGGGCAGCGTCGGCGAATTCGCCCAGGCGCCACCAGCGGCCATCGTCATCCGGGCCCAGCCAGAGTTGGCAGGCGGCCTGCTTGACGGGTTGATGACCCGTGGCGTGGCCCGCGGCGCTGCCCTGAGCTGCGCCGGTGGGCCGCCTCGTCGCCATGCCATCGGCAGGCGCGTTGTGGGGGGCTCGCCCAAGATCGCGCAGCACATAGCATTCGCGCCGCAGCCCGGCGCGCAGCAAGGTGGGCGCCAACGGGCCGGCGCGCAACACGGTGATGCGGCGCAAGTCGTCTTGCGCCTCGTCGCGGCGAGCTGCGCTGGGCACGTGCTCGGCGGGTCGCAGTGCGGCGATCTGCGCGGCATCGAGGGCTTGCCCGGCAGGCTCGCTGCCCGACTGCAGGCTGATGCGCTGGCGCCGCAATGACTGTGTCAACGGCCGCGCCGGGGCGGATTTGAAGCCCAGCAGCAGGCTGGCGCGGCGCTGCAGGCCGGCGCCGTTTTGCGGCGCCTCCCAGCATGAGCGGCTCGGGTCGCAGCCGCCCGCGCGGTCGCGCGCCAGCGCCACGATGTCGCGCAGGTAGTGGGCCTTGTTCTGCAGCAGCCAGGCGTCGGTTTCATCGGCGTCGAGGTGGCTGGCGAACTGGCGCATCGAGTCTTGCCGGTAGGTCACGCCATGCAGCGCCAGCAGGTGGTCGAGCGCGCGGCTCTTGCGCTCCGTGCCGCGATCGAACGGCGCATGGACCGCTTTCAGCACGGCGCCCGGATCGGCCAGCCACAGATCGGCTTGATGGGCTTGATGGGCCTGGCTGTGCACATCGCCCGCATCCACGCCTTGCTGCCAATAACTCTGCGCCGCGCCGCCATTCAACGAAAACAGCGCACGCAGGTGATCGAGCTGCGCCTGGCCGTTGGCCAGCACCTGATCGAACAGGCGCAGGTAAGCCTTGAACTGCCGCACCCGGGCGCGCTCCTGGGGCGGTGCCGAGGCCGGCAGGCCATGGCGGCCCAGGCCATAGGCGGCCGGAAAGTCGTGCTGCACCGAGCGGTACGGTGTCGATGGCCGATGCACGCCGCGCGGCAGCAGCGCTTCAGCGCGGCGTGCCGGCTCATCGTCGATCTGCGCGTGCTGGGCCGGGTCGCCGGCCTTCAAGTCGGCGTAGCGCAGGCGCAAGGCCTGGGCATCGATGGCGACCGGGTGGCCGCGGCGTTTGACGCTGAGGCTTTGGAAGGGGCCGATGGTCGGACGAGGGTCGCCGGCACGCCGAGCGGCGTTGACGGTGGCAGGTGCTGTGGCATTCGCGGTGCCGTTTGGGCTGTCGTTTGTGGTGTCGTTTGCGCTGCCTCGCCGTCCCTGATGCGCAGCGCCGAGATCGTCGGGCACGCGCAGGCGCAGCGCCCAGTCGCTGCCGCGCCAAGGCAGTGACCGCAGGTTCTGCCCAGGCTGCGGCTCGCCATCACCTTGCAACTCTGGCGCCGGGCAGCGCAAGGCCTCGAGCCGGGTCTGGGCCACGCCGTCGATGCGCTGCACCAGCGTCGACAGATCGGCGAGAAACAGCCGGTCGGCGCCCGAGGGCTCGCCCTCGGCCGACACCAGCGTGCCATGCCGCGTGCGCGGGCCGCTGAAGATCTGCGCCAGCGTTTGCCCGGCGCGCAGCGCTTCATCGAAGCCGAGGCGGCTTGGGATGCGGGCGACGAAGCGGGCGCAGCGGTCATAGACCTCGGCCAGCACGTCGAGCGCATCGCGCGGCCCTTCGAGCTCGATCTCGCCGATCAGCTCCACCGGCACATCGCGCACGCAAATGACCTCGTCCGCCAGGTCTTCGCACAGGTTGCGCTCGCGGCGATAGGCTGCGCGGGCCTCGGCGATGCGCTGGGCCGCGCTGCGGCTGGCGTCGGGTGAGAGCTTCAGCGTCAGGTGGTACAGGCCGGGGAGGGCTGAGGCTGATGCCAAGTCCGTGGCCGTGGCTGCGGCCAATGACTGTGTCACGCGCATCGGGCCGGTCTCGAAGCTCGCATCGTCCAGTCCCGGCACGGCATCGAGCAGCACGCGCCGCAAGTCATCGGCGGTGGTGGCCCGGCACGGGAACACCTCGGCCGGCGGGTGCAGCGACAGCGCGCTGTAGTCGATGCGGCCATCGGCGCCGCTCAGGTGGTCGGCCACCGCGAAGTCGGCGCGGTAGGCGAGGTCGGTCAGCGCGAAGCAGAGCTGCTCCAGCAGCGTGATGCCGGGGTCGTGCAGGTTGTGGTCGGTCCAGCGTTCGCCGGCCAGGCTTTGCAGCGCCGTCAGGCCTTGTGCGCGCAGCCGGTCGAACAGGCGCTCGCTGGAGTCACGCGGGCGGCGGCGAATGGAGGCGGGTGAGGATGACGAGGTGGACGACGAGTTAGAAGAGGTGATGTTCATGCTGCGCTGCCTTCCGGTGCGTCGTCGAACCACAGCCGCGTCAGCGTGGCGCGGATCGGAATGCCCGCGCCGTAATCGCATTTCGAGCGCACCTGCAATCGGTAGCTCGCATGGCGGCCGCTGCTGCCGTGCCAACGCAACTCCAGCTGTTCGCAGCGCTGGCCGTACCAGACGCTCTGCGTGCGGATCGGCCGCCGCGCCGAGAAAAAGCGCAGCCAGCCGGAAGGCGGGTTGTAGGTGTTCAGCGCGGTCGCCTGCAGCAGCGCAAAGCGCCCGCCGCCCGCCCGGCCCGCACCGGCCATCACCTCGAAGGCCTGACATCCGCTCAAGGGGCCGGTCAGGTCGTGCCATTCGCCATCGGCCAGCGGCTGCGGCAGGTCTTCGCCGCGATAAGCGCCGACGCGCCCTTCGCAGGCCATGACGCCGGCCACCTCGAGCGTGTGCTGCGGGTCGGCGGTGCCGATGCCGACGCGGCCGCGCGTGTCGAGTGCGAGCACCGGCGGCTTGCCGCGCTGCGCGGCCACGCCGCCGGCCTTGAAGGCCAGCTGATCGCGCTCGCCGCCATAGCCGACCGACCACAGCGCCGAACGCAGGTTCTGGTCGCGATAAAAGCTCAGCAAGGCGTCGTAGCCGGCCGGCGTCGAGACCTCGACGCCGTTGTCGGCCGACTTGCGAAAGCCCTCATCGCTCATGTTGAGCATCGAGTCGACGAGGTCACCGAAGTGATCCTGTGTCGGCAGTTTGCCGGCGCTGAAGAAGCTGCGCAGCGTCTCGCGGTTGCGAACGGTCATGACGCGACTCCGCCAATGATGAAGGTGCTGCCGATCGCCAGCTCGCGGATGCCGGTCGCGAGGGCGTTCGGGTCGGGCGGGGCTTCGGCGGCGATGACCAGGTGGTCCGGCATCGGCAGCGCGAGGCTCCAGGCTTGAAGCGGGTGCAGGCGGTCGTGGCTGCTGCGGCTGCTCGGTGATGATGCGCGGGCGGTGTCGCCCAGCGTGTGTCGGCCATCGTCGCCACAGGCCACTTGCAGCAGCGACAGCTGCGATACCGCCTCGACGCCTTCGACGCTGCGCAGATGGGCCTGCACCTCTTCGCAGCGCAGCAGCCAGTGGAAGCGCGGCTGGCAGCCGCCGTCGAACCATGGCGACAGATGGCGCACGATCGCCTGCTGAACCCGCCGCAGCACCACGCCTTCGTGCGTGCCGCGGGCCGGCAGCACGGTGCATCGCACCTGGATGCGCTCATAGCTTGCGTTGCGCACGCGCAGCCGCACCCAGGGCGACGCGCGCTCTGCGAGATAGGCATGGATCTCGCGCAGCTCGTTGGCGTCGAGCCGAGGCGCGGTGGTGGCCAGCGCATCGACGTTGCGCGCGAGTTCCGGCACGACCACGACCAGCACCTCGCCGCTGGGGCTGGATGGAGGGCCGCTTTGTTCCGCGCGTTGATCCATGCTTGAGCCAGCGCTCAGGTCAGCGTGGCGAGCGCCACGCTGAGGGCCCAACTCCGATGCGGTGAAGCACTTGACCTTCGCGACACGGCTGAATCGTTCGAGCACCAAACGTTCGTAATCCCAGGCGTTCGATGCCCGCTGCTTGTGCTGCAGCCGCTCGCCGGCGCTGGCGTAGAAGCGGCGCCGCTGTTGCGCCAGGCGCCCGCCCTGCAAGCTGCCGATCGTTGCGACGCCGGCCAGGCCGGCGACCGAGCGGCGCGGGTCGACGGGGCCGAGTTGGCACACATCGAGCGGCACATCGAGCGACGCTTGTGCCGCGGCCTCGGCATCGTTGGCGTTGGCGTTGGCGTTGGGGCCTAACTCGATGGATGTGCGTTTGTTGATCGCGTCGCCGGCCGTGGCTGCGGCCACCTCTGCCAACACCCGCGTCGCCCGCACGGCCTGCGTGTGCACCGCATGCAGCCCGGCGAAGCCTTCAAAGCCGTGATCGGCCGACAGGCGCAGCCAGTACAGGCCGCGCGGCATCACATCGTTGTCGGCGTCCAGATCGGGCGGGAGGTCGAGCGTCACGATGCCGGTCGACAAAAAGCCGGCCGTGCCGTCCGACAGCACCCGCGACGGCGCCAGCGCGCACCAGGTGTTGCGCTTCAGGTAAGACCATTGCGTGCGTGCCGGTGCGGCCAGCACCGTCGGGTCGGCGGCCTCGGCCGCATGCAGATGGAACAGCAAGGTCAGCGGGCCGCGCAGCGAGCTGGCGGCGATGCCGATGCACAAATGGCCGAGCGCATCGAAGCGCGGCAGCAGGCCATGGGCGCCATCGACCGCCACCGGGCGCAGCAGCTTCATGCCGAACGGGTGCAGATGGAAGAGCTGCGACGGGCCGTCGCCCTCGGCCAGCGAGCTAGGGCGCGAGATGCCGGGCGTCAGCTCATCGGCACCTGCGTTTTCCAGCGACACGCTGTCGGCCGCTTGATAGTCCAGCCACAGGCGCTCGATCAGCGGCGTGTACGGCGGGTTGGGGCGCGATGCCGGCCGGCGCCGGCGCGCCTGTTGGCTGACCGCATCGGCCAGCACCATCGGGTAAGCGGCATGGCCGAAGGCGCCTGCGGGCCCGGCCAGCTGCAGCCGGAACAGGCCGCCTTGCACGCGCGGGCCGTCGAGCGGCTCGGGCCGGTTGGCGCGGCCATGCTTGCGCACCGAGGCGGTGTCGAACTCGATCGTTCGAGGGGCGACCAATCGGGCTTCATCGCCGGCTGTTGCAAACAAGTCCGGCAACGCCTGGAGCCCCTGCAGCGGCGAGCTGCCGGCGCAGTCCTGCCATTGGCCCTCGCGCAGCAAGGCCAGGCGCGCACTCGGCATGCCGCTGACATAACTTGGCGCATAGCCGCGGTACCAGCTGCCAAAGCCGCCGGCGATCGTCGGCAGGCCGCTCCATTCGAGATGCAGCGTCAGTGACAGCAGATGCTTGCGGGCGATCTCGGGCGCACCGAACACGAGATAAGAACCGGTGGTGGGCAAGGGGCCGAACGGGTGGAAGGGCCGCGACGGGTCGAGCCGGCCGAGGTCATTGCGCAGCACCAGGTCTTTGATGCCGCGTACTTGAACGGTCACGCTCGCTTCATGCAGCCACACTGCCGACAGCAGCGAGTAGGCATAGAGCCGGCCTTGCGTGCTGGCGTCGAGCCGCAAGACGGGCAGCGTGGTCGGCCATTCCTCGCCATGCAGCGCGGCGTCGCAGCCGATGATCGGCGGGTCTTCGCGGCGCAGGCGCAAGGTGAACAGCAGCCCGCCTTCCGGGTGAGGCACGACGTCGGCGGCCGCAGGCGCCCACCAGCCACGCGCGGTCGTCAGTTTCAGGTCGAACATGCCGTTGACCAGCCGGCCGAACAGCAGTTCGCGCGAGGGCGTGCCTTCGCCCTGGATCAAATGCAGCGGGTCGCCGATCGCTGCCGGCGCGCTGGCGCGGGGCCCGAGTTGCTGCGCTGCGGCCTCGCGCAGGCGGGCCAAGTCGAGGGTCGTCAGCGGCTCGCTCGCGCTGCCGATCAGCCAGCGCACGAACAAGCGGCCCAGCCGTTCGCGAAAGCTCACGGCGTCTGCGCTGGCCAGTACCGCATCGACATGCCCGGTCAGCGTCAGGCCGCCATCGTCGGGCTCGGTGCGCAGCCGCAGGCGGATCTCGCGCTCGCCTTCGCCGAGGTGCAGCACCGGCGTGGCGATCGCCAGGCCCAGCCGCGCATCGGTCGCGAGGCGTGAGCTTCCATGGCTGCCGCCGAACAGCGGATGGCACGGGAGCGTGCTGGCCGTGAACGCACTGGCTGTGTCGGCATGGGCCGAAGCCTGATCGGCGCGGGCCGGCGTGGCGGGGTCGCCATCGACACTCAACGGCAAGCGCGCCGCCTTGATGCGCGTCACGAAGCCGAAGTCGCGCTCGGGCGAGATCAGCGGGTCGCGCTCCAGGCGCAAGGTGTACAGCGCGGCCACCGTGGCTTCGGTGATCGTCAGCGCGCTGTCACCGCGAAACGCGATCGGCCGGCCGGCGGCATCTTTGCCGGCATCGAACAGCGCGCCGCCGGGCAACACGAACTCGGCCGCCGCCCGCGCTTCGCGCTGGCACACCAGGTGCAGCGCTTCAGGTTCGGCCGCTGCGGGGCGCAGCCCGAGGCAATCGCGGTAATAGAACTCCACATGGCGCCAGCTGAAACGGTTGATGCCGGCCTGCACCGAGCCATAGATCTGCAGGAACGCCATCAACAGGCTGGCCGCGGGCTCGTGCCGGCCGCTGCGCAAGGATTCGGCCAGGCGCTCGGCCGCAAGCGCCTTCAGCCGGCCGATCACGCCGAGAAAGGCAAAGCCGATCGCGCGCAAGGTCTCCTGCTCCGAAGCCGCGTTGGCCGGCCTGGCGGCGGTGGGCGTGTGCCACATCGGCGACAGGTCTTCAATTCGCTCTGCTGAATTGTCAGGTTCGAGCGCTTCGATTGCGCTCGCCGTGGGCAGCGCTTTGGCCTGAAGGCGGCGCCCCTTAAAGCGCTGCGCGACCCACGCCAGGTCATCGCACAACTGCTGCAGCACCAGCTGCTGCATCTGCTCGCGCACCGCCACCGCAGCCGGCTCGGCGTGGCCGGCCAGGGCCTTCCACCAGCGATCGATTTGATGCGCGAGCCGAACCAGGTGCTGCGCCAGCGCTTCGGGCCGCGCGCTGGCCAGATCGCGCAGCAGCGCAGCTTGCAAGGCGTCGAGGTCGACCGCGGCGATGCGCGCCAGCACCAGCGATTCATCGCCATCGAACAAGCGCTGCCAATCGCCGTTGTCGCTGCCGTTGAGGTCGATGAAGCGCAGCTGGCGGGCCAGCGCGGCGCTCATCGCCACGCGCTCGGCAAAGCCGGCTTCATCGACACCGAAGGGGCTGCGATCCAGCAGCAAAGGCACGCGTTGCGACGGGTCGGTGCCGTCGCCGATGAAGCCGGCATCGGCGTCGCGCTGGCCGCCATCGGACGAGCCTGCGAAGGTGTTGTTCATGGCTGGCTCCGCTCGGCACTGACGCGGCCTGCAGGGGCGGCCGCGCCGAAGGCCTCGTCCGCGTTGGAAGGCACTTTGGGCAGGGCAGGCGGCGCCGTGGGGCCGCTGCGCTCGCTCAGGTACAGCGGGTAGACCCAGTTGTGCCGCGAGTTGCTGCTGCGAACGAGGTAGCTGAGTTGCAGCCGCAGCACGCCGTCGATCAGCTCGTCGGTATCGATGTCGACGCTGCGCAGCGTGATGCGCGGCTCGAAGAACAGCACCGCGCGTTCGATCAGGCTGCGGATCTCGGTCAGCGTGCCGGTGCCGATGTGCTCGAACACCATGCGCTGCAGATCGCAGCCGTAGGTCGGGTGCATCACGCGCTCGCCGGGCCGGGTCGACATCAGGATGCGCAGGCTTTCTTCGATGTCGTCCACCTGGTCGACCATCAGCGCCTGCAATTGCCGCCCATCGAAGGCCGGCGGAAAGGCCCAGCCGGTACCGAGGAAACCATCGTGTCGTGGCATGGCGCGTTCTCTTGTCGTTAGAGGGTGAGGTGGATGAGATGGAGGGCGTGAGGGCAGCGGGCCCAGGCCTCAGCCGCCGATCAGCACCGTCGGCAGGCCGAACGCTATCTGCCCGCCATGCGCCGTCATGTCGCCCAGGCGGGCGGCCGGCCGGCCACCGATCAGCACCGTCGCCGAGCCCTGGATCACCGCATCGGGCGGGCCGACGCACACCGCGCTGTCGCCCAACACCGCCGCGGGCAAAGCGCCGATCAGCACGGTCGGCACGGCCGGGCCGATCAACGGGCCGCCGACATGCGGAATCGGCGGCAGGCCGGGCGTCACCATCGGGCAGACGTGCAGATCGGTCAGGCGGGCGGCAGGAGGCATGGCGGTTCCGATTCGGTGGAGTGAAAGGTTGGAAGGCGAATCAATGGCGAAAGCAATGGCTGAAGCAATGGGTGAGGCAATGTCGAGATGGGCGCTGGCTCGGCCGCCTCTCAATTGATCATCACCAGCGCGCCTTTGACGACCGTCTGGCCGGCGGCCGACAGCTCGGCGCTGGCGCCGCCTTTGGCCGCAAAGCCGACCTGCGCCTGGCATTCGACGTTCAGCCCGCTGGCCTTCACGTCGGCTTTCGAAGTCACGCTGACCACGCCGACCGCATCGAGCACGATGCGGCCCTTCGCCGTCAGCTGAATGTCTTTCGGGCTGTCGAGCGCGATGCCGGCCGGGCCCAGCGTCACGGTGTTGCCGTTCTGGTCGGCCAGCAGGATCGATTGATCGGTGTCGCTGATGACGATCTTGTTTGCGCCCGGCGTCGTGACGGTGATCACCTTCTTCTCTTCATCGAATTCGATCTTCGACTTGCAGCGCGTGACCCAGGCCTTGGTGTTGTTGGCCGCGGCCAGCGCATAAGGCGGGACGCGTTTGCTGCTGTAGAGGCTGCCCAGTACCACCGGGTGCGACGGGTCGTTGCCGAAATAGCCCAGCACGACCTCGTCGCCGATCTCCGGCGCGATGAAGCTGCCGATGCCGCTGGAGCCATGGAACTGCAGCAGGCGCGCCCAGACGCCAGCGCTTTCGGCCTGCAGCACCGGCACCGAGACCTGGATGCGATGCTCGCCATCGGGGTCGCCATCGAGCTTCAGCACGACACCGACCTGCAGCCCTTCGACACCGGGGAGCAAGCCGGCCGCGGCCGGCGCGCGCACATCGGCGCGCTCGGCAAACCAGTTCGGGGACAAACCGAATTCGGCCTCGGTCGTCCAGTTGCCGTCGATGATCTCGTGGTGAATGCCGCTCAGGTAAACGCTGCCGGAGAAGCGCGTGCCGATGCCGGCCACTGTCACCAGCTTGCCGACCTCGGCCTTCGCGCTGCCCTGGAAGCGCATGCGCCCTTGCACGCGGGCCAGCCCGGCCTTCAGCTGCAAGGCCTTGGCCCATTGCGTCAGCGCTTCTTTGGCCAGCGGCGCGCCGGCCTGGATGCGCATCGACGCCAGGCCGATGACCTCGGCCAGCGTCGCCGAATCGAGATCGCCCTGCGCGTTGAGTGCCGCCGGCGCGGCCGCTGCACCGAGCAGCGCAGCCTGGGTCTTCGGGTCCCAGGACACCGCTTGTGCGCTGGTGTATTGGGTGCGGGCATCGAGCTCGGCGTGGAAGTCGATCAGGTCTTTGCCATAGGTCAGCGCCAGCACGGCCTCGCCATCGGTTACCGGCGGCTTCACGGTGACCTTTCCGTTATGTGCAATCACCAGCAGCCCGTTGGCCTCGGCGCGGGTGAGCATGAAATCCCAGTCGCTGCAGTAATGCTGGGCGAGTTCGGTGTAGCTGATGCTCGTCGCTTCGACCTCGGCCGCAAGGCCACCGGTGCTGGCCAGCTTCTGGATGATCGCGCTGTCGGTCTGCGCAAGGTGGTTCGCGTTCTTGCGGCCCACCGTCATGCGCACGGCCTTGTCGCGGCATTCGACGATCAATCGCGCTTCGTTGGCGCCCGAGACACGCACGCCGTGCTTGACCACCAGGCCTTCGAACAGCAGCACTTCGGTGTCGCCATAACCGGCGTTGATCTGGATCACCGCACCGGGCCTGAAGTGCGCCGCATCGCTGGCCGGAAACTCCTGGTTCGGCATGTCGCCATCGCTGAACACGAGCCGCGCAAACGGCACGCTGTTGACCGCGGCATGGATGTCCAATGACAGCAGTTGCATCGTGTCGGGCAGCTGGGTGCCTTCACTGAGCACCGAGCAGCGCAGCGCGCCGTCGCAGCCTTCGAGCGGCGAGGGCGCGCTCATGCGGCTCGGGCCGCGGGGGCCAAGGGTGGGAACACCAAGATCGTGCCGGGTGGCAGCGAGCGCAGCGAGGGCAGGTTGTTGATGCGGGCGATCTGGTCGCAGTAGCCGGCATCGCCATAGATCTCATCGCACAGCAGCGCCAAGGTGTCGCCCTCGGTGGCCTGCCGCTCTTGGCTGATGTGATCTGCCGAGGTGCTGCTGGCGGTGAGCGCCGCTTCCTTCGTGCTGGTCGCGCTGACGAATGACAGCGAGACCTCGGCGCGCAGCGACTTGCCGCTCGGCGAGAACAGCTTGTGCTGCACCGTGATGCTTTTGAGCCGGCAGCGGAAATCCAGTTCGCCCCAGACGATGTGGATGCGCGAGATCTCCTCGGTGGCGGCCGGCTCGGTATAGACCACCGCCCGCAGCCGGCTCAGTTGCGCATACACCGACTCAAGGCTGGCGCCGGTGGCGAGCGGCAAGGCGCCGGTGCCGTCGAGCGTCAGCTTGAACGACAGCGTTTCGTCATCGACGGCATGCAGCTTCTGGTCGCGCTTCTGGCTGCCGGCCGCCTTGTCTTTGCTGAACAACAGGCCGAAGCTGCGCTCCAGGCTCGCGGGGTTGATGGTCGCGCTGAAGCTGTTCGAGCTCAGTTCGGTACTGGTGCCGTCCTTGTTCGGCTTGTAGCGCCACATCTTCAGCTTTTCCATCTCAGCGCTCCTTCGCCCGTTGCAGTTCATCGCGAAGCCAGACGCGGCATTCGGCGATCAGTTGTTCTTTCAATGCCAGCAGCTCGCTGGCTGGCGCTGAAGGTGCGTGTGCCTGTGCATGCGCCGGCATCACCACCTGGCAGCGAATCACGAGTTGGCGGACTTCGATGCTCATTGGCCTTACCCCAGCTTGCGGGTGTTGCCATAGACCAGCTCGAGGGTCTCCAGCGCCACCTGGTTCTTGGTCGAATCAAATCCTTCGATCGACCACTTCACCGGATAAGCGTTTTCGAAGGCCCAGCCACGCAGCGGGTTGCCCGCAGCGTCGAGCAGGAAGACCTGCAGCAGCTTGGTGTCGATCGGCGTGGCCAAGCCGCCTTCCAGGATGCGCTTGCACCAGGTGACGAGCGCCGTGCCGTTGGCCGCCACGCCGCGCTTCAAGACCAGGCGGGGATGCTTCGTGCCCTTCGGCAATTGATGCACGAAGCGGTTCTCCCCGCCCTCGGCCACGGCCTCGACCTCCATCTCGGTCTCGATGCCGCTGACTTCGCGGAACGCCGCCTCGCGCAGGCTGGTGGTGCTGCCGAACGAGACGGAAAACTGGAACGCCACCGGCAGCTGCGTTCGGTTCGAGATGAGGTCGGTCATGGCAGCCTCAGGCCTTGTTCTCGATCGTCAGGCCTTCGTGGGCAATCACGATGGTCTCGATCGCGGCCTCGTTGCCTTGCGACTTCAGATCGGTGCTGGTGATCTTGGTCGGGAAGGCGTTTTGCAGGGTCCAGACCATGGCCACCGTGTCGCCTTCGGTCATCAGCGTGATGATGACTTTCTTGCGTGCAATGGTGTTCATGTTGATCTGGCTGAACCAGTCCCAGAACTTGTTGTCGCCTTTGAAGACGCCTTTCTTCATCGTGACGTCGCTGAACTTCTTCAGGCCCGGCATCTTCAGTACCGAATATTCCTTGCTGTTGCCGTGCCGGTATTCGATCGGCTGAGCCTCGATGTCAAGGCCCGAGACTTCCTGGAATGCCACTTCCACGTCGTCCCACTGGACCTTGAAGCGAAACTTCGGGATGGGCCACAGGTTGGTGGATTGCGTGTCGCCTTCTGCCATGGCAGTGCTCCTTCGATGGGTTGCGGTTGGGGATGGGGTGAGTGGCGCTCAGGCCGCACTCAGGACTTCTGCATCTGCTGCTGGAAGGTGATCTCGATGAATTCGGCCGGGCGGCTGATCGCGACCAGCACCGTCACGCGCAAGATGCCTTCGAGGATGTCTTCGGAAGTCATCGTGTCGCCGAGGCCGACGTGCACGCTGAAAGCGTCGTCCGGCACGGCGCCGGCGAGCCCGCCGCGGCGCCAGATGCCGGCCAGAAACGCGCTGATCATGCTGCGGATCGAAACCCACGTGCTTGCAACGTTAGGCTCGAACACCATGGCCTTGGCCGCCAGCCGGCACGACTCTTCCAGCATGATCATCGTGCGGCGCACGTTGATGTAGCGCCAGTCGAGGCTGTTGCCATCGAGCGTGCGCGCGCCCCAGACCAGCACGCCTTCGCCGATGAAGCTGCGGATCGCGTTGATCGACTTGCCCTGCGTCGTGACGTTCAGGTCTTCCTGGTCTTCATGCGACACGCTGACTGCGGGTGACACCACACCAGCGAGGCTCACGTTGGCGGGCGCCTTCCAGACGCCGCGTGTGTTGTCGACCATCGTGTAGACACCGGCCATCGCGGCCGAAGGCGGCATCAGGTTCAGCTGGTTGCGTGCATCGGCGAGGATGGTGTTGAACAGCCCGCTCATCGCCGCGATGCTCTTGTTCAGCAAGGCCTTGTGCATGCTGACCGCCGCATTCATCGCCGGCTGATCGAGCAGCTTGCGTTTCTCGGCCTCGGGCTTGGTCGAGGCGTTGATCTCCTGCGTGAGTTCAGCGGCCCAATCGGCGTCGGTCTTGCGCAGGTCTTCGACGGCCTTGAAGCGCTGTGCGAGCTTGGGCGGCGCGCCGGCGTCCAGGGTGTCGGGCAGGCTCAGCTCTTTCTTCAACAAGGTCACCAGCAACTCGGGGTTCGCGATGTGGCTGTAGTCGAGGTCTTTCTCCTGCACCAGCGTCGTGTTGACCCAGGGGTAATAGGCCGCGCCGAAGTCCAGGTAGTTGATGCCGAGCGCACCACGGAAGGCTTCGATCGGATCGCCTTGCGGGCTTTGCCGATCGCGCGCACCGCCCCACAGATCGAGGATCGCGATGCGGTTGCGCATGCGGCCGCCGCAATGGGCCAGCATCGCCTGCTGCAGCGAGATGCAATCGGGCTCGGCGAGCAGCACCGCATCGGGCAGCACCAGCATCGTCGGCTCCTGTTCCTTGACCAGCGGGTCGATGCCGGCGGCCAGCTTGTCGAAGGCCGGGTCTTGCGTGAAATCACCGACCGAGACGATGTAGCAAGGCCCGCCGCCGTTCTGGAAAAAGTGCAGCAACGCGCGGTACAGCAGGTAGCTCCCGCCGGCGGCGCCCGCTGACTGTGTCAGCAGGTAGTCGGTGCCACCGGCCCCGAAGGCGGCGGGGGCCGGGTCGCCCGGCGGGCGCGGCTCGATCGTGAAATGCGGCGCGGGGCCGAAGCCGAAGAACTTGTGGAATTCCGCCATCGAACTGATGCGCCAGGGCTTGTTCAGCAGCGACTTGCCACCGTTGTCGGCTTGCGCGGTGTAGCCGACGAACGCCGGCACGGCCGTCGCTACCTCGACCACTGAGTTCGGGAAGGCGTTCTTCTCGACGATATAGACACCGGGTGTCTTCATGACGGCCATTGCGGGCTCCTCTCTGGGTTGGGCTGAGCGGGTTGCTTCAGCGGTGAACGAAGATCTCGGACACCAGCGTGGGCACGCCGCCGATCACTTCACTGGAAAAATGGCGGGGTGCCGCGGCCGGCAGCCGTTGCACGATGACCTTCTCGGGCCGCGTGCGGCGGCTTGCGGCAGGCGGGTCGATGAGCACTTCTGATGGCGCCCGATCGGCGCCATCGGCAAGGCCCTCGCGCGCCACGGTCGCTGCTGGGCTGGGCCGGCTGCGCAGCTGAAAGCGCTCGCCGGGCTGCTCGCGCAGCGCGATCGGCGCAGTCGATCGAAACACGCGGGCGGTGCGGCCATCGGCCAGCTGGCAAGAAGCCTCGGGTTCGAACAAGGCCTCACCCGCCAGCGCGATCACGTGCAGTTCAGGCTCTGGCCAATCGCCGATCAGGCAGTACTTCCAGACGGTGGCGCGCGGCGAGAGGCGAATCACGAAGCGGGCCGGGTTGGCCTCGATGGGGTGACACAGTAAAGACAGCGGAACCTGCACCCGGCCCCAGGTCATCAAGCTCGCATTCGAGGCAGCGTGTTGATCGACGCTGCCGATCGAAGCCCAGCGGTGAAGCTCTTGCGCCGAGGCCCATTCCAGCGCGTGGAGCCGCAAGCTGCCCTGCGGTCCATCGGCCACGGCCTGCGCGGCGTCGAACACCAGCAGTTCTTGCCGCGGCCGGCCCAGCGAGGCGGTGCATTCGCTGAAGCCGCTGCTCGGCGCTTGCAGCAGCCAGCTCAATGACTCCGACGGGTCGGCGGGCGTTGGGGATGGCGCGTTGATCTCATCTTCGTCCTGCATCAACGCGATCCCGTGGGCCGTGGCAAGCGATGCCGCACCGATGCGGCGCAGCAGGGCTTGTGTGGACAGCGTGGGCACGAATCGCAGGCCGGGGCAGGCTTCATCCGCGTAATAGCCGTGGCGCACATCGATCTCCATCCGCAGGCGGTAAGCACCCATGGCCATCACCCTTGCGCGCCGTGCAGCGCCACCTGAACCTGGGGCTGCGTGACCCGGGGCACTTCGGCAAACACCTGGCCGGCATCGATGCTGACCATGCGAACGCGGTACATCACCGAGGGCACGTACTTGCCGCCCAGCAGGCCCCAGACATTGGCGAGTTCACCCCAGGCGAGGTTCTGGAGGTCCAGCGCCAGGCGCTCGACGCGAGGGTCGAGCTCGGGCGTGTTGTGGTGGTCGAACAGCGGGCGCGATTGAAAGAAGGCGATCGTGCCGGCCACCAGCTTCAGCGCTTCGGTGTAGGTCGCGGCACTGAAGTGCGCCGCGAACATCAGCATCAGGTTCAGGCACACCGGTGACTGTGTCAGCCCGACGCGTGCGCCACCGGTCATGCGCGGCAGGCTTTGAGGCAGCGTGTCGCGCTCCAGGTTGACGAGGAACACGGCCAGCTTGTTGGCCGCCTGCGTTGCGATGCTGCCGTCCTGATCGTGCAGGCTCGACACGACCACCAGGTCTTCAGCGACGCCGAACGAGCGCCGCAGCGATTGGTTCAGCGCGCTGGCGATCTGAAGGATGGCGGTGTCGATCATGGTGTCTCGATGGGGTTGGAAGGTGGAGAGCAAGTGAGGGAACGATAGGCAGGGCAGGGCCGCGCGCCCATCGGTTGGATGCGGAGATCGGGGTGCGGTGCTTGCTGAGTGCGCCGACGCAGATGCAGGTGGCGTGGGGAACGCGGCGCGGCCCTGCAACGTAGAGGGTGCGCAAAACTTCCAGGCTCCAGCAGGCGGGGCCTGGATTTTTCTAACGTCTTGTCTGATGGCCGCTGATCGCTTGTGCGGCGAATGCCGCGGGTGGATGCGCTTGCCGCATCAGCGAAGCGTTAGGGGCTTGGGGTGCAAACGCCGGCCAACGAAGCCACCATCACGCGGTCCGTCTGGCGATCGGGGCCGACGTAGAAGTCGACCTGGCCCACATCGGCGAAACCCATCTTTCGGTAGAAAGCGATCGCCCGCGCATTGCGCTCCCAGACACCGAGCCACAGGTGCTGTGCGCCGAAAGCTTGGGCCGATTGCCGAGCCGCGGCCATCAGGTGCTGAGCAAGGCCGCGGCCATGGGCGGTGATGTCGACATAGAAACGGTGCAGCTCGATCGGTCGAGTTTGCGTGATGCAGGCGGGGAGATCGTTCCGCCGCACCTGCGCGTAGGCGCGCAGTGCATCGCCTTCGAATGCAAGCAGGGTCTGAATGTGGCGATCGCTCAGTTCTTCGCTTTGCTGCCGCAGGCCATAGGAAGACGCGAGGTGCGCCTGCAACTCTTCGGGCCGGTTGTCGGCCGCGAAGGTGTCGCTGAAGGAGCGGGCCGCGAATTCGGCCAGCGCCGCGGCGTCGCTGAGTTGCCCGGGCCGGATCTGGATCGATGTCATGGGTGATGGATGTGAGGGCGAGCCAGGAGCGAAGGAGCTCCCGATGATTCTCTCGGTCGGAATTGGTGATAACCCGAGCCGAGAGGCTATTTTCGAAGACGCCACCGTCACGCTTAGACACTTACGTCTAACCAGTTATGCGTGGACTACGATAGCGCAGGCTGGTTTTGCGATGAACCTGTTTTGTGTTCCGACCCAGCCGCACCGTACAACCACGAGGATAAAACGATGAAACTGAGACACATAGTCCCGTTGGCAATGGGCTTGCTTTGTACTCCGCTCACATTTGCCGCGAACTGGCAACTGGTTTGGCAAGACGAATTCAACGGCAGCATTGGCCCCGACTGGGTCTTTGAGACCGGCGCCGGCGGCTGGGGCAACAATGAAATGGAGTACTACCGCCGCGAAAACGCGACGGTCGAGAACGGCGCGCTGGTGATCACGGCCAAGCGCGAAGAGTTTGGCGGCGCTCATTACACCTCGACGCGCATGACGACCCAGGGTCGCAAGACCTTCAAATATGGCCGCATAGAAGCGCGCATGAAATTGCCCGGCAAGCTCGGCATCTGGCCGGCATTCTGGGCACTGGGCGCCAACATTGGCAGCGTGGGCTGGCCTGCCTCCGGTGAGATCGACATCATGGAGCAGATCAATACGGGCAGCGAGATCTACGGCACACCGCACTGGCAAGGCACCAATGGTGGTCACGCGGAATACAGCGGCCATACCACGACAAGCATCCAGGACTATCACGTCTATGCCATTGAATGGGACGCCAACTTCCTGCGCTGGTTCGTGGATGGCCAGCAGTACCACGCGATGGAAATCACCAACAGCGTCGGCGGCACCGATGAGTTCCACCGTGACTTCTATCTGCTGCTGAACATGGCCGTGGGTGGCAACTGGCCGGGCTTCAACGTCGACAACGGCGCACTGCCGACCCGCATGTATGTGGACTATGTGCGTGTCTACAAGGATGGCGGCACGGGCGGCGGTGGCGGTGGCGGTGCGACTGGTCAGGGCTTTGTCGGTGCGCAATCACAGCGTTGCATCGACGCGCCCAACGGCAACAACGGCACGAAGATTCTTCTCTGGGACTGCACCGGCAGCGCCAACCAGCAATGGAGCCTGCAAGCGGACGGCACCTTGCGCGCTCACGGCAAATGCCTTGATGCACTCGGCCACGGTACGACGCCGGGCTCGCCGGTCGGCGTGTGGGACTGCGGCAGTGGCGGCAACCAGAAATGGCGCGTCAATGGCGATGGCAGCATCGTCGGCGTGGAATCCAACCTCTGCCTGGACGTGAGTGGTGGCGCTACGGCCAACAACAGCCCGGTCGCGCTGTGGACCTGCAATGGCGGCGCCAACCAGAAGTGGGCTCGCCGCTGATCCAAGCCTGCTAGAAAACCAAAACCTGCAGGGGACGGACTTCCATCCGCTTTGCGGGTTGGCCGCAGAGGTTTGTGGTGCCAACCGTGGCACCACAAACGCGGCTTTGATCAAGAGACATCTGGGTGCCCATCGCCCAAACGGATCGCCAACAAGCCAGCGGCGAACTTCAACGCAAGCCTTTGCCATTCGGGGTTTCCCGCTCCTGACGCTTGCTGAAGCGCCTTTCCAAGATACGTTTTTTCGCGATACCCCCTTAAGTGTGTGTCAGATGGAAAGAAGTGTTATGCCGCGGCCCGTCTCTGAGACGCAACCCGCATCGGCTCTGAACATCTCGGATCGGTGATCGCCAACTTCGATGGAAATCGAATGGTCGCTACTCCACCGTTCGGTCTTGAAGCTGATAGGCCCCGTTCTATTGAGATCCTGAGCAGATCGGCGCCGGTTGCGTCTGGCAAAGCCGGCGCGTGAAGTTGCTCGGCAAGATTTGATGGAGGCGCTTTTCTACACCATTTCAGATTCCGGCTTCGGTGACGTTATGTAATTCAGCGGAGGCGGTTTGCGGCAGCGCTAATGACCGAAGAACCAGCAGCTGAAGAAAGTCTTGATTCCTCTCATCCCAGGTCGTCCCAGGGATCAAGGCAATCAAGGTAGCCCAGGGTCTGACGCCTGCGGCTCGGCAGCGTTGTCCGACGGGGCTCGACATCGTGCTGACCTTGAGCGCCCCACAGGATGCGCAGGCCTTCGCTTCTGCAGCTGGCGCCGCGGGAGGCCATCGAACAGATCGGTGCCGATCATCCTGAGCAATGCACTGGTTTTGACTATCAGTTTGCGCATGGGGCAGGATTATCCAAAACAATCCCCCCCTCAAATCACCCGCAGGGTGATGCAATGTCAACGTCAACCCTGACGGTTTCATCAAGCGCATCATGCACTTGGCGTGATCAGCCCATCGGCCAGGTCACGGATTCAGGCCATAGTCAAGCCCGAGTAAGTCGGGAATCAGCAATTTACTGATTTCTGTCATCCAAGCGACGCATGAGCGCGCTATATCGCGCACTAAAATACGCCAGGAGTTGCCAACCAGATATCAAAAGTCCGATTGGTTGCGGTTTCCATTGTGGCTGAATTGCCAGGCGTTGATATGCGCAAACGTCCTATTTCAGTTTTCTCCAAGGGCCGCCGTAGTCTTCAATGTCGAGCGGAAAGGGGCTCCTCCCCATATTTTTTAATTTAAAGTAGAAATTACCTTTATCGTCTATCTTGTGGTGCGACATCGCTTCTTGGTTCGGTAGATTCAAGCCTTTGTATTCCACTTGAGCGATCAACTCAATATAAAAGTCCCGGCTAATATCGGATGCTGCATTTGCACGTTCCTCGAAGTCAGCATTTGGATTCTGCAGCAACCAATTTGTGTAACGCTCCTTTGGCTTATGCTTGCTCAGCATCGCAAATTGGATGGGCCAGTATTCTGCATCCTTGGTAGGATCAATTACAGTGAAATCATCGCCTGTCGCATTGGACTTAAGTGACAAGCCTCGCGCTCCAGATACGGCAATATTTCGGCGGCCTGCATCACGCAGTCCTTTTGCCACTTCGCCAGACACCGAGTCAACTGCTGAATCCGTCAAGCCCTCGCCAGCACGGCACGAAGTGAAAACGATACTCACATTGGTGGCATCAGCACGAAGTCCATTCGCCTTATTTAAAAGAAATGCAAGTATCTGCGGTGCAGTGTAGTCTCCAGATGTGATTTTATTGCCGTGCGCAACAATATAGATTGAGCCTCCATCAGGCACCTTGCTTATATCAAGCTTGTGTAGGGTATCAACCGGGCCGCCGGCTCGGTCGAGCGCGTACTTTATTGAATTCGTCTCGATCAAATCGGTGCCAATGTTTGATTTGGCAACTCCAACCATTCTCTGCACTGGCTCTATGTCAGCTTGGTGCGATTGCGAACTTTGTTGCGCCATCAGCGTTTCATCTGGCCGATTGCTCAAGTTTGGTTTGCTGGCGTGCGGCTCCAAGCCCAGCCCCTGCACAGCGGCCCTCGCGCCCATCACATCCGCTTCCGATTCCAACCCCACCTCGTCATTCACCCCCACCCCCGCCATCTGCACCGTCTCCCGCACCCGCCCTTGCCGCTGCTGCACCACATGCCAAGCCTCATGCGACAGGTGCTGCTCCTGCCCCGGCCCGAGGTGAATGTCATTGCCTTGCGCATAGGCCAGCGCGTTGAGCTGGGCAGGTTGGCTGGAGTTGCGGTGCACGCGCACGTCGGACAGGTCCATGCCCGACAGCGCTTCGATGCCGGTGCGAAGTTGGGTGGGCAGGCCGCCGCGAGGCTCGTCGGCTTGGGCTTGCAGCGGGCCATTCACTTCTTCCGGTGCGTTGGCCTGCCGCTGAAGAGGAGAGTTAGCAAAGCGGCCTTGCAGCGGCAGCTCTTCCTCTTCGTCGCCTTCCATGCGCTGCACGGGATCGCGCTTGGCTTGCAGCAGTGGCTCTTCTTCTTCATCTGCCGCCGCGCGCTGCGCGGGCTCGGCGCGGCCGAGCCGATCGATCGCTTGCCGTTGCGCCGTGAGGCGCGGACCGTTGGCGTAGGCCTGGTCCTCCTTTGCGCGCCGTTGCAAAGCATTTGCGGCATCGGCGTTCGCGGCCGGCTGGCGCGAGGCGGCATCGCCTTTGGGTTGACGGGAAAAGTCTTTCATCTCCAGCACTCCTGTAGAGGCGACCGAGGGCTCGGCCGTTGCCTGGACGCTAGAGCGCGCGGCGCGCAAAGGGCATCGGTGATTCGCTGATGCGGTGCTCCGCAAAACACCGAAGTCGCTTGGCTGATGGGGAACGCCTCGTGCTCGACCTGCGCTGCGCACGCCCAAAACAGAAGGCAGACATGCGATCTCCATATCTGACCGATGCACAGCGCGCAGGGCACTTCCTGGCGCTTACCCCCACGCAGACGACTTCGAACGAGCAATCAACCGTCGACCCACCCAAGGATCAGCGATGGACCGAACGGTCGGCGCGATCGGCATCGATCGCTGACGCAAGGCCGCTGCCGGAGCCTTGCTTCACCCCCTGCGCATCCCACCGCGACATGCTGGCAAGGCTCGCCTCGAACGGCTGCGGGCCGATGCTTTCCTTGCCCGCAAACGGCCGGTCCATCGCGGCGACGAAGAAGAACACCAGCCCCATCGACAGCGACAGGCCACCGATTGCAACCCGGTTGAAGGCGCTGCGGGGCAGCACGAAGGTCGGGAGCAGCGACATGATGGTGCCGGCGATCACGACAACCCATAACGTGCCAGGTACGCGGCCCTGGCTGGCGTCGAGGCGGTGGCGCCGGAACTTGATCAACTCGTTGGCGCGGGCCCAGATTTCCGGCATCAAGGCCATCTCGCGCGGAGTGACCGGCTCGATGGCACCCACTGCACGGAAGATGCGATCGAACTGCAGGCGCGTGGTGTCGCTCGCCTGCTCGGTGCGCATCGTCGGCCACTCGTCGGCAACGATCGACTGCGTATAGGCCCTCAGCTGCACGCGGGCACGCAGTGACGTTGGCGTATTGAACACGGCCAGGTCGCGGCTCAGCTCGCTGACCGTGGTGGCCTCGCCGCTGACGGCCTTGTCGGCCGTGCCGAAGGCGTCCCAAACGGAGATCGCAGAGAAAGCCAGCAGCAAGGAATTGATGGTCGCGATGACGGCCAATAGCGCGAGCGCGAGGTTCCTGTCGTGCTCATCAATATGCAGCCGCAGCATGCGATGAACCAACTCATGGCCGGCGACGCCGAAGGCGGCCCAGGTGAGAACAATCAGGGCGCCAAACAGCCAATTCGGCAGGTCATAGAGCCAGGTGGGCATGGTGATTCCTTTCGTGCGTTGAAAAGAAGGCCCGCCTGTGCCGCGTGGATCGATGCATTCAATCGTCAGCGATAGCGGGCCCTGGGGTGCACGAAGGATCGGTTAACAGCAGCCTGTGGCCAATCGAGCGTTGGCGGGATTTGCGCTTCGTTTTTTCTGATTTCTGTAGATGAAAAGAAACTGTTGGAAGACTATGGCGCGACGCATGTGAATCAATGCTTGTATGGAATAAAACTAAATTTATTTAATTTCTGCCGCGTGCCTAATTGTGGCTAAAAATAAAGTGGCGCATACTATCTTATGATGGCTTGCATGTGACTTATAAATAATTATCTTGTGCGTGTTTTTAATTTTCGCCAATTTGCTTTTCATCGCTGCTGTTGGTGTTGGTGATGCGCAAAATTAACGTGTTGGATCAGGTTTTATTTCAGGGTCACCAGTGGTGTAAAGGGCAAAGCCATCGTCCGTTGGGCGGGAAAATGCGAGTATAAGTGAGCGTCTATAAGGGTAAGTAACATCAATAGTTAATGTGCCATCTGAGGAAGCGATAATTTTGCCACTTTCGTCGTCTATTGATCCAATTTTTGTTTTAACAATCGCGGCAAAAAGCTTGGACTGAGTGTCTAACGTTGCGCCAGGAAAAATGACGATCGCATCCGCATAAGCCAACTGTATGAGAATTAATTTTTTTTCTACTGAGCCGAAAAATAAACGATCTACAGAAACCTCGACGTAGTTTTCAGGGAATTGATTGGGCACCTTTGTTGCATATCGACATTTCAAATATCTGGAGTTGCTGTCAGGCAGCAATGGAAAAACGTAATAAGTAATGCTAGGAACAGCTACGGGGTCGTCTTTTGGTTCGATCAGATGATTTTTTGACATGAATTCGATTGGGTTTGAATATTGAAAAACAATATTGAGGCGAATATCCGCCGTCTGTAAGGCGCGCTCGATAGGCACCATTTGCTTCGCCGTAGCCCGCACATTGCCGAGCTAGCAGCCATGCCTCGAATACCAGCCCCCCGTAACCTGCTCGTACAAGGGGATGAAGTATTTCTACATTACGTTTGCATTCATCGGTTAGTGCTTGCTGTGTATCGATGTGGGTTAATGCTTCCATGGACAGCAAAAGAAAGGTTGCTTCCAGCTCCCGCATAAACCCGTCATGGGGCCGACGTGCCAGTAGCTCTCGCAGAGCTGGGAGAGATTGTTGAAAAATGGCTTTAACCCGCCACCAATCATTGGAACGTGCGGCTACCTCTCCTTCTGCCGCCCAGGTTTGCAACTCTGCCTCTTGCCAAATGACATCCTGGCGCAAAGGGGCGCTAACCTCTTGAATCAATCTTTTTCGTAAAGCAAGCACCTCGGCTTCGGTGGTCATGCCTATGTACACCCCAAATAACACCGTGCCACTTTCGGCATGTAATGCTTCCAGCAACCAACGCCGGTTGTGAGTGTCGTTAGCCACGGCAGCGCGATATCGATTCGTCGCTAACTTCATCTCGCTCAAGGCGTCAACATTGCGCCCCATTGCCTGCATTGCCTCAGCTCTGCGCATATGAATGATCGCAAGGTCGTGAATACGGCTCTTTTGTTCAGCGTAGCGGCGCTGCAGTTCGCTGTGGGCCTCATGCGCCAAGTTGTACGACGTTAGTGCGTCTTCTAGCTCGCCACGAACATAGGCTAATTGCCCCAGCCAAGTGCGAGTTGTGGCCACTGCCTCTATCCGTTCTGGGTCATCAGGACTCTGGACCAAAGCGTCAAGCTTCATGCGCAGCGAATCTTCGTACCAGCGCGTGGCCTCGGCCCAGGCCCCTCGGCGCATAGCGATGGCGCCGAGGCTGCCGACTGCATAGGCCAACTCCGAAGTGGCTTGCGGGTCGCCCGGCATCGCGGCCAACCAATGCTCGCTGACTGCGCGATAACGATTCATCTGACGGGAGGCTTCATCGAAGTCGCCGGCATCGAAGGCGATCTGGCCGAGCCAGAACGCGGTGGTGCCGCGGGCTTTGTCCAGGCTCGGGAGCGGCAGGGCAGTTGACGGCTGGCCGAGTGCTTCGAGCAGGGTGTCGGCCTGGTGCAAGGCGTTGAGGGCGAGAGCTATCTTGTTCTTGCCGCGGCTGCTGTTGACCTCGCCGATCACGGTCAGCGCCTTCGCGCGTTGCAAAGCGTCTTCCGGCGATTCCGGGCCTTCGGTGGCCTTGCCCAGCAGCGTGACCCCTTGCTGGCCCACGCTCTCCAGCAGATCGAGCTTGCCGATCGGCCTCAGTTGATCGGCCAGATCGCCGAGCATGAACGAGCTCAGGCGCTGGCTTTGCTGTTCGCGTTCGGTGGCCACGCGCACCAGTTGCGCGTTGCGGGCGGCCACGGCGACGGCGGCCAGGGCCAGCACGCCGGTCGCGATCGACGCGGCCCAACGCCATTGCGTCTGGCGGCGCAACCGGGTCAGCGAGCGGCTGACACAGTCACGGTCGGCATCGGCAAACAGCGCCGGTGCTTCACTCAGGGCGCCGGCGGCGCGCCACAGCAGCGCGCCGCGCGGTAGCAACAGGGAGGCCGCGCGGCCGCCTTCGCGCCAGCGGCGCACCCAGGGCGAAAGTTCGTCGCGCAGCGCGAGCATCGCGCGGTGCTGGGCGATCCAGCCGGTGACGCGCGGCCAGCAGCGCAACAGCGCTTCATGCGCCACGCGAATACCGGCAATGCCGCCCAGGTGATCGGAGACCAGCAGCCGCGCTTCGACCAGCGCCTGCACCAGTGCCTGTTCGTCGGGGCTTCGGATGTCGGCCAGCGTGGCCCAGCGGGCGGTGGCTTGCGTGTCGTCCACGGCCTGTTCTGCGAGGCCGACCAGGCGCGACAGCAGCGCCGGCAAGGCCTCTTGCTGCGCCATCGGCAGGCCGGCGAGCACGGTTTCGGCGCGGCGGCCGATCGCGCCTTCCAGGCCACCGAGCGCTTCGTACGCCTGCCAGCTCAGCTCGTCGCCGGCAGCGCGCGCCTGATAGAGCGCTTGCAGCGTGTATTGCAGCAAGGGCAGGGCGTCTTGCGCGCGGGCGGCGTCGGCGCACAGGCGGTCGTCGAGGCGGTTCAGGCCGGCGGGGTCGGCGCCGAAGCTCAGGCCCGCGGCGCGCGCGGGCAGGCGGATCATCTGCGCGATCGCGCGGGCCGAGGGCGGCGCCAGGTCCATGTGCGCACCCTGCGGCTTGCCCTGCATCAGCAGCGGCAGGCGGGCGATCTCGGGATAGAAATCGTTGCGCGAGACGACCAGCGTCAACAGCAACCGGCTTTGCGCCAATTGCGCAAGGCAGGCCATCACGCCGGGCCGATTGGCCGCCGCATCGGCGTGAAGCAAGGCTTCGAAGCGGTCGAGGACCAGGATCGGCGGCGTGCGCTCCACCGGCACGCCCAAAGCCGTCAGCGCGACGCGCAAGGCCCGCAAGACCTCATCGGGCCGCGCCTGCAAGGTGGCCGACAAGGCATCGATGCTGTAGCCGGACAGCAGCGGCTGGGCATCGATCTCCCAATCGAGCAGGCCGCCGGCCAATGCGCTCCATGGGCCGAGGATCTCGTTGGCGCCGAGGTCAACGCAGGCGGCGGCGCACGCCTGCAATGGCGCGGCGGGCGTATGGATGGCGCGCCCAACGAAGCGTTCAATCGCGCTATCACTGACGTTTTCACTGACGTTCTCATTGACGTTTTCACCAAACCTCTCACCGACGCTGCGCCGCGCAAGCATCGCCGGCAGCAGCCCGGCCTGCACCAGCGACGTCTTGCCCGAGCCGCTCGGGCCCAGCAGCACGGCCAGGGTTTCGCCGCGCTGCCATTGCTCGCCCAGGCGTTGCCGGAGTTCGGCGATCTCGTCTTCGCGCCCGAAGAACACGCTGGCATGCGAGGCATCGAAAGCCTGCAGGCCGCGAAACGGCGACTTGCCGCGCCAGCCGCCGCGCAGGCTGCGCTCGCCTTCATGGGACAAGGCCTTGACCGGCGCGATCAGCCGATAGCCTTGCTTGCGGATGGTTTCGATGTAGCGCGGCGCGGTGGCGTCGTCGCGCAGGCTGCGCCGCAGCGCGGTGACGACCTTGTGCAGCGGGTTGTCGCCGGTGGCTTCGCCGTTCCAGCAGGCCTGCAGCAAATCGTCGGCGCTGATGATCTGGCCGGCGCGTCGGCACAGCGTGGCCAGCACCGCCATCTGGCGAGGCTCCAGCGTGACACAGTCGTTGCTGAGCTTTAGCTGATGAGCTGCCACGTCGACCACCCAATCGCCGACGACAAAACGCGATGCCTCGTCAACGCCTGCGAGCATGGCTCGAGGCGGGACGGAAGGGGTGAGCGTGAGAGTTCGAGCCTCTGCCAGCGTCCACTGCGAACCTCTTTATATTTGTAAGTGCTTGCTAATACTACAACGCCCGAATGCCGAACAGGTAAGGGCCTGCGCAGCGCTGTGCGAGCGGTCGGCCTGGAATGCTGTTTTGAAGATCGGGCCGGCGCGGCGAAGGCGGGTTCGACCTTCGCTGGCGGGACCCGCCTCCCGCCACCGGGCCTGAACGTCAAGGCGTGTCGGCGGCGCTGAGCCCTTCGCTCAAGGCATAGCGTGTGAGCCCGGCGATGCCGCGCACGCCCAGCTTGTGCGTCACGTTCTCGCGATGGGTGGCCACGGTCTTCGGGCTGAGGTGCAGCCGGTCGGCGATGTCTTGCGTGCTCAAGTCTTCAGCAAAGAGCTGAACGATCTCGCGCTCGCGTGAGGTCAGCGCGGCGCGGCGCGGCAACGCGCTGGCAGCCGACACCGCTGTTGATGACGCCAGTGACGCCGCCGTCGAGGCCGGGCCGCGCTTTCGCAAGCGGATCTCGTCGACCACCACGCCCATCAGCGAGGGGCTCAGGTGGATCTGCCCGGCCGCCACCTCGCGGATGGCCCGCGCCAGATCCTTGCACGACGAATCTTTCGGCACATAGCCCGACGCGCCTGCATCGATGGCCGCCATCACGCTGCGCGGGTCGGCATGCATCGACATGCAGACGATGCGCACGGACGGTTGATCGGCGCGCACGCGGCGGATCGCCTCGATGCCGTTCAGCCCCGGCATTGCGATGTCGGTGACCAGCACGTCAGGCTGCAGCTGCCGCACCAGGCGCACCGCGACCATGCCGTCTTCGGCCAGGCCGATCACGTCGAGGTCGCTTTCATGGGCCAGCAGCGCGCGCAAGCCCTCTCGGACGAGTTGATGGTCGTCGGCCAGGACCACACGCAGCGTCATGACGGCCTCCGTGCAGCGACGATTCGGCGCGGCGCGGCGCGTGGGCCGCTCGCCACTCGCAGCGGCAGCAGCAAGCTGACGCAGCTGCCTCGGCCGGGTTCGCAGCTCACGCTCAGGCGGCCACCGAGCGCCTGCAAATCGGCCTGGGCGCGGGCCAGCCCGAACCCGCCGTCCGGTCGGGCCCGCCAGACGGGCGGGATGGCGCAGGCAAAGCCGCGGCCATCGTCGCGAACGCTGAGCTGCAAGGCGCCGCCTTCGATGCGGGTGTGGATCGACACGCGGTGCGCGCCGGCATGCTTGTGAACGTTCAGGCACAGCTCGCGCACGATGCGGCAGGCCAGCGCCTGCAGGTGCATCGGCAAATCGATCGGAGCGTTCGGGGCATTTGGGGCGGTAGTCAAAACCATCAGGCCGGTGCGGCGAGATACTTCGAGGCTCAAGGCATCGAGCTTTTCGGAAAAACGGGTTTCGGGTATGTCGAGGTGGGGTCGATCGGCGGGCGCCTGATTCAATTGAAAGGTTTCCGCGCGAGCCTTGCTGGACAGGCTGGATATCAGCTCGGTCAATTCGCCGATCAAATGGACTGATTGATCTGGCTGGGCTCGGCAGAGCTCGGCGAGTTTCAAGCGAACGAGTACCAGATGTTGCCCGAGATCGTCGTGCAGCCAATCGGCCATTCTCTGCCGTTCGCGCCGGGTCGCGTTCGTCAACGAGCGGCCCAAAGCCTGCACATGGCTTTTCAGCCGGCCGATTTCGGTTGTTGATTCATAACCCCGGGGTGCGGGATCGATGGACAGGTATTTCATGAAAGCCTCCTTGGATCGGGTTTGAAAACCACTGGGCAAGGCCATTGGCATTTGCCTGCAACCAAGTTAGCGTTTGCATTCGAAAAACACCTTCCGGAAATCTTCCGGCGTTTGTGTGCGCCGGCTTTCACCTGGGAAAGCGTGATGTCTCGATGTGTTGGATCGGGTGGGCCGATCGGTTCGGCGGTGGGCCGGATCAGGCAGCGATGGAGGCTTTGGCCACCGGTTTCAGTGCACGGGGTCGAATGGACCTCGATGAAAAACGGCGGGATGGCTTTGCATATCAGAAGAAATGCGGTGCTCGATTTCTCAGAATCAAGAGATAGGCCGATCGCTGAAATATCGCCGCGTTTCTTTTTTGCCGATACAAAAACGGAGGTTGATCAAAATTTCGCAAGCATGGGGCAATTTCTGGCGGAGCGGATGGCGGCTCTTGCGCCAATCAATCATATCGGTGTGGTCGCAATTTTCTTAAACGCAGGCCTTGCGATGGAAATAGGCGCTTGGCTTTTCCTGATTCGGAAAGGAGGCTGATCTTGTGATTGCCAAATGGTGATTCGTCGCGCTGAAATAAAGCCCGATCAGTCGATCGGTCATTCGATCTGGGTGGTTTTCTCAACAAAGCAAGATTTTCATTATTGGAATATAGAGGGAGCGCCGCAAATATTAGCGCAGCACATCCCTGGTGCTTCAAACCGACCGTCGCCGCCCCGGCCAATGCTTGCTGGTGGCAATGCGGCCGTCCTTGCGCACGAACAACGCCTCGATGCCCGACAGGCTTTCGACCAGCGCCTGGCTGCGCTCAATTCCCAGCACCATGCAGGCGGTGGACAGCGCGTCGGCGGTGCAGGCGTCGGCAGCGATCACCGTGACGCCGACCAGCTCGCGCGGCGAGCGGCCGCTGTGCGGGTCGAGGATGTGGTGCAGGCGCCGATCGGCGGTGAAGCAGTAGGCGTCGTCGCCGGAGCTGGCGATCGCCGCATCGTGCAACTCGACCACATCGGCCAGCGCGGCGCGTTGGTTGGCCGCGCTGCGCGAGTTACCGCCCGCCCAGGTGCCAGGGCGTGCCGCCGGGCAAATCGTTCGACGGCCGGCGCTGCGCGGCGCACCGGCATCGACCAGCGCATGTCTCACGCCGCGCGCGCAGCAGCAGCACCCAAGCGCTGCGGTGGAGATGTCACCCTCTCGACGTCGCGCGGCCAGTTCGTCACGGCTTGGACTGAGGGGCTGACCAGATCGATAAGAGTCATTACAGGCGTGTGTGGAGGCCCTTCCTGACCACCTGGACTCTCCGCCCAATAATCAGCCACGCCTCCGCCGGCGTCCCTCATCGTCCCGGCAGGGATGCCAGTCAGTGCGACCAGCCACTTGCCATCGTGCGAGACGTCGGCCACCGGGATCGTGTACGGATCGGCTTTCAATACATAGCGACGTGGCAGGGTCTTGTCAGACGTTTGGAACCATAGGTTTTTGTATCCAACCAGCCAGCCCCGCGTCGGGTCGAACGCGTGAATAAACTGAGTCTTCACGAGATCCCAGGCGGGGGTGGGAAGACGTCCGCCTGAGGCCACGCGGTCAATCGCTTCGCGACGATCGACTACGAACGTGTAGTCCGGCGAGCTGGAACCTCGGTAGGCACCGAAGAGCAAGCGTTCGCCGCCAGGCAAGTAGCGTGGCGTACTATAAATTCCGGTGAAGATGTCGTCAGTCAGGCGCGTTTCGCTGGCTGCGCCATCTACCTCAAACTCATACAAACTCCAGTAGCCAAAGGAGCGCCCGCTGCTTAAGTTGCCGGAGCCCTGCACCCGCCAGTACATGAGCCTCTTGCCATCCGGAGACCATGTGGGCATCTGAACCCGAGCTGGTTCAAGGTCTCGCCGATTCGAGCCCTGTGCGTCCATGATTGCCAGGGAAAAGTCAGTTCCGCCGCACCGGTAGGTGTCGCCGCATGTGGCGTGTGAATAGACGATGCGACGACCATCAGGTGAGTACTCTGGCCATGCCATGCTTTCGCCGACAGCGGCCGGAACAATTTCCCAACGCTTTTCGGCAGGCCAGTAGCGCGCTATGCGGCAGTAATAGCCGTATTTGAAATGGCACAGACTCACGAGCAAATGGCTGTCGTCCGGCGCAAAACGCACTGACTTCGGAAACCACCTGACGGGGTATTCCGCTCCGATCAGAAGGACACCGCTTTTTGATGAAATCGTCGAGGAGTCCTGAGCCACGCGGTCCGCGTCGGACGGCCGGTTTTCAGGGACGGCACAAGCAACCAGAATTGACAGCGAGGCATAAAGCACTGCGAGCCAAATGCGAACGAACGTGTTCATTTTCTGTCCTCTACGAAGTTCTGTCCTACCTTGCGGTATCCCATCTTCGTGGCAAAACGAGACCATTTTTCCATGTCGGTCTCGCTGTTGACTCAATGCGCCCGCGGCATTGGTTATCTGATCGCCGGAGTTCCAGACTTCGAAGCCGTTGTTGCCGCCAACGAGCTTGTCGATGCCGGTGACGATTGTCCAACCGTCAAAGCTCGTGCCCGACACCAGCGTGGAGGTATTGTCTGGGTTGCTCGCTCCATCCCAACCTGTCCTTAACAGCTCGCGGGTTGGCGAGACCGCATTGGTGAACTGCAATGTCGGCGCATCGGCCACGGCTGCGGTGTCGACATTGACCGTCGCCGGTGCACTCGAGCTGGTCGTCGTTCACCGTGAAGCCGATGGTCGCATAGTGAGCACGGCGGTTGCCATAACCTTCAGTGGCGTCGCCGGGCCCTCCCGAAGCGTTGGCCGCGGGTACAAAGCGCAGCCGGCCGGCATCAAAGTCTGACTTGACGAAGGTGCTGCCGGTGGGCCGAGAGCGGTCCGCGCGACCGTACGCCCCCCGTCCCTGCGGCCACGCATTCACATCCTTGCGCCTGCCCGCGTCAGCTTGAATTTCGCAGGGCCGACTACGTACCAAGACGTTTGAAATGGAAGTGGCGGCCTCGGCAACTTGGAACACGAAGGTCGTTCGGCGTCGTTTCTGTGTCAAACGACATATCAACCGAGTGATGACGTTTTGCGCTGTAGGTGGACGTGAAGCGGGGGTGTAGGAATTGGCTGTTTCCATGACCTGGCCCTATGCGCGAGCGGTGTTTGTTTCTACGCTGTTGTCACTTCGCATGTTGCGACGTCATGTCTTTCACGGAGAAATCTGATGCCAGCCACTTCACCCTCGACCCGAAAGAAGCCAGCCAGCCCACGTACCAAATCTGCAGCCACGCGTGCACCCGATGCCACCAAGCTGTTGATGGCCGATCACAAAGAGGTCAAAGCCTTGTTCAAGAGCTATGACAAGCTCGTCAAGGATGACGCCGGTGCAGCACAGAAGCTGGCCGTTGCACAGGAGATCTGCAAGCAGCTGACCGTGCATGCCACGGCCGAAGAAGAGATCTTCTATCCCGCAGCACGCGACGCGCTGGCTGAAGGCGATTTGGTCGATGAAGCGACCGTCGAACACGCCTCGGCCAAAGACCTGATCGCGCAGATCGAAAGCATGGACCCGTCAGACGATCTGTACGACGCAAAGGTGAAGGTGCTCGGCGAGTACATCGATCACCACGTGCAGGAAGAAGAAAAAGAGATGTTCCCGAAGGTCCGCAAGACATCGCTGGACTTGAAAGAATTGGGTGAGGCGCTGCTGGCTCGCAAGCAAGAGCTGCTGGCCGAGTTCGAGCCCTCTGTCGCGCATTGACGCGGCATGATTTCATCGCCGTTACCTCAAGCGCTTGTTTGAGGTAACGGGTCGACTATTGATTTCATCGCCGCTTTGCGTTTTGTCGTTTCGGCTTGATGTTTTCCTGCCGGCCGATCAATGAGCTGCTAATCGATTGCAGAATTGATTCGCATGAGTCTTGTGCTGTTTGTCAGGCTCGCCGAGCCTGTACCAATCAGCGGACTCCACCACTAACGGACAACTTCTGCGCCCAAGTCTTACAGCAAGCGCAGCGCTTGCCCGAATCGGCTCTTCGCGCAATTTAGTGTGATCGAACGTTGACAGGTGCCAGATCAAGG
>CAXTCD010000009.1:0-49013 GCA_964242145.1 uncultured Rhizobacter sp.
CGAAGTGACACAGACGCTGCACTACATCTGCCACTTTGGCTGAGCACAGCGGGCATCCAACCTGAAACGAAGCGGGGCGGCCTTGATGGTGCCGCCCCGTTTTTTTTGAGTCGCCACGGCGGGCCATTACTGCGAACGCCACACCCGCCCGACCTCGCCAAAACAACAGTGATGATGACGGCGACGCGATAACGCCATGCCGTGACGACACCCGCTGGAGCTAAGCGGCTTCGTGCGAGTACGACACCGTCAAGCTCGCGTCGGCCAGCATGAACATGCCGCTCAGCGCACTGAGCATCGCACCGCTGGCGCCTTCGTCGACACCAAGCTGTGTTCTGCAGCTCGTCAGGCCTCGACCTGCCGCAGATCACGCGGTGCAAAGCCGAATCGATCGCGGAACACCTTCGAGAAATGAGAGTGGCTCTTGAAGCCGCAATTCAGCGCGACCTACGTTACCGCTGCATCGGTGGCCTGCAGCAGGCCCAGCGCGGTCGAGGTACGCACCTCCAGCAGCATCGCCGTCAGCGTCTCGCGCTGCTCGGCGAGAATTGCTGTCGGCGATAGACATGAGGTGGCGAAAACGGTGATGGGTTCAGGCGAGTTTCGCATCACGCCGCCCGCTCCGTCAGGGAGATGAACGACGGGCAACGCGTTGCTGCCCGCGGCCATCCATCACCAGTTCGTCGGCTTCGGGTTGCGATCGTTGAAGCCTGTTTGATGCCAATACGGGTAAGCCGGTGGCCGGCGGCTGGCCTGGTCGAGCAGCGCGATTTCTTCTGGCGACAGCTTCCAGCCGAGCGCGCCCAGGTTCTGCTTCAGCTGATCGGCATTGCGCGCGCCGATCACGATGTTGGCCACCGTCGGCCGAGACAGCAGCCAGTTCAGCGCCACCTGCGGCACGGTCTTGTTGCGCTCCTTGGCGACGCGGTCGAGGGCATCCACCACGTCATAAAGGTAGGCTTCTTCAACGATCGGCCCGCCTTCGCTGCCGCCTTCGGCAATGCGGCCGGCTTGCGGCGGCTGGCCGCGGCGGATCTTGCCGGTCAGGCGGCCCCAGCCGAGCGGGCTCCATACCATCGTCGCAACGCCTTGGTCCAGGCCCAGCGGCATCAACTCCCATTCATAGTCACGGCCCACCAGCGAGTAATAGCCCTGGTACACGACGTAGCGCGCCAGGCCATATTTCTCCGAGGTCGCAAGCGACTTCATCAAGTGCCAGCCCGAAAAATTGGAGGCGCCGATGTAGCTGATCTTACCGCTGCGCACCAGGTCATCGAGCGCGCGCAAGGTCTCTTCAACCGGCGTCAGCGCATCAAAGCCGTGCATGAAGTAAAGGTCGATGTGATCGGTGCCTAGCCGCTTCAGGCTCGCCTCGCAGGCGCGGATCAGGTGATGGCGCGACGAGCCTTTGTCGTTCGGACCATCGCCCATCGGAAAGGTCGACTTGGTCGAGATCAGCGCGTTGTGACGCTTGCCCTTCAGCGCCTTGCCGAGGATGGTTTCCGAGTCGCCCTTCGAATACACATCGGCGGTATCGAAGAAGTTGATGCCGTGCTCCAGGCAGAGGTCGACCATGCGCGTCGCTTCATCGACCTGCACCTGGCCCCAGCGCTGGAAGAATTCGTTCGAGCCACCAAAGGTGGCCGTACCGAGGCTGAAAGCCGGTACCTGCAGGCCCGAGCGGCCGAGTTGGCGATGTTCCATCAAATCTCTCCTTGGCTGTTTGAATGAAGTGGGAAGGTTTGACGCCCGATGAGAAGGGCGAGTTTGAATCGGGCCGGCACCCTTCGAATGTCCGGCTACCTCAATGCCCGTCGTTCTACGCGAATTGCAAAGACTGGGTCGCGATCAGGTCAAAGCCCGACATCGCGATGCCTTGTGATGTCTTGCGATGGGCCATCGCAAGCTAACGCTGCAACGGCACGCCAGAATTCCGACCTTGCACTTCAGCGGGAAATCACATGCGGTATCGAACTGGAGAATGCTCACATACATTGCCTTGGCGGCTGGTCTCAAGGCCGACTCGAGGAGCGAACCCGATGAAAGTCCAACGATGAAAGCCGCCTGGGTGTTTCAACACGGCGGCGCAGACAGGGTCCAGGTCGATGAGCGGCCCGACCCCTCGGCGGCCGCCGGCCAGGCCCTGGTGCGCGTGGCTTATGCCGGCCTCAATTTCGTCGACATCTATCAGCGCGAAGGCCGTTTTCCCGGCATCACGCTGCCCTGGCGCCTGGGCATCGAAGGCAGCGGCGTGATCGAGGCCAAAGGCGATGGCGTGCAAGGCTTTCAGATCGGCGACCGCGTGGCCTTCACGACCGGAGCGCAAGGCAGCTATGCCGAACAGATTGCCGTGCCGGCCTCGCACCTGGTGCCGGTGCCGGACACCACGCCACTGAAAACCGCCTGCGCCGTGATCGAACAGGGCTTGACGGCGCACATGCTGGCGCATGACGTGGCGCGGCTGTCTGATGGGCAGACCGTGCTGGTTCATGCCGCGGCCGGCGGCGTCGGCGGCCTGCTGGTGCAGATGCTGAAGCAACGCGGCCTGCGGGTGCTGGGCACGGCTTCTTCGGCCGCGAAGAGCGACTGGCTGGCCAGCCTCGGCGTCGAGCCGGTGCGCTACGACGAAGGCCGATCGTGGGCCGACGAGGTGCTGCGCCTGACGAACGGCCGAGGCCCCGAGGTGGTGTTCGATTCGGTCGGCGCCACCACCTTCGACCACAGCCTGCAGGTGCTCGCCAAGCGCGGCCACCTGGTGCTGTTCGGTGCGGCCAGCGGCCCGGTGGCGCCGGTCAACCCGGTCTCGCTGATGGCCAAGTCGGCGACGCTGACAAGGCCGTCGCTGCCGCATTACGTTGAAGACCCCGACAGTTTGCGAACGCGTGCGGCGGCATTGTTCGATGCCGTCGCGCAAGCGCGATGGCAGTTGCGCATCCACGCCACACTGCCTTTGGCCGATGCCGCGCAAGCCCAGCTGCTGCTGGCCAGCCGCGGCACGCAAGGCAAGGTCTTGCTGGAAGTAAATGCAGCGCTGAAGTGATGTAGCCGTGATGCTGCGCTGGTGCACCGGCAACGCATCATGACTCGCTTCGCTGCAACCGCATCGGCAAGCCTCGCGCTGACACGCGGCGCTAAGGCCCCACGCCGTCAATCGCTGCTGCCGCCACCGTCTCCTGCGCCGCCACAACCGCCACCGTCTGCGCCGCCATCGCCGCCGAAACCCTCGCTGCTGTCACTGCCGCCGCCACTGAAGCCATCGCGCTGATCACTGCTGAAGCCGTCCGACGATGCCGCCATGCCACCCAGGCCTTCGGCGTCGCCACTGAAGCCGCTGCTGGAAAAGTCAGTGCCACAGTAAGCCTGGACCCCATCACCGCCGGCCGCGCTCTTCTGCGCGATGTCGCGGCAATCGGCCGCGTAGTGAAAGCCGCCGGCAATCGCCAGCTTGGCATCGAGCGCGAACAGCAAAGGCAGCCGCGTGGGCCGCTGTGGCTGGATCGCTTCATCGCGGCAGGCCCAGTACCACGCGCGGCGCAGGCCATCGTTGCCCTGCGCCTGCGGGCCCAATGCCTCGGCCGGCGTGTGGTGCAGAAACCAGCCCAGCGCGGTGTCACACCAATCGCGATAAGCCCGTGTGTGCAAGATGAACTCATGCCACATCGCGTCAACGGCCTTCGACGGCATCGCAACAAACTGGCGCCGGCTGCGCAGGCAGGCGAGGAAGAACTGGCGCAGCCCGCGCTCTACCAGCTCGCATTCCTTGCCGCTCAGGTGCGGATAGGTCTCGCGCAATTTGCGCTTCAGGAACTGCGGTAACGGCGCTTCGCGCACCGCGCGCTCACGCTGCCAGCGCACCCACCAACCGGTCGACATGGCCGCCAGGCTCAGCAGCATCAGGCTTATCACACCGGAAGGTCGCAGCCGCCACACACCGGCCCACAGGCTGATCAGCGCCACGCTCCAGATCACGGCCAGCAGGCGCGGCACCGGCGGCGCATGCCGCAAGGCAATGACGCGCCAGCCTTCGGCCGCCATCTCAGACCACCACCGGCTCAGGCTCCAGGCGGATGCCGAAGCGGCCGTAGACACTCTCCTGAATCGCACGGGCCAAGGTCATCACCTCTGACCCGATCGCGCCGCCCCGGTTGACCAGCACCAGCGCCTGCTTCTCATACACGCCGGCCTGGCCGACGCTCTTGCCCTTCCAGCCGCAGGCATCGATCATCCAGCCGGCCGCGAGTTTCATGCTTCCGTCAGGCATCGGGTAATGCACGATCTCCGGGTCGCGGCCGATGATGTCGCGGCACTGCTCGGGCGTCACCACCGGGTTCTTGAAGAAGCTGCCGGCATTGCCGACGATGGCCGGATCGGGCAGCTTGGCGCGGCGGATCGCGCAGATCCAGTCGAACACCTGCTGCGGGCTCGGCGAAGCGATGCCGGTCTCGGCGATCTTGCGCTCAAGCTCGAAGTAACCCAGCACCGGCTGCCACGGCTTGGGCAACCGAAAGCGCACCCGCGTGATCACGCTGCGCCCGGCCAGCGAATGCTTGAAGACACTGTCGCGATAGCCAAAGGCGCACATGCGGGCATCGAGCGTGACACTGCGGCCCGTCACCAAATCGACCGCATCGAGCGACTCGAAGCGGTCTTTCAGCTCGATGCCGTAAGCACCGATGTTCTGCACCGGCGAGGCCCCCACCGTGCCGGGAATCAAGGCCATGTTCTCCAGGCCAGGCAGGCCATGGGCGAGTGTCCAGCTGACGAGGTCGTGCCAGCTCTCGCCGGCGCCGGCCTCAACGATCCACGCGTCATCGCGCTCGGCCACCAGCCGCTTGCCGAAGATCTCGACCTTCAACACCACCTGCGGCATGTCGCGCGTCAAGATGATGTTGCTGCCGCCGCCCAGCACGAACTTCGGCGAGCGGCCCAGTTGAGGATGGTCAACGACCCGGCGCACATCGGCATCGCTGGCCACGCGCACCAGTGTTTGCGCAACCGCCGGCAGGCCGAAGCTGTTGTAGGGTTTCAGGCTCACGCCCGATTCGATTTGCATGGCAGAATTTTCGCTGATCAGTGAACCGAGAAACCGAGAGCCCATATGCCCAGTTTTGATGCCGTGTTAGAGCCCAATCTCGTCGAAGTACGCAACGCGGTAGACCAGACGGCCAAAGAAATCGGCACCCGATTCGACTTCAAGGGCTCCTCGGCCCGCGTCGAACTGAAAGAAAAAGAATTGACGGTCTTCGCCGACAGCGACTTCCAGATCAGCCAGGTGCTGGACATTCTGGTGGCCAAGTTGACCAAGCGCAGTGTCGACGTTCGTTACCTCGACCGCACGGCGAAGATCGAAAAAATCGGCGGTGACAAGGTCAAGCAGTTGATCACCGTCAAGAGCGGCATCGACTCCGATACCGCCAAGAAGATCCAGACCCTCATCAAGCAAAGCAAGATGAAGGTGCAGGCCGCGATTCAAGGCGACACCGTGCGCGTGACTGGCACCAAGCGCGACGACCTGCAAGCCGCGATGGCGGTGATCCGGAAAGAAGTGCCCGACGCCCCGCTGTCGTTCGACAACTTCCGCGACTGAGCTTGAAGCACCTCCTTGCCGTGGCAGCCTGCTTGTGGGCCGGCGCTGCCGCGGCCCAGAACGTCTCGATGAGCGGCCGGCTCGGCGACAAAGCCTTGCTGATGATCGATGGCACGCCGCGCACCGTGGCGGTGGGGGCGACCGTGCAAGGCGTCAAGCTCGTCAGCGTGACGGCCGATGGCGCCGTGATCGATCTGGCGGGCAAGCGCGTTCAGCTGCTGCTGGGCGGCGCCCAGGTCAACCTCGGTGGCGCCAACAGTGAAGGCGGTGGCTCGACCATCGTGCTGACCGCCGGCTCCGGCGGCCACTTCACGACCAGTGGCTCGATCAACGGCCGCAGCGTGCAGTTTCTTGTCGACACCGGTGCGACCAACGTATCGATGGGCCAGGCCGAGGCCGAACGCATCGGCCTCAAATTCAAGGACGGTCAGCGCGGCTTCGCCGGCACGGCCAACGGCTCCGTGCCGGTGTACCGGGTGATGCTGACCTCGATACGCATCGGCGATGTGCAGGTGTATGGCGTGGAGGCGATCGTGATCCCGACGGAGATGCCTTACATCCTGCTCGGCAACAGCTTCCTGACGCGCTTCCAGATGAAGCGCGAGAACGATGTGATGCGGCTGGAGCGCAAGCCCTGAGCGGGCCGCACTTCAGCCATCTCGGTTCTCCGCCCGCTCAGGCCTCGCTCAGCTCCACCCAGGCAGGCGCATGGTCGCTGGCCTTCTCGCGACCACGGGTTTCGCGGTCGACATTCGCGTCTTTCAGACGCGGCGCGAGTTGCGGCGACAGCAGCAGGTGGTCGATGCGAAAGCCGGCGTTGCGCGGCCAGCGGTTGCGCATGTAATCCCAGAAGGTGTACATCGGCTCGGTCGGGTGACGGGTGCGGATTGAATCGGTCCAGCCCTGTTCCAGCAAGCGGAAATAAGCCTCACGGCTTTGCGGCTGCACCAGCGCATCTTTCTTCCATGACGTCGGCGAATAGATGTCGGCCAGGCCATCGGTCGGGATCACGTTGTAGTCGCCCGCCAGCACCGCCGGCCGGCCCTCTTTCAACAGTTCATCGGCATGGGCGATCAGCCGCTCGAACCAGGCCAGTTTGTAGTCGAACTTCGGGCCGGGCTGCGGGTTGCCGTTCGGCAGATAAAGACAGCCAATCACGATGCCGTTGACCTCGGCCTCGATATAGCGGCTGTGGGTGTCCTCGGGGTCGCCCGGCAGGCCGCGGCGGCGCTCCACCGGGTCGGCGCCACGTGCCAGGATGGCCACGCCGTTGTACGACTTCTGGCCGTGCCAGATCGCGCCATAGCCGGCTTCGCGCAAGGCCTCGTGCGGGAAGTTCGAATCGACGGTCTTGAGCTCCTGCAGACAGGCCACATCGGGGGCCGTCTCCTTCAGCCATTCGAGAAGGCGCGGCAGGCGGGCACCGATGCTGTTGACATTGAACGTGGCGATCTTCATGGCTTCCATCGTGGCTGCAAATAAGGCCTGCATTCTGACCGCCGCGTTCAAGGCCTGCGCAAGGTGGCCTTACAAAGCCGTGGAGGTCATTGTCAGCGCCGCCTCAACCTCCTCGCCATCGGAGCCGTTCTTGCCGACACCCGCCCGCGGAGCCAGCGCCACCAGGCGTTTGTGACACAGAGCCTGCCAAGCGCTGCCGCCATAAGCTGCAACGAGGTTCCTGCCCACGGGCTGCCAGGCCGCATCGTCCAGGGGCACGCCCAGCGCCAGCAGGTAATGCGCGTCAACGCCGACGAACTGGCGGCGATAAGGCAACAGCACCGAGTGAGGGCTCTGCACCAGAAACACCTCGGCCCTCGCGCGATCGGCAAACCAATGGCTCATGAAGTGATGGCATTCCCGCGAATGCCACAGCGTGCCCATGTCATCACCCGGCTGAGCGTGGCCGCTGAGCACGCGCAAGGCATGCGCCCAGTTCAGAAAGCCGGCCTCACGCGCTACCAGCGTCAAGGCATCGCGCAATCGCCAGGGGCCCTTGCGGGGCGGCACGATCAACAGCCCGCCTTTGCGCACTGCGTTCAGCCGCATCCGGGCGCGGGTCTTCAACTCGCTAACGAGCGCATTCATGCCGGCACTCCGAAGCGGCTGAACGGTTTGGCACCATCGCGAATGGCTTCGTGGCGGCCCTCGATCCAGGCCCAGCTTTCCGGATGCGTCACCCAATAGAACGGCGCGCCTTCATCGAGCTGCGCCAGCAGGCGCGCGGCGAACACGTCGGGTGGCTCGGCGCGCGCCATCGCCTGCCCCACATGGGCCGTGAAGGCATTCGGCTGCACTTTGGCGTTATGGGCCATGGCGGTCGTGCAACGCAGGTATTCGTCATAACGCTGCGTATTCATGACATCGGTTCTGACCATGCCAGGGCACAAGGCATGCACACTGACGCCACTGCCGCGGCTCTCGTAGTACAGGCCTTCCATCGCACTCAGCAAAGCGGCCTTGGTGGCGCGGTACGGGCCGGCGCCAGGGAAGCTCTGCAAGGCCGCGCTCGACAAGGTCGCCACCGCCTTGCCCGCGCCGGCCTGCAGATGCGGCCACCACAGGCGCAGGCTGCGCAAGGCGCCCAGCACGTTCACGTCGAACGCCCACTGCCAGGCCTCGTCACTGCAGCTCAGCACATCACCGGGCATGCCGCCCACACCGGCATTGGCGAACACATGGCTGACGGGGCATCCCACCAACGATTGCGCCAATTGCGCCATCGCCGAGGCATCGCGAACGTCGATCGCACAGGCATGCGCACGCGAATCAATGATGGAGATATCGCGATCGATGGCAATCACCTCGCTGCCGCGCGCCAGCAGCGCGTTGGTGAGCGCGAGGCCGATGCCCGAGCCCGCACCAGTGACGACCGCCCATGGCGGCGCAGTGGCGCGTGAGGTTGGAGATGAATCCTCAGACACCGAGGAGTTGGAAGAATGACGCGGTAAGGAACGCGATGAAAAAGGCAAGGCCGACATGGGCACTCCAGTTCGTTGAAGGCCATTCCCGCGATGGCCAACGAAAGCTGTGAGTTGTCAGCGTCAAGACGTCGCCAGGACATCTGTGAAGTGAGCGAGGGTGAGAGCCTCTTGTGCGGGTAAGCGCTCCTCAGCGCTTGAGGGCGGCAGTGTAGCCAACGTTCGCCTCGGCACCTGAAGCGTGTTGGAACATAACAACACGCCAACCACCACCTCCAGGCCGATCCGCAGGTGAACTCAGGTGCAGCCTCCCCATTTATTTATGCATTCTTATAACAAGTTAGGTTAAGTCTCTTCAGCCTATCTACCCGATGCTACGATTTGAGACGACATCAAAAACGGGAGCCAGATATGCGAGATAACGCCACCAACGACCGCCATCGGCCCACCTGGCTTTCAGCGACTTTCATTGCTTTCGCGCCACTGCTGGGCGCGGCGCTGTTGAGCGCATGCGGCGGTGGCGATGACGGTCCGCAGGCCTCGCCACCACCTGCGCCTCTGGCTCCCGTTGCCGACATCAGCCTGACGGGCAAAGTCATGAATGGCTATCTGTCAGGCGCCACCGTCTGCATCGACGAAAACGCCAACATGAACTGCGATGCGGGTGAACTCTCTGCGCAGACCAATGCCCAGGGCGACTACCGCCTCGTGATCGACCCGAACATGCAAGCTGCGCTGGACCTGGCTTCCCAACAAGCCCTCAGGCCCTTGATCGCCCAAGTGCCTGCAGAAGCGATCGATGGCGCGACAGGCCAGGCCGTCGGCAGCCGCCGTGTGCTGCTGACACGCCCGTACTCAGCGTCGGTGCAGTCTTATCTGTTCACGCCCTTGCGCACGCGCGCCGAGCAGATCATCAAGGCCGGCGTGGGCCGCACCGATGCGGAAGCGGTTGTCCGACGGGACGCTCATCTCGATGCCTTGTCCCTGGACGACGACTACATCGCAGCGGCATCCGGGCCTCACGCGGCTGAAGCCCGCGCAGCAGCAGCTCAGGCGAAGTCTTGGTTCGACGGCCAGACCCTCGAATGGGCCGATCTGTTCCAAAACCCCAAGCCCGACTACTGGGAGGCTCGAACCTATTTCGATGGCAGCTATCTGTTTTCCTCCAACGCGCTGCCCGCTGAGCCCTCCACACCCGACAGCTATACCGTCATTCAAGCGTTGCTGTACAACGGCGGATTTCGCGGCCAAGACTTCAACATCACCAAACGCTGGCAAATCTCTGCCAAAGAGGCCGATGTCTTTCATCGGGTGAATGCAAACGATGATTTGACGCCCGACTTTCTGGATGCTGAACGTGGCTGGCAGCTTGGAGAGAATGCCTCTTTTGTGAATGATCATGGCCGCGTGCTGGAGGTGCGCTACGGCATGGACGTTGCCGCCGAGCTGCGCAACGTGGTCGACCTGCGCGGGCAAGAACTGAACCGGCAATACATTCAATCGAGCGAACCCTTCCTGCCGGAGCCTGCGCCATCAGACAACACCTCACCTTCGCAGCGTTATCCATGGGGCGCCAAACTCTTTCCGAAGCTTGCCAAGGTTCAGCTGCGTGGTGGAGCGTATGCCCGTTTGCAGGCGGAACAACAGGTCGATGGAACAGCGCTGAACTCCCTCACGGAGTTCACAAGCTACTACGGCGTGGCGGCCGATGGCACACGCCACTGGCGCCAAGTCAGCAGCAGTGACAACCCGGCCGGCGCATCAGCAATCGAACTGAGTTTCGACAGCCCCACCGCCGTCAGCTTGCGCGACGGGCAATCGTTCGCCGACCTGGGCCATGCCGACGTGGGCTTTGAAACCTACGGCGGGCAACAGTTGCTGGTGGTGAGCATCCCGGACGGTGTCAACGTCGATGACGCTCAGGCATCACGCCGCAAGCTCTACTTCGCCGCACACGATGGCGTGCGGGAATTGGTCTTCGTCGAGATCGGTCAAGTCACGACGGCAGAAAACATGCGGTACCTGAACCGGCTTGCCGCGGATTCGATCGCGCAACTGCTCCATCTGCCAGCACTGCCGTTGCGGTATTGAGCCTGCTGCGGGCTGATGGCAGCCCGCAGCGCTTTCAACAGGCATCGCGCCGGTGACAAGGCCTTCCCCGCGTTCATGCTAGAAAGCCGCCTGGCCCGACAGGGCACCAGGAGACCAGAATGGATTTGAGTTTCACCCCCGAAGAACAGGCCTTTCGCGCCGAGGTGCGTGAATGGGTCGCAGCGAACTTGCCACGCTCGTTGGCCGATAAGGTTCACGCCGCCAAGCGCCTGACGCGTGACGACTTCCAGAGCTGGGCCAAGATCCTCGGCAAGAAGGGCTGGCTGGGTTGGGGCTGGCCCAAAGAGTTCGGCGGGCCGGGCTGGAATGCCGTGCAGCGCCATCTGTTCGAAGAAGAATGCGTGACGGCCGGTGCACCGCGCGTGCTGGCGTTCGGGCCGGTGATGGTGGCGCCAGTGATCATGGCCTTCGGCAGCGCAGAACAGCAACGGCGTTTTTTGCCTGGCATCGCAAGCGGTGAAGTCTGGTGGAGCCAGGGCTACAGCGAGCCCGGCGCGGGGTCAGACCTGGCTTCGCTGAAGACGCGCGCTGACCGCAAAGGCGACTACTACCTCGTCAACGGCCAGAAGACCTGGACCACGCTCGCCCAATTCGGCGACTGGATTTTCTGCCTGGTGCGCACCAGCCATGAAGGCAAGCCGCAAGCCGGCATCAGCTTTTTGCTGATCGACATGAAAAGCCCTGGCGTCACGGTGCGGCCCATCGTGATGCTCGATGGTGAAGCCGAAGTCAACGAGGTGTTCTTCGACAACGTCGAGGTGCCGGTCGATCAGCTGATCGGCCAGGAGAACCAGGGCTGGACTTACGCCAAGCACCTGCTGTCGCATGAGCGCACCAGCATCGCCGATGTCAACCGCAGCAAGCGCGAGTTCGGCCGGCTCAAGCGCATTGCCCAGCTCGAAGGCGTGTACGACGACCCGCGCTTTCGCGACGAGATCGCCAAGCTCGAAGTCGATGTGATCGCACTCGAGATGATGGTGCTGCGCGTGCTCAGTGCCGAGAACGGCAAAAGCGGCAGCCGGCAATCGCTCGACGTGGCCGGCCTGCTGAAGATTCGCGGCAGCGAGATCCAGCAGCGTTACACCGAGCTGATGATGCAGGCGGCCGGGCCATTCAGCCTGCCGCTCATCCACGAAGCCATGGCGGCCGGCTGGCAAGGCGAGTATGTGGGGGCAGCCCACAGCGCGTCGCTGGCGTCCGATTACTTCAACACCCGCAAGACCACCATCTACGGCGGCAGCAACGAAGTGCAGCGCAACATCATTGCGCAGACCGTGCTCGGCTGAGCCGCACCGTCCCACTCGCAGGTTCCGCACAAGGACAACACCATGGACTTCGATTTTTCAGACGACCAGGACATGCTGCGCGACTCAGTGCGCAAATGGGTCGACAAAGGCTATGACTTCACGCGCCGCCAACGCATCGTCAAGGCAGGCGGCTTCAACCGGGACGCGTGGCGCGAGATGGCCGAACTCGGATTGACCGGCTTGGCCGTGCCCGAAGCGCACGGCGGCATGGGCTTCGGGCCGGTCGATGCGATGGTCGTGATGGAAGAGCTGGGCCGCGGCCTGGTGCTGGAGCCCTATGCGCAAGGCGCGTTGATCGCGGCCGGCGTGTTGTCGACCAACGCGCCCGAGGCGGTGCAGCAAAGCTTTCTGCCGCGCATCGCATCAGGCGATGTGCTCGTCGTGCTGGCCCATCAGGAGCGCGCCGCCCGCTATCGCCTGCAACACGTGACCACCACCGCGACGCAGGCCAGTGCCGCCTGGTTGATCACCGGCAGCAAGAGCATCGTGCCGGCGGGCGATCAGGCCGATGCGTTCATCGTGCCGGCGCGGGTGTCGGGTGCGGTTGACGACCCGTCAGGCATTGCGCTGCTGCTGGTCGAGCGCCGCGCCCAAGGTGTCGTGACGCGCGCCTATGGCACGCAGGATGGCAGCCGCGCAGCGGAAGTCAGCTTCGCCAACACGCCCGCAACCTTGCTGGCGCTGCCCGGCGCCGGCTTTGCAGCGCTGGAACAGGCCGTAGACATCGGCATTGCCGCGCTGTGCGCCGAAGCCGTTGGCGCGATGGACAGGCTGGTGGCCTTGACCGTCGACTACATGAACACGCGCAAGCAGTTCGGCGTGGCCATCGCCAGCTTCCAGGCACTGCGCCACCGCATGGCCGATGTGAAGATGCAGCTGGAACTGGCGCGCTCAATGAGTTACTTCGCCAGCCTCAAACTCCATGAGCCGGCCGAGGCCCGCCGCCGCGCGCTGGCGCAAGCCAAGTACCACCTGTGTCAATCGATGCGCTTCGTCGGCCAGCAATGCCTGCAGCTGCATGGCGGCATCGGCGTGACCGACGAATACATCGGCAGCCACTACTTCAAGCGCCTGACGGTGCTGGAGATGAGCTTTGGCGATTCGCTGCATCAGCTCGGCGAGATCTCGGCGCGAATGACGGCGACGGCGAGCGTGTACGAATAGGGTTCGTGGCGGATTGCTTGGCGCTACCTCACCCGATTCAAGCCCGTGCTCGGGATCGGATAGATCAGGCGGACAGAGCGGACAAGGCGAGCGGACAAAGCGGATGAAGCGGCGCCGCCCTCCCCGGGCCGCCGATGCTTGCTAACGTGATTGATCAACGCAAGGCTTGAGGGCCGGGGCCGCATGAACAACAGCATCACCGATGTTGCCGGCATTCGCGTCGGCCATTTCACCGACAGCCGCCGGCCCACCGGTTGCACCGTCATCCTGTGCACCGACGGTGCGGTGGCCGGCGTCGACGTACGCGGCGCTTCACCCGGCACGCGCGAGACCGAGCTGCTGGCGCCGGTCAACGCCGTTGAACACGTTCATGCCGTCTTGCTGTCAGGTGGCAGCGCCTTCGGGCTCGATGCCGCCGGCGGCGTGATGCGCTGGCTGGATGAGCAAGGCATCGGCCTGCCAGTCGGCCCGGCGCGCATTCCGATCGTGCCGGCCGCCATCCTGTTCGACCTGTTCACTGGCGACCCGCGCATCCGCCCCGATGCCGCGGCCGGCCATGCGGCCTGCGTGGCCGCGGGCCGCGACGCGCCCGCTGAAGGCAACGCCGGCGCAGGCGCGGGTGCGGTGGTCGGCAAGTTGTACGGCATCGAACGAGCGATGAAGGGCGGCATCGGCAGCGCATCGGTTCGCGTCCAGGGCATCACGGTCGGGGCGATCGTCGCGGTCAATGCGGTCGGCGATGTGATCGACCCCGCCACCGGCCAGGTGCTGGCCGGCGCCCGCACCGCTGAAGGCCTGCGCACGCTCGGCGTGACCCAAGCGATGCTGCGCGGCGAGCTGCCGCCGCATCTGCCGATCGGCGAAGCGACAACGCTGGGCGTGATCGCCACCGATGCGCGGCTGACCAAAGCCGAAGCCCAGAAGATTGCGCAGATGGCCCACGACGGCCTCGCGCGCACCATCAGCCCGGTGCACACCCACAGCGACGGCGACACGCTGTTTGCGCTCGGCACCGGCCAAAGCGGGCTGACCGCGCATGTCAGCGTCTTGGGCACGCTGGCCGCCGAAGTGGTGGCGATCGCCGTGCTGCGAGCCGTGCGCGCCGCGCGTGGCCTGAATGAAGAGGGCTTGCCGAAACTGCCGGCTTGCGGCGATTTGCCGGCGGGCTGAATCCCCTTCATGAATCGTTCGGCGCCTACCGATCCGCCGCTTTCCGTGACGCCGTCTGCGTTCACCATCTTCATTCACGAAGGCCATCGACGCCCTGGCCAAAGTGACGCGTCTGAGATGGGCAAGTGTTCATTTCCAAGCGCTCAACGCCAACGCTGCCCAGGGGTCAACACCGCTTTCTGACAGCGCATCAACGTGGGCCATGCGCATCCCGCCGTTGCCTGCCGATCCGTCTGAACGACATGTTATTGCGCTGTAACGTCAGGTCGCACTGGCGCGCAGCCGCTTCGCGATCGATGCCACTCGCCGGCCGTTGCTGCGCATGCTAGCGCCCCAGGTGAGCGACATGCTTCGCATCCTGAAACAGCGCCGCCGCGGGCTTGTCAATGCTTCCGACGCCCGGACAAACCCTTTACGGACAGGACGCATCGGCAGTGCATGCGCTTACAACCGCCATTAGAAAAATACAAATGCGCGGCGCTGGGCATCGGCGATCTGCAATATTTCGATCGACCGCTAACTTCATATTCAAATGGAGTTTCACGCAACGGCCGACGCTCATCGCTCTGACCTCACCCCAGGAGCCGCCGCTGAAATGGGCGGTCAGGCCTTGCACCGCGTCGGTCGACGCACACCTTGCGGTCGCCCCCGCCCTTGCCAGCAAGCCTTCGCAAAAACTGGCGCATATCCAACGATTTCAAACTCATGAGCATCAACATCAAAACCTGGTTGGCTTGCATGGCTGCGCTGGCATTGCCAGCCCTGGCGTTCGCTGCCGACGTCAAACTTCCGGTGGGCGAACTCAAATCCTTCCAGGTCACGACGCCGGGCTATACCGATCGCTACCTGCGGCAGACCAACTCGCTCGGCTACACCGCGGTCGTCAGCACCTCCAGCAGCGAATCGCTGCGCAAGGAGTCGTCGTTCCGCATCGTCAGCGGCCTGGCCAACGGCAACTGCTATTCGCTGGAATCGCAAAACCTGCCCGGCCGTTACCTGCGCCACTTCAATTCGCGCATCCGCCTGGACAGCTCCGACAACTCCGACACCTTCAAGCGCGATGCGACCTGGTGCGCCCGCCCCGGCCTGTCGGGCCAGGGGGTGAGCTTCGAGTCACTGAACTTCGGCGGCCGCTATCTGCGCCATGCGAACTCCGAACTGTGGAACGACCCGAACACCGGCGGCAGCTTCGCGCAAGACGCAAGCTGGAACGTCGTCAATGCGCTGTCGGCCAACACCTGCAGCAACAGCACCGGCTCGGTGACCGGCGGCGGCCCGAAGGAAGTCAGGCTGAAGAACAACACCGGCCAGACGATTCGGGTCGCCTTTTTCCGCAACCTTGCGCCGGGCGAGAACCCGAGCTTCAACGGCCCCGACGCATCGTTCAACGTGCCGCCGGGCTGCACGCAGAAAGTGGCTGTGCCGCGTGACTGGCAAGGCCGCGCGCAGCGCTACAGCGGCAGCACGCAAGACCCGTCGAACTGGGCCGAACTCAACTTCGAGCCGGGCGAGAAAGCCTGGGCAGGCATGGACCGCAACGACAAGATCTGGTTCGACGAGAGCGACATCCTCGGGCGCAACAGCTCGCTGCTGATGGTGGCGGGCGACGGCGTGGTCGGCGGTATCGCGAAGAGCGTGGTGGGTGAAGCCCCCAGCAATCTGGTCGTGCGTGACAGCTCGGGCCAGCTGGTGATCAAGCCGCCGCAATGGTTCAACGGCGTGACCAACTGGGACGCCGTCAACTTCCTGCGCGCCAAGGTCGGCGCCGACAAGGCCTATGTGCTGCCGGACGACCACGGTGCCGTGCGCCTGAGCCATTCCAGCACGATGACGCTGGAGTTCGGCAACCCCTGAGCGCTTCGGGACGCTGAGTGACTGTGTCACGGCGCTGGCGATGGCTCAAAAATCCATGATGCCAACGCCGTGACGCACGAGCGCCGCAACAAGGGCGACGGCATCGCCTTCGCTATCTGCCCGTCGTTTTGCGCCCGTTGTCCTGCGCCTCTTGTTCTTCACCCGTAACCGATCTGCCCGAGGCTCTGCATCCAGCCCGCTGCGCCAGCCCTCAGGACATGATCACTTGCAAGCTGTGCTCATAAGCCGCCGTCAATCGATCGAAGGTGTCCATCAGCACATCGCTGGCGCGGGCCAGTTCGATGCAGGTGTCATCACCGTAATCGTCCCGCCGATGGCGGCTGATCACGACAACACCTGCGGCACCATCACCGCGCAGGCAACGCAGCACCAGCATCCACTCGTTGCGCGCCGAGGCCAGCGCGTCACGGATGTCATGGCTGCTCAGCGGCGCCTGCTCCAGCTCCAGCAAGGCCGCTTCAAACGCATTCAACTGCGCGACCAGCTCGTCACCGAGGATGGGCTGGCCTCGCACGATGCCCATCAACGCGATCTTGGCCACGCGCTGCACGCGCATGCGCTGGCGGCCACACAGGTTGACGATGTGCAATGCGCGCCGGCCCCCGGCCTGCTCCAGCGTTTCGGTCAGCGCTTCGGCTGACGCGAGCAGTACCTCGGCCGCTGCATCGACGGCCGGCAGCACCGCCGCGGTCTGGCGCTTGTCGAGCACCGCGTTCAGCGCAAGCCATGCCGCCTGGGCCGGTGCCAGCGCGGCACGCCAATCGAGCGCGTCGGCCGACAGCGGCAAGGCGCTCAAGTGATCGAGATTCTCTTGCGCGCGCTGTGACGCAGCTTGCTGCGCGGTGCGCGCGCGCCGCGCATCGATGCCGGCCAGGCGCTGGGCGGCCAGCTTCACCAGGCGCTGCGACAGCATGCGCAATTGGCCGGCGCGGTTGATCGCGTCGCCCCACTGCGCGCCCTTCAGCACCGAGCGCGACACCTCGCCGACGCGCACATTGGTGTGCATCGACGCGCCGCGCAGCACGCGGAAGGCTTCGTCTTCACCGATGCCGCGCGCCTGCATCAGCACGCCCTTGGCGCGCTCGATCCATTTGCGCTCATCGAGCTGTTCTTGTGCTTGAGCGGTGTCGGCACGCAATATCGCTTCACGCTGCCATCGGTACCGATCGACCTCGATGAATGCCGCCAGCGCTTGCGCATCGGTCGCCGCGCTGGCCGGCCACCAGCCGCTCAGACCGGCCTGAAGCCAGGCTTGCAGCGACCTAACGGCCGGCCCGATCAGGCTGATCGGGCCAGGCAGCGCAGCACGCGCTGCGCTGAGCCTCTCCAGCAAGAGGCCTTCGTGTTGTTCGGGCGGGCCCACGATAAGGAGATGCACGACCTGTTCAGGTGCGCCATCAAGCGCTGCGGCACCGAGATGGGCCATCGCCTCAGCCAGGGTCCACTGTGCGCTGTCATGCCCCGCCTGAGCCAGGCCATGCATCAGGGCTTCGGCCAAAGCCGCATCGAACGGAAGAAGGCGCAGCAAAGGCATTGCAGTGCGTGAAGAGGCGAGTTCGGTCGGCATGGGCCTTCGCCGCATGCAAGCCTTGGGCACACCCTTTGCGTACAGCTCGTCCCGTGGTGTAACGACGCACCGCACTGGTGAGGTACTCGCAACGAGTGCCGTTCTGCCGCTTGATGGGCTTCGTGCCTCAGGCCGAAGCGCCGATATCGACTCCACCCGCCGCCCTTCGTTGGCGGGCCCCGCGCCTTTTTCTACAACCCGCCTGCCTGTCCGGCCCCCGGTCGCGCAGCCGCATTCCGAGCTCATCGTCATGTCCAAATTTTCGACGTTTCTTCGCTCAGGTCATTGGCCGACGCTGGCTGCGTCGTTCCTGTATTTCGACTTCTGCTTCGCGATCTGGGTGCTGAATGGCGCAATGGGGCCATTCATCAGCGAGAGCTTCGGGCTCGATGCGGCGCAGAAGGGTTTCATGATCTCGGTGCCGATCCTGGCCGGCGCGCTGATGCGCTTTCCGCTCGGCGTGCTGGCGCAATACATCGGCCGCAAGAACGCCGCGATGGTCGAGATGACGCTGATCATCGCGGCGTTGGCCTTCGGTTATTTCATGGTCGGCACTTACCACAGCGTGCTCGCGATGGGCGTGCTGCTGGGCATTGCCGGCGCGAGCTTCGGCGTGGCGCTGTCCTTGGGCTCGGGCTGGTTCCCCGCCAGGTACAAGGGCCTGGCGATGGGCATCGCGGGCGCCGGCAACTCCGGCACCGTGCTGGCGGTGCTGTTTGCCCCCCCACTCGCGCAGCGTTATGGCTGGCAGGCGGTGTACGGCCTGGCGGCGCTGACGATGCTGCTGCCGATGGCCGTCATGTGGTTCGCCGCCAAGGAGCCGCCCGATCGCGAGCACCAGAGCCTGCGTGAGCATGTGGCCTGCCTGTTCGAAAAAGACGGCTGGGCCTTCAGCCTGATCTATGTCGTGACCTTCGGCGGCTTCATCGGCTTGGCCAGTTTTTTGCCGACTTACTTTCACGACCAGTTCAAGGTCACGAAAATCGAGGCCGGCCAGTTGACGATGCTGGCCACCTTGATGGGCTCGGCGGTGCGCGTGCTGGGCGGCTACATCTCCGACCGCATCGGCGGCATCAACACCTTGAGCGGCGTCTTGCTGTTGGTCTCGGCCACGCTGGCCGCCTGTGGCATGGCCAGCGGCTCGCTTGCGCTGACCACGCTGCTCTTCATGCTGTGCTTTGCGGCGCTCGGTGCCGGCAACGGCGCGCTGTTTCAGCTCGTGCCGCTGCGCTGGCCGCTGACCACCGCGGTGGCCGGTTCGATGATCGGTGAGATTGGGGCGCTCGGCGGCGGCTTTTTGCCCAATGCGATGGGCCAGTCCAAGCAATACAGCAACAGCTACTTCTACGGCTTTCTCGCGTTCGCCGTGCTCGCGCTGGTGATGTTGGCAATGCTGCGCCTGGTGCAAATCCGCTGGACGCGCACCTGGGCCGAGCGCGGCGGCCGGGCCCGCGTGCCATCGCCTTCAGCGCCCACTTCCAGGCCCGCTCTTTCGACGCCGTCTTCTGCATTCCCTTCGACATCCGCTTTGACATCTGCTTCGACATCACCGCCTCAGCCGATGTCGGGCATTCGCCGCGTTCGCTGAGGCCGCGGGTGGAACGCGTCATGCATTGCGCTTGCAGCAGCCCCGCCAGCAGCTCACGCCGATCAACGCGGCAGAAAGAGCAGCCAGATCATCAGCAGCGCATTGAACAGCAGCGAGATCACGAGTGCCGCCTTCCACAGCGCCGCCGGGTCGCGGCGGATCAGCGGCGTGGCCGGTGGTGCGCCGAGTTGCCTTGCCGCACCGCGCTGCAAGGCCAGCAGCAGTTCGTCGGCCGTCTCGAAGCGTTGCGCCCGTTCACGCGCCATCGCCTTGCGCAGCACATGATCCAGCCACATCGGCACATCGGGGCGCAGCCGCGAGACGGGCACCGGGTCGCGCCGGTAGCCCGCCGTCTGCCACGGCTCGATCTCGCCATAAGGCAAGCGGCCGGTCAGCCATTGATAGAGCGTGACGCCGAGCGCGAACAGGTCGCTGCCGGCATCGGCGCGGTGGCCATCATCCTGGTCGTCGCTCCGGTCGTCTTCCCACTGCTCGGGGTTCATGTAGCTCGGCGTGCCGGCGTGCAGCTCGCGTTGCGCGGCACTCTCGCGGCCGCTGATGGCCACGCCCAGGTCGAGCAAGCGCCATTGACCGTCATCACCGCGATGCAGATTGCCGGGCTTGATGTCGCGGTGGATCACGCCATGGCGATGCAGCCGGCTCAGCGCCTGCGCAGCGGCGATGGCCGCCGCCACCGCATCGTGCACCGTGGCGCGCTGCTTCGCATCGAGCATCTGCTGCATCGTGCGCCCGGCATGCCAGTCGAACACGATGTAGATCGCGCTGGCATCGGCGCGGCGCGGGTGCACCCGCACGAAGCCGGGCGCACCGCCTTCGCCGACACGCAGGCCGAGCCAGGCTTCGTGGGCCAGCATCGCGCGCTCTTCCAGATCGTTGGCTCGCGACGGGTGCAGCGTCTTGATCGCCCGCAATGCGCCCTGCGTTTCGTCGGGAGAGCCTCGAGATTCACGCGCCTGATAGATCAGGTGCACCCCGGAGTCGGCCACGCGCGCGGTAATGGTGTGGCCGTCGATCACATCGCCCACCTTCAGCAGGGGCAAGGCCGGCAGGCGCCGGAAGTCACTCATCTCGTCATTCAGTTCGCGTGCATCGAGGCCGGTGACGCGCACCACCAGCGCCGTCGCGTTGTCTTGCCCACCGGCGCCCAGCGCGGCCTGCACCAGCGCGTCGCTCGCCTGCTGGGCGCTGCCGGTGCGGGCCAGCTCGGCCAGGCGCTGCGTCTTCAGCACGCCATGCACGCCATCGCTGGTCAGTACGAAGGTGTCTCCGATGCGAACGTCGCCCTGCGCGAAGTCGATGCGCACCTGATCGTCCAGCCCCACCGCGCGGGTCAAGCGGCTGTGCAGGTCGGGGTGATCGAATGCGTGGTCCTGGCTGAGTTGACTCAGCTCGATGCCTTGCGGGCCGTCGCGCAGCAGCCAGGCCCGCGTATCGCCCACATGCGCCAAGGTCCAGGTCTGGCCTTGCAGCGCCAGCGCGGTCAAGGTGGTCAGCGCGGCGGCACTGCCCTGCCCTTTGCCGAGCCGCCGTCGGTTGTGATCGGCCAGCCAGGCGTTTTGTGCACCGATCAGGCGGTCGAGTGCGACCGTCGGCTCCCAGGTCGACGGCGTGCCGAAGAAGTCGGTCAGCAAGCCCATCACCGTGGTCTGCGCAGCTTCCAACCCCAGGCCTCCAGCCGAGACGCCATCGGCCACCGCGGCGATCAGGCCACAGGCTGCATCGACATCGGCTGCGCGCACCGCGCCGCCGAAGTCTTCGTTCAGTTCCCGTGGGCCGCGCTGGCTGGCGTAGCCGATGTCCACATCGAAGCTCATGCGCGCATTGTGATTGCGCAGCCGGAGCAACCCTCCCGTTCTATCCGCCTTTGAAGGACGCATCGCCATGAAGAAGATGAAGCTCGTGATGATCGGCAACGGCATGGCCGGCGTGCGCACGCTGGAAGAGCTGCTGAAGATCGCACCCGACCTGTACGACATCACGGTATTCGGCGCCGAGCCGCACCCGAACTACAACCGCATCCTGTTGTCGCCGGTGCTGGCGGGCGAGCAGACCCTCGACGAGATCATCCTGAACCCTTTGAGCTGGTACGAAGAGCACCACATTCGGCTGCACCTGGGCCGCAAGGTCGAGACCATCGATCGCCGCAAGCGCATCGTCGTGGCCGACGACGGCACGGTGGCCGAATACGACCGGCTGCTGATCGCCACTGGCTCGCTGCCGTTCATCCTGCCGGTGCCCGGCAAAGACCTGAATGGCGTGATCGCCTACCGCGACATTGCTGACACAGAAACGATGATCGCGACCGCGAAGACGCATCAGCACGCCGTCGTGATTGGCGGCGGCCTGCTTGGCCTGGAAGCGGCCAACGGGCTGATGCTGCGTGGCATGAAGGTCACCGTGGTGCACATCTCGCCGTGGCTGATGGAGCGCCAGCTCGATGACGTCGCCGGCAAGCTGCTGGAGAAGTCGCTGGTCGAACGCGGCCTGCATTTCGAGCTCGGCGCGCACACCGCCGCGTTGTTGGGCAACGAAGAAGGCCGCGTGCGCGCGGTGCAGTTCAAGGACGGCCGCGAGATCCGGGCCGATCTGGTCGTGATGGCCGCCGGCATCCGCCCCAACACCGCGTTGGCCGAAGCCGCCGGCCTGCAGTGCGCGCGCGGCATCGTCGTCAACGACACGCTTCAAACGCTGACCGACCCGCGCATCTATGCGGTCGGTGAATGCGCTTCGCACCGCGGCATCGCCTACGGCCTGGTGGCGCCGCTGTTCGAGCAAGGCAAGGTGTGCGCCACGCACCTGGCCGAGTTCGGCATCGGCCGCTACCTCGGCTCGCAGACCAGCACCAAGCTGAAGGTGACCGGCATCGACCTCTTCTCGGCCGGTGACTTCATGGGCGGCGAAGGCTGCGAAGAAGTCGTGCTGTCAGACCCGCACGGCGGCGTCTACAAGAAGCTCGTGATCCGCAACGACAAGCTGGTCGGCGCCTGCCTGTACGGCGACACCGTCGATGGCAGCTGGTACTTCAAGCTGCTGCGTGACGGCCGCACCGTGCAAGACATCCGCGACAAGCTGATGTTCGGCGAATCGAACATCGGCGACACCGGCCATGAAGGCCACCACAAGGCCGCAGCGATGGCCGACACCGACGAGGTCTGCGGCTGCAACGGCGTCAACAAAGGCAGCATCTGCAAGGCCATCAAGGAGAAGGGCCTGTTCACGCTGGAAGAGGTGCGCAAGCAGACCAAGGCCAGCGCGTCTTGCGGCTCATGCACCGGCCTCGTCGAGCAACTGCTGATGTTCACCGCCGGCGGCGACTACTCGGCCACACCGAAGAAGAAAGCCCTCTGCGCCTGCACCGAGCACAGCCACCAGACGGTGCGCGATGCGATCTTCAAAGAGCACCTGATCTCGATGGACGAGGTGTTCAAGTCACTGCATTGGGCGACACCGAACGGCTGCGCGAGCTGCCGGCCAGCGATCAACTATTACCTGATCAGCAGCTGGCCGAAGGAAGCGAAAGACGATTCGCAAAGCCGCTACATCAACGAGCGCAGCCACGCCAACATCCAGAAAGACGGCACCTACAGCGTGATCCCGCGCATGTGGGGCGGCGAGACGACGGCCAGCGAACTGCGGCGCATCGCCGATGCGGTCGACAAGTACAAGATCCCGACCGTCAAGGTGACCGGCGGCCAGCGCATCGACCTGCTGGGCGTCAAGAAGGAAGACCTGGTCAACGTCTGGAAAGACATCGGCATGCCCAGCGGCCACGCTTACGCGAAAGCCCTGCGCACCGTGAAGACCTGTGTCGGCAGCGAGTGGTGCCGCATGGGCACGCAAGACTCGACGCAGATGGGCAAAGACCTGGAGCGCGCGATGTGGCGCATGTATGCACCCCACAAGGTGAAGTTCGCGGTCAGCGGCTGCCCGCGCAACTGTGCGGAGTCGGGCATCAAGGACGTCGGCATCATCGGCGTCGATTCCGGCTGGGAGATGTACATCGCCGGCAATGGCGGCATCAAGACCGAAGTAGCGCAGTTCCTGACCAAGCTGAAGACCGCCGAGGAAGTGCTGGAGTACACCGGCGCCTTCATGCAGCTCTACCGCAAGGAAGGCTGGTACATGGAACGCACCGTGCACTACGTGAACCGCGTCGGCATGGAGCACGTGAAGAAGAAGATCCTGAACGATCACGAAGGCCGCAAGGCGCTGTGGGCCGAGCTGCAGTTCGCGCTCGATGGCGAGCCCGACCCGTGGTTCGAGTTCGACAAGGCGCAGGTCGATACGCGCCAGTTCGAGCCGGTCAAGACCACGGCTTGAGCTAAGCCACGGATCGCCATTCGGCGCACGGCCTTCTGTTCACTCCTCGACGGCTAATGTCCCTTCTTGTCTTCTTGTCTGTCTTCTTGTCTGTCGTCTTCTTTGTCCTCTTCTTTGTTATCACCAAGAAAGCTTCGCACCATGAGCACCTGGATTCCGATCTGCCACATCGACGACATCCCCCGCCTCGGCGCACGCCGCGTCAACCGGCCGCAAGGCGCGGCGGTCGCGATCTTCCGCACCGGCAGCGACGCGTTGTTTGCGCTGCTCGACCGCTGCCCGCACAAAGGCGGCCCGCTGAGCCAGGGCATCGTCTTCGGCGACAGCGTGGCCTGCCCGTTGCACAACTGGACCATCGGGCTGTGCGACGGCGTCGCCGCGGCCCCCGACATGGGCTGCACGCCCAAGTTCCGCGTGCAGGTGATCGATGGCCAGGTGCATCTGGATGCCGATGAGCTGGCTTCGCTGGGCACGCAGTTGACGCTGCCGGTGGCCGGCCCGGCCCATCGCCACAGCTGCGCCTGAACGGTTCGAGCCCGTACTTTCGGCCTGACTTCGCCTCGGTCAGCCACATCACCCTGCCACCGCCACCTCGCCATCGCCATGCCGAACACCGACACCCGCTCGACCTGCCCCTACTGTGGCGTGGGCTGTGGCGTGATCATCGAATCGAGCGGCATGCAGATCACCGGCGTGCGTGGCGACCCGCAGCACCCGGCCAACTTCGGCCGGCTGTGCACCAAGGGCTCGACGCTGCACCTGACCGCAAGCCACAGCGTCACGCAACAGACGCGGTTGCTGCAGCCGATGCAGCGCTTGCAACGCGGCCAGCCGCCGGTGGCGATCGCGTGGGAATCGGCACTCGACCTCGCCGCCGAGCGGCTGGCGTCAATTCACCAGGCGCACGGCGCGGATGCCATTGGCGTCTACATCTCCGGCCAATTGCTGACCGAGGACTACTACGTCTTCAACAAGCTGGTGAAAGGCCTGCTCGGCAGCAACCAGATCGACACCAACTCGCGGCTGTGCATGTCGAGCGCAGTCGCCGGCTACAAAACCACGCTCGGCGCTGACGCTCCACCGTGCAGTTATGAAGATCTCGACCATGCGCAGACGGTGTTCATCACCGGCAGCAACCTGGCCTGGGCGCATCCGATCCTGTTTCGCCGGCTCGAAGACGCCAAGCGCGCGAACCCGGCGCAGAAATGGATCGTCGCCGACCCACGCCGCACCGAAACCGCCGCGATGGCCGACCTGCACCTGCAGTTGCTGCCCGGCAGCGACGTGGCGCTCTGTCACGGCCTGCTGCACCTGATGCTGTGGGAGGGCCACACGCAGCCCGCCTACATCGCTGCGCACACCACCGGCTTCGAGGCGCTGAAGGCGCGGGTGCGCGAATTCACACCGAAGGAAACCGCGCGCCTGACCGGCGTCAGCGAAGCCGAGTTGAGCACCGCGGCGCAGTGGTTCGGTGCCAGCCCGGCCACGCTGTCGCTGTATTGCCAGGGGCTGAACCAGAGTTCGAGCGGCACCGCGAAGAACGCCGCGCTGATCAACCTGCATTTGGCCACCGGCCAGATCGGCAAGCCCGGCGCGGGGCCGTTCTCATTGACCGGCCAGCCGAACGCCATGGGCGGGCGCGAGGTCGGTGGCATGGCGAACCTGCTGTCGGGCCACCGCGAGCTGGCCAACGCCGAGCACCGCGCCGAAGTGGCACGCTTGTGGGGCGTGGCCGAGGTGCCGAGCGCGCCGGGCCGCACTGCGGTCGAGATGTTCGAGGCCGCGGCCGATGGTGAAGTCAAAGCCTTGTGGATAGCCTGCACGAACCCGGCGCAATCAATGCCCGACCAAACCACGGTGCGCCGCGCACTGGCGCGCGCCGAGTTCGTGATCCTGCAAGAGGCGTTCAGCACCACCGCGACATCGCCTTATGCCGACCTGCTGTTGCCGGCCACGACCTGGGGCGAGAAAGACGGCACCGTCACCAACAGCGAGCGCCGCATCAGCCGCGTACGCCCTGCCGTGCCGGCGGCCGGCCAGGCGCGGCACGACTGGGCCATTGCCGCCGACATTGCGCGCCGCCTGGCACGGCGCATCGCGCCAGCGCGCGAGGCGATGTTCGAGCGCCTGACGCCGGAATCGGTCTGGAACGAACACCGTGAATCGACCCGCGGCCGCGACCTCGACATCACCGGCCTGAGCTACGCGATGCTCGATGCGCAAGGCCCGCAGCAATGGCCCGTGCGTGAAGGCCAGGTGCAAGGCCAGGCGCGGCTTTATGAAGACGGCCGCTTCGCCACACCCGATGGCAAGGCGCGCTTCGCCGATGTGCCGAGCGCGCCGCTGGCCGAGCCGAGCAGCGCCGCCTGGCCGTTCAGCCTGATCACCGGGCGGCTGCGCGACCAGTGGCATGGCATGAGCCGCACCGGCACGCTCGGCCGGCTGTACGGCCATGAAGGCGAGCCGACGGTCGACCTGCACGCGCAAGACATGGCGCGGCTGAAGTTGAACGACGGCATGCTGGTGCGCGTCAGTTCGCGCCGCGGCAGCCTGATCCTGCCGGTGCGCGGCAGCGACACCGTCGCGCCCACGCAGGTGTTCATTGCAATGCATTGGGGTGATGAAGCGCTGGGCGGCCATGACGCGCAAGGCCTCGCGGGCACTGGCATCAATGCCATCACCTCGCCGGCTTATTGCCCGCAATCGAAGCAACCCGAGTTGAAGCATGCGGCCGTCAAGCTGGAGAAGGTCGAGCTGCCGTGGCGCCTGACCGCCATGGCCTGGCTGCCGGCCGACGAAGCGCTGGCGGTGCGCGAGTACCTGAAGCCGAGCTTGTCGGCCTTCGACACGGCCAGCCTCGTGCCCTTTGGCCGCGAGCCCGATGCGCAGGGCCGCGTCGGCCTGCTGATGCGAGCGGCCTGCGCGCTTTCTCCAACCGACGAATGGTTAAAGCCATTGCGCGCAGCGTTCGGGTTAGACCAGGCCGGCGTGCTGGCTTATCACGATGCCCGGCGCGGCCAGCAGCGCGCGTTGCGCATCGAGCGTGTCAACGGCGTCGAGCAACTGAGCGGCTTCTGGCTCGCCGGAGATGCGTCGGGCGAAACCTGGCTGCGCACGCTGCTCGAAGGCGATCAGCCGCTGCCCGGCCCGGCACGCCATCTGCTGGCGCCCGGCGCCTTGATCGGCAAGGCCGCGCCGCAGCGCAGCCCACAGGTCTGCACCTGTTTCAACATCAGCGAAGCGGCGATCGTCGCTGAGCTGAAGCAATGCGCCGGCGATGCCGACGACCGCCTGTCGCAGCTGCAGTTCAACCTGAAATGCGGCACCCACTGCGGCTCATGCCTGCCGAAGCTGAAATCACTGGTGGCCACGGTGGTGGCGCCCAGCGTCGAACAAACGGGCCTGCCCCCGATAACGAGAGAACGGACCGAATGAGGTTGGGGCATGACGCCCGCCACCGCATCGGTAAGGCATTTGAACCGCACCCAGGGGCAGCGCAGCGCCGCCGATAATGCGGGCCCTGCGGCCCGCCTCACCGCCGCGCTTTCTTCCCTTTTTGCCACCACCGCGCGACCCCCGCGCCACCACCGCCCTCCCCATGAAACTTGCGCAAGTGCTGTTCTCCCAAGGCTTTGGCGCGCGCCGCGAATGCGAAGGCCTGATCTCGCTCGGCTATGTGACGCTGGGCGGCAAAGTCTGTGATGACCCGTTCGAAGAGGTCGATACCGACGGCCTGGTGTTCGGCGTGCGCGGCGAGCCGTGGCCGTATCACGAGAAGGCCTTGATCGTGATGAACAAGCCGCAGGGCGTCGAGTGCTCGCAAAAGCCGAAGCACCACATGAGCGTCTACAGCCTGCTGCCGATGCCGCTGCGCCGGCGCGATCTGCAAAGCATCGGCCGGCTCGATGAAGACACCACCGGCCTGCTGCTGTTCACCGACGATGGCGCGCTGATCCACCGCTTCACCTCGCCGAAGCGCCATCTGCCGAAGGTCTACGAAGTCGGCTGCAAGCACCCGGTGACGCCGGACCAGGTCGAGCGCCTGCTGGCCGGCGTGAAGCTGGTCGACGACCCGGCCACGGTGCAGGCCGCGGCCTGCGAGATCACCGGCGAGCTGACACTTCGCCTGACCTTGACCGAAGGCAAATACCACCAGGTCAAGCGCATGCTGGCCGCCGTCAGCAACCGGGTCGAGACGCTGCACCGCAGCGGCTTTGGCGCACTGAGCCTGCCGGCCGATCTGGCGCCGGGTCAATGGCGCTGGCTGAACGGCCCGCAAGACGTCGCACCGAAAGCCTGAGCGGCTCACGACAGTTTCTGAGCGCGCCAGCGCAGCGGCGAGGGGTGCCGCATCCCATCATCGATCCATCAACCAGGAGACCCCGATGATGTTTTCTTTGCTTCTCAAACCCTCCCGCCTGGCGCGCGCCGCCTGCCTGGGCCTGCCGCTCGCGTTGGCCGCTTGTGGCGGCTCGTCGAACGACAACACGCCAGCCCCCGCGGCCCCGGCGGCAGCACCGTTCAGCGTCATCAGCAGCAGCATCGTCGGCGGTACGCTGTCACAAAAGCAATTCGCCTCGGCCGCTGCAGGCTTCGGCTGCACCGGAGGCAACCTGTCGCCGCAGCTGTCGTGGAGCCACCTGCCGGCCGGCACCAAGAGCCTGGCGATCACGATGCACGACCGCGACGCGCCCACCGGCTCCGGCTTCTGACATTGGGTGTCGCCGACATCCCGGCAACGCTGAACGAGCTGGCCGAAGGCGCGGTCAAGCCCACCGCCGCCTGGGCCGGCCAGAACGACACCGGCCAGACCGGTTACCTCGGCGCCTGCCCTTCGGCCGGGCAGATCCACCGCTATGACATCACCGTGCATGCCTTGAGCGTCGAACACATTGGCGACACCCTGCCCGCCGATGCCAGCCCGGCGCTGGTGACCTTCGCGGTGCGCGGCAAGAGCCTGGGCAGCGCAACGCTGACCGCCAATGCCGGCACCGGTACGCTGGGCGGCGGCACGCCCGAGGCCACGCCCGCCGGCTTCGTGCTGAGCAGCAGCGACGCCGCCAACGGCAGCTTCGCCAACCCGCACTTCGCACCGACCGCCGCCGGCCTCGGCTGTGATGGCGGCAACTGTCGCCCCAACTCAGCTGGAGCGGCGCACCGGCCGGTACGAAGAGCTTCGCCGTGACGATGCACGACCCCGACCGGCTCCGGCTGGTGGCCCTGGGTGCTGGCCGACCTGCCCGCCGGGGCGCTGACGCTCGCCACCAACGCTAGCGCCACGCCTGCCGCCGGCACACCGCGGTGCGCAACGACGGCGGGCAAGCGGTGTACGGCGGCATCTGCCCACCGGCCGGCTCGACCCCATCACTACCTCGTGACGGTGCATGCGCTGGGCGTCGATTCGCTGGCCACGCTGCTGCCACCGAACCCCAGCGCGGCGATGGTCGGCTTCTTCATCAACAACACCCGCCTCGGCAAGGCCAGCCTGACGGTGCTCGGTAAGCACTGAAACGCACCGAAGTCGGCAAGGCTCGAATCGAATCGAACCGAGCACTGCCGCCTGCAAAGGCCGCTTCGCCTGGCAACAGGCGAGGCGGCTCTTTTTCTTGCCGAGGCCTCTGCGCGCCTCCAAGCTCCTCCGGGCTCACCCCGTTATCACCGGAGCCTGGCGGCTTCGGTCGCTGGCCTCACGCACAGGCATCATCCCGCAGGCCTCATCCCGCAGGCCAGGTCACGCAGGCAAGGCCACGCGCAAACGCGGCAGAGCCCTCGAACTCGGCGCAGGCCGCCACCGCCGGTAACATCCAGCGCGGTGGCACGTGCAGCCCCGGGATCAAGAGCCTCTTCGATGCGAACTTCACCGTTACGAAAACTGCGGCAATGGGGAATGGCGGCAGGGATCGCGCTGCTCGCAGCCGCGCTGCGGCTGCTGGCCGGGCCGCTGTTGGGCCAGCAGATGCCCTTCGTGCTGGCCTTTGTCGCGGTCGTGCTGTCGAGCCTGTGGTGGGGCACCGGCGCCGGGCTCGTGGCGGCGATGGTCAGCGCGGCCGCAGCAGCCAGCCGCTTTCTGCCGCCCGACGCCACCGGCTCCGATTTACCGATCCAGCTGGGCGGTTTTCTGTTGGCCTCGGCCTTCATTGCGCTGCTGTGCGGCCAGTGGGCCGGGCAGGTCGGCCGGCAAGTGGGCCGCCAAATCAACGATCCGGTGAGCACGATCGGTGGACCTCCAACGACACCGAACGAGACGCCCCACACCGTTCCCGAGACGCCGCTGACGGCCTGGCTGCGTGCCGTCCTGTGGGGTGCCTTCCTGGTACCGACGATCGCCTTTCTCATGGTCGCGTGGTGGGGCTTCGAGCGCGCGCAGACCGATGCGCGGGCCGCCGCCTCCCATGCCAGCCATCTCGCGCTGGAACATGCGCAGCACACCTTGCAGGTCGCCGAGGAAGTCGGCCGGCGGGCCGACCAGGCCGCCCTTGGTCATGACGACAGCCTGCGCCGCAGCGAGCCCGCGATCCGCCAGCGGCTGACCGACATCGTCGCCGGCCTGCCATCGGTCGTGAACCTCAACATCTGGAACCGGGACGGCTTGCTGCTGGCCACCAGCGAAACCGTGCCGCAGCAGCCCGGCTCGATCATCGCCGACCGCCCGTACTTTCAACAGCAGCGCGACGCACCGGTACCGGTGGGTATCAGCAAAGTGATGATCGGCCGGCAAAGCAAGCGCGAGTTGATGAACTTGACGCTTCGCCGCAGCAGCAGCGATGGCGCGTTCAACGGCATCATCGCGGTTGCGCTCGCGCCGCAGTTCTTCCGCGATTACTACCGCGCGCTGCTGGCCGAGCAGCCGCAGCTCGAAGCCTTCGGGCTGATCCGCACCGATGGCGAAATCCTGGCCCGCTGGCCGCCAAGCCCCGAGGGCATCACGCGCCTGCACCCCGACAGCCCGGCGCTGCGCGCGGTGCAGGGTGGCGCGGCCTCCGGCGTCGTCAACATCGGCGCGTCACCGGGCCGCGAAGCGCGGCTGGTCAGCTTTCGCCGGCTCGACCATTACCCCGTCTACGTCGTGGCCAGCTTCAGCCGCTCGGCGGCCTATGCCGGCTGGCTGCGCTTCCTGGGCCTGCTCGCCGCCATCCTCGGGCCGGTCACTGCAGTGCTGGTGTTCGTGACCTGGGTGGCGCTGAAAAAGACCCGCCATGAGCAAGCCACTTTTGCCGAACTGCAGGAAGAGATCCGCCGCCGCGGCCATGCGGAGCGCAGCATGCTGGAGAACCAGAAGCTGGAGACGCTGGCGGTGCTGTCCGGCGGCGTCGCCCACGATTTCAACAACCTGCTGGCGATCGTCAGCGCGAGCCTGCATGTGCACAAGCGCAAGCATCCGCAAGTCGCCGAAGAGCCGCAGATGCATGCGATGGGGCGCGCGGTGGAGTCAGGCGTGCGCCTGACGCGGCAGCTGCTGTCGTTCTCACGCAAGCAGGCGCTGAAGCCGGAGACCGTGCACCTTCAAACCTGGCTGCCAAACGCAGAAGTTTTGTTTCGAACTTCCGTCGGTTCGGTGCTGCGCTGCGAAGTGGCGGTGGCGCCCGACACCGCAGCGATCAGCGTCGACCTGGCCGAGTTGGAGCTTGCGATCATCAACCTGGCGCTGAACGCGAAACACGCCAGCCCCGACGGCGGCAGCTTCCAACTGACGGCCCGCAACGCCCGGCCCGACGAAGGCCCGGCAGCACGCTTTGTCGTGATCGAGGCGAAAGACGAAGGCATCGGCATTCCAGCCGACGTGCTGCCGCGCATCCTCGAACCCTTCTTCACGACACGGGCACGCGGCGTCGGCTCCGGCCTGGGGCTGAGCCAGGTCAACGGCCTGTGCAGCCAGGCGGGCGGCTTCGTGCGCATCGAGAGCACCGTCGGCGCCGGCACCACGGTGCGGCTGTTCTTCCCGGCCACCACCGACGCCGCCCTGCCGGCGGCCGATGCGCCCGAGCCGGCCGTCAGCTCATTGAGCGGGCGCGTGCTGCTGGTCGAAGACAACGTGGAGGTCGCCGCCTCGCTGACGGTGATGCTGCGCGGTGTCGGCCTCGACGTGATCCCGGCGGCCGATGCCCGCAGCGCGATGCACTACCTCGAATCCAGCGCGGTGCAGCCCGACGTCGTGCTGTCGGACATCGCGATGCCCGGCAGCGATTCAGGCATCGACCTCGCGTTCACGCTGCGCCAGATCCGCCCGCAGCTGCCGGTGCTGTTGACCACCGGCTACGCCGATCAGCTGAACAAAGCCATCGATGGCGGCTTCACCGTGATTCCGAAGCCGGTCGTGCCGCAGCGCCTGCTGGCGGCTTTGAAGGCGGCGATGGCGAGTCGCCCTAGTCACCCCAGCCCCGCCGCCTGACCAACTCAGCCTTTCTTGGCGCCGGCCTGGCCCGATGAGGGCGACAGCCGGTCATGCCCCAAGGGCGTTCCGGTGCCCACCGGTGCACCTTCCTGCGCACCGCCAGCGGCCGACGGGCCTTTCGGCATCGCGCCCTTGCGGCCGGTCTCCATCGGCTTCGGGTTTGACGGAGAAGCCTGAGGCTTGGCTTTTGGGTTGTTTGAACGCTCGGAGGATCGGTTCATGGTCGGCTCCTATTCAATGCAAGAGGGAACAGCGCAGGGGCAGTCTGCGCGCGTGAAAATCCGGTGGCAAGCCCAGCGCGCGATGACCCCCACGGCAAGCCGGTTGAACCGCCAGCCGACGCCTGACATTTCTATGTCACTGCGCCGATCGCTGCACCAGCGCCCAGGCCACCACCGTGCGCCACCGCGCGCCAGCGCACGGTGGCACGTAGCGGGCCGATAATCTTGAGTTCGCTATCGAACCTGGCCTCGCGGCGTCTCCTGGAGTTTTTTTGAACATCGCCACCGTTTTCACCGTGATCCTCGTGCTCAACACGCTCTGGTTCGGCACGGCCTTCCGGTACTTCAGCCTGACACCGAACACGGCGGCCAAGCTGCTGGTTCCGACCTCTGCGCGGGCGTCACCGCTGTTTCCAACCATCGCGGCCTCGCTTCGTTTTCTGGGCGGCATGAACTTCGCCTTCGCAGCGTTCGCGGTCTTGCTGCTCCTCAACGGCGCGCTCTTTCCGGACCCCGCGCAACGGGCCCTGTTCGCAGGCGTTTTCTCGCTGGCCCATGCCAGCCAGTTTGTCGCCAATCTGCCGGTAGCATTCCGAGGCGGAAGAGTCGGTGAATCGCTTTGGCCCGTGCTCTCGGGCCCGATGCGATTCATCTTCGCAATCGACATCACGCTGATGGTCGCAAACGCGGTGCTCGCAGCCATACTGCTGTTTCCATGACGACGGCTACCCCCTCCATTGAGCGGACGTGCGACGGCATGCCTCTCCTTTAAAACGATGAACGTTTTTCGCGGCATTCACCACCCTGGCGTCGCCCGGGCCTGCGCGCTCACGGTCGGCAACTTCGATGGTGTGCACCGGGGCCATCAGGCCATGCTGGCGCTGCTGCACTCGGAAGCGCAGCACCGCGGCCTGCCTTCGTGCGTCCTGACCTTCGAGCCGCACCCGCGTGACTACTTCGCCCGCCTGGCCGGCAGGCCGCAGCTGGCACCGGCCCGCATCGCCACGCTGCGCGACAAGCTCGGCGAGCTGCAGCGCTGCGGCATCGACCAGGTCGTCGTGCTGCGCTTCGACCCGCCGCTGGCGGCGCAGTCGCCCCAGTCCTTCATCGAAGACATGCTGGTGCGCGGCCTCGGCGCGCGCTACGTCTTGGTCGGTGACGATTTCCGCTTCGGCGCGCGGCGTGCTGGCGACTACGCGATGCTCGATGCCGCCGGCGCGGCGCAGGGCTTCGATGTGGCGCGCATGAACAGCTACGAGGTGCACGGCCTGCGGGTTTCCAGCTCGGCAGTGCGCGAGGCGCTCGGCGCCGGCGACATGGCCAAGGTGACCGAGCTGCTGGGCCGGCCTTACAGCATCAGCGGGCATGTGGTGCACGGGCGCAAGCTCGGCCGCGAACTCGGCGAAAGCGCCAGCGGGCGGGCCGATGGCTTTCGCACGCTGAACCTGCGCTTCTCGCATGCGAAGTCGGCCGCGATGGGCATTTACGCGGTGCGGGTGCATGGGCTGGCGCCCGAGCCGGTTGATGGTGTGGCCAGCCTGGGCGTGCGCCCGACCGTCGAAGACGCTGGGCGCGTGCTGCTCGAGACGCATTGCTTCGATTGGCCCGCCTCCCTCGGCCCCGAGGGGGGCTACGGTAAAATCATCCGCGTGGAAATGCTGCAAAAACTGCGTGACGAAGCCCGCTATGACGGACTGGAAGCCTTGACGGCTGCCATCCAGCAAGACGTGCTCGACGCGAAAGCCTTTCTCGCAGCCCACGCCGCGCAGCGCCGCCAGACCACGCGCGACCGAATTTAACGCTCGCCCCACCCACTTCGCGAGCCCCGGCGCAGCGCGCCGGCACCTTCTTCTGAGGCGCGCCCTTGCGGCGTGCAAGCGCCATGACCGACAAGACCACCGACACCGCCCCTGCCGCCACGGATTACCGTGTCACGCTGAACCTGCCCGACACGCCCTTCCCGATGCGCGGCGACCTGCCCAAGCGCGAGCCGGGCTGGGTCAAGGAATGGGAAGACCAGGGCATCTACAAGCAGCTGCGCGATGCGCGCTGCAACAAGCCCAAGTTCGTGCTGCACGACGGCCCGCCGTATGCCAACGGCCAGCTGCACATGGGCCATGCGGTCAACAAGATCCTGAAAGACATGATCGTTAAGGCGCGGCTGCTGAAAGACATGGACGCCGTCTATGTGCCGGGCTGGGATTGCCATGGCTTGCCGATCGAAAACCAGATCGAGAAGACCTTCGGCCGCGGCCTGCCACGCGATGAAGTGCAGGCCAAGAGCCGCGCCTACGCGAGCGAGCAGATCGCCCAGCAGATGGCCGACTTCAAGCGCCTGGGCGTGCTAGCCGACTGGGCGCACCCTTACCGCACGATGGACTTCGGCAACGAGGCCGGCGAGATCCGGGCGCTGAAGCGCGTGATCGAACGCGGCTTCGTCTACCGCGGCCTGAAGCCGGTGTACTGGTGCTTCGACTGCGGCTCGTCGCTGGCCGAGTTCGAGATCGAATATGCCGACAAGGCCTCGCCAACAGTCGATGTCGCCTTCCTGTGCGCCGAGCCGGCCCGCCTGGCCGAGGCCTTCGGCCTGGCTTCGCTGCCGCAAGGCAAAGACGCCTTCGCGCTGATCTGGACCACGACCCCGTGGACGCTGCCGGCCAACCAGGCGCTGACCATCAACCCGACGCTGAGCTATGCGCTGGTCGATACCGAGAAAGGCGTGCTGCTGCTCGCCGAAGACCTGGTCGCCAGGTGCCTGGAGCGTTATGGCTTGCAAGGAACAATCCTCGCGACGAAGAAAGGCGGCGTTCTCAGCCGAGGCTCTGCGCCGTTTGACATCGGGTTCAAGCACCCACTGGCCGCGGTGCATGAAGGCTTTAACCGCGTAGCGCTTGTGCTCGAGGCTGACTATGTCACGGCGGCCGATGGCACCGGCATCGTCCATACCTCGCCGGCCTATGGCATCGAAGACTTCCAGACCTGCAAGGCCGCCGGCCTGCGCACCGACGACATCCTGAACCCGGTGCAGGGCAACGGCACCTATGAAGCGGGCCTGCCGCTGTTCGGGGGTCTGCACATCTGGAAGGCCAACCCGGTGATCATCGAAGCGCTGCGCGAGGCCGGCCGGCTGTTCGCCACCTCGAAGCTCGTGCACAGCTACCCGCACTGCTGGCGCCACAAGACACCGGTGATCTACCGCGCCGCCGCGCAATGGTTCGTGCGCATGGATGAAGGCGACGGCGTGTTCACCGCCGACAAGGCGCCGAAGACCTTGCGCCAGACCGCACTCGATGCGATCGACCAGACAAGCTTCTACCCCGAGAATGGCCGTGCCCGCCTGCGCGACATGATCGCCAACCGGCCCGACTGGTGCATCAGCCGCCAGCGCAACTGGGGCGTGCCGCTGCCCTTCTTCCTGCACAAGGACACCGGCGAGCTGCACCCCGACACGATGCGCTTCATCGACCAGGCCGCGGCCATCGTCGAACAAGGCGGCGTCGAAGCCTGGGCCCAGCTCGACCCGAGCGAATGGCTGGGCGTTAACGGCGAACACTCGGCAACGCACTACACCAAGAGCACCGACATCCTCGATGTCTGGTTCGATTCGGGCTCGACCTTCTTCCACGTGCTGCACGGCTCGCACGCAGGGGGCGCGCATGAACAAGGCCCCGAGGCCGACCTCTACCTCGAAGGCCATGACCAGCACCGCGGCTGGTTCCATTCGTCCTTGCTGATCGCCTGCGCCCTCGAAGGCCGCGCGCCTTATCGCGGCCTGCTGACCCACGGCTTCACCGTCGACAGCCAGGGCCGCAAGATGAGCAAGAGCCTGAAGAACGGCATCGAGCCGCAGGAGATCAGCAACAAGCTGGGCGCCGAGATCATCCGCCTGTGGGTGGCGGCGAGCGACTATTCCGGTGACATCGCCGGCGACGACAAGATCCTCGCCCGCGTGGTTGATGCCTATCGCCGCATCCGCAACACGCTGCGCTTCCTGATGGCCAACACCAGCGACTTCAACGCCACGAAAGACAGCGTGCCGCTGGCCGAGATGCTGGAGATCGACCGCTATGCGCTGGCGCGCGCCGCCGACTTTCAAGACGAGGTGCTGGCGCACTACGAGGTGTATGAGTTCCACCCGGTCGTCGCGAAGCTGCAGGTCTATTGCAGCGAAGACCTGGGCGCGTTCTACCTCGACATCCTGAAGGACCGGCTTTACACCACCGCACCGAAGTCGCTGGCGCGGCGCAGCGCGCAGACCGCGCTGTGGCACATCACCCACGCGATGCTGCGCTGGATGGCGCCGTTCCTGAGCTTCACCGCCGAAGAAGCCTGGAAGGTGTTCGCCCCCGGCCGCTCGGCGACGATCTTCACCGAGACCTATGTGGACGTGGCGCTGTGGCGCGAGAAGGCGCTGGTGGCCGAATGGAGCCGCATCCGCGTGCTGCGCGACGCCGTCAACCGCGCCATCGAGGTCGAGCGCGCGGCGGGTCGCGTCGGCTCGTCGCTGCAGGCGACCGTCAAGCTGGCCGTCAGCCAGGCCGATCTGGCTTTGCTCGACAAGCTGGGCGACGATTTGAAATTCGTGCTGATCGTGTCAGAGACCGCCGTGGACACGACGGCATTGCCATCAGGCAGCGACAGCGAGTTCGGCATCACTGTGTCAGCCAGCGCCGCGCAGAAATGCGAACGCTGCTGGCACTACCGCGAAGACGTCGGCCATGACGCCGCCCATCCGACGATCTGCGGCCGTTGCACCAGCAACCTCTTCGGCGCCGGCGAAACCAGAAAGGCGGCCTGAGCATGGCAAGCAAGAAATTGGGCGGCAAATCTTTCGGCGCCTCGGGTGGAGGCAGCCTGCTGCCGTGGCTGGGCATCGCGTTGCTGGTGATCCTGCTGGATCAATTCACCAAGACCTTGATCGTCGGCAACTTCACGTTCGGCGAGAGCCGCACCGTGACCTCGTTCTTCAACGTGGTTCGGGTCCACAACACCGGCGCCGCCTTCTCGTTCCTGGCCGGCGCCTCGGGCTGGCAGCGCTGGTTCTTCGTCGTGCTGGGGGTGGCTGCGGCGGGCTTCATCCTGTGGCTGTTGCGCAGCCATGCGACGCAAAAGCTCTTTGCCAGCGCGTTGGCGCTGATCCTCGGTGGCGCGATCGGCAACGTGATCGACCGGCTGATGCACGGTTATGTGGTCGATTTCATCCAGGTGCACTGGGGCAGCCGCTATTTCTTTCCGTCGTTCAACATCGCCGACAGCGCGATCACGCTCGGTGCGATCCTGCTGATTCTCGATGAGCTGTTGCGGGTGCGCCGCGGCCGCTGAGGGGCCGTTGAGTGGTCGCTGAGTGGCCGTTGAAAGCCTGCTGACACACAGGCTGCGCTATCGTCGAGGCTTCCCGCCAATGGAAGCCCCGTGAAGCGCCTGACCACCGCCCCCAATCTTGTGATCGCCCAGTTGTGGGCCGACATGCTGACCCAGGCGGGCATTCCGACGAGCGTGCAGCGCGCCTACGCCAGCAGCATCGCCGGCAGCGTGCCGGTCGATCAGACGCTGCCCGAGCTGTGGGTCGAAGACGAAGCCGACCATGCCCGGGCCGAGACCGCGCTGCAAGAGATTCGCCGGCCGCTGCACCGCGTCTGGGCTTGCCGCCAATGCCATGAAGTGGTCGAAGGGCCGTTCGAGCAGTGCTGGAACTGCGGTGCAGCGATGCCGCCGTCGCCGTAAAGCCGGCTTGGCGGCAGCAGCCGCGCCCGATCACCGCCGCCGACTTTCTTGGAACGTGCGCGTCCACGGAGCTCGCCATCGCCATCGCCGTCACGGCCCTGCCCCTAACGCTTCTTGCCTGCTAACACCCTGCCAGCGCGCAAGCACGTTCCGACTGCGCCCTCCTGACCCGCTTGATTGCCGCAGGGATCGTCGTACCATCCAAGTCCGCCAAGCCTGGAGTTCCGGTCAGCATGCCGTTGCCACCTGTGCCCACCCGCCTGTGGTTAGCACGCCTTGCACGCCGCGCTTCGTGGCAAATCTTGTACGGCGCCGCGGCGCTGGCAATCCTGCTGATCGTCGGCTTTGACCAGATCCAGGGCGTGCAGGTCACCGATGCCTTCACGCAGTCGATCCAGAAAGACCGCGACTGGGCCCAGCGCATGGGGGCGCTGTCTGATCTGCGCAAGGCGGCAGGCGAAGCGAACGCGCCGGCCAACGATGTCTTCACCACACGTAACGTCATAGGCCAGCGCCAGCGCCTCTTGGAAGCTTCGGCCGCCTTCGAGGTCAACCTGCGCGAGGTCAAACAGCTGTTCGAGAGCCACCCCGAGCCGACCAAGCGCGAGCTGCTGCTGGGCCGCCTCGACAACACCGCGCTGACGATGCGGCACATGCTGAGCCTGGTCGAGCAGACGCTGCTGCAGTTCGGCGGCGGCCAGCTTGACCAGGCCACCCGCTCGATGGCCGAAGCCGATCGCGCCTATGCACAGATCCAGGAAAACGTGCGCCTGATCGGCAAGGCATCGCGCGACATTCAGAAAACCCAGCTCGACCAGCTCGCGGCTTCGGCCAACGACACGCAGCGCGTCGACCTGATCAACATGGTGATCATCACGTCGATCACGCTGAGCATGCTGATCTACGGCTTTCGGATTCGCCAGAAGATGGAGCTGGCCGCCACCGAGCGTGCGCGCAACACCGAAGAACTGCAGGCCGCGAAAGAGTCAGCCGAAGCCGCGAACCTCGCCAAATCGCAGTTCCTGGCCAACATGAGCCATGAGATCCGCACGCCGATGAACGGTGTGCTCGGCATGACCGAGCTGCTGTTGGGCACGCCGCTCGACGAGCACCAGCGCCGCTTTGCCGACAGCGCCCATCGCTCGGGCCGCGCGCTGCTCGACGTGATCAACGACATCCTCGACTTCTCGAAGATCGAATCGGGGCGGTTCGAGATCGAATCACAGACCTTCAGCCTCGACGAGTTGGCCTACGACGTGACCGAGCTGCTGTCGGTGCAGGCTCATGCCAAGGGCCTGGAAGTCGTTTTCCAGACCGGCCAGGATCTGCATCTGCATGCACAAGGCGATGCTGCGCGGCTGCGGCAGGTGCTGATGAACCTGCTGGGCAATGCGATCAAATTCACCGAGCGGGGCCACGTGATGATTTCGGTCCAGCGGATACCGGAAACACGCGTCGATGCGCCAGCGCCCACGACCGAAGCCAATGCACGGATCGAGTTCTCGGTCTGCGACTCCGGCCCTGGCATCTCGGAAGCCGATCAGGCACGGGTATTCGAAGCCTTCACGCAGGGCGACAACACCCGCACCCGCCGCCACGGCGGCACCGGGCTGGGCCTGGCGATCTCCAGCGAGCTGGTGCGCATGATGGGTGGCGAGCTGCAACTGGACAGCCGGCCCGGCCAAGGCTCGCGATTCTGGTTCTCGCTGCCGATGCGGCTGACACCGCAGGTCGATGACACAGTACGGGCTTCGGCGGATGCGCTGCGCGGCCTGCATGCGCTCGTCGTCGACGATCACGCACTTCAGCGCGACACGCTGCGGCAGATGCTCGCCGACTGGGGCCTTCAGGCCGACACCGCCAGCAGCGGCACCGAGGCGCTCGACATGCTGCAAGGCCAGCCCGGCGCCTACACGCTCGCAGTGATCGACATGCAGATGCCGGGCATCGACGGCCTCGCGCTGGCACGCTTCATTCGCGCCGATGAACGCCTGAGCAAGCTGCGCATCGTGCTGCTGAGTACCACCACGCTCGAGCTGAGCGCATCACAGACCAGCTTGCTGCGCATTGCACGCTGGCTGTCGAAGCCGGTGCGGCCGCCGCAGCTGCAGCAGGCCCTGATCGACGCCGCCCGATCGGCGACCACGCCCACGCCCGCATCACCGCCCGCTTGGCCCGCGCCGGCCCAGCCGCCAGCGGTCCATTCCACGCCCGCCCACAGCGCGCCTGCCGCAGCGCCCGCCTCGGCAGGCGCTCATGCCGCGCGCATCCTGTTGGCCGAAGACCATCCGGTAAACCAGGAGGTGGCCGCGCAGATGCTGCGCATGGCCGGCTTCGAGGTGCACCTGGTCAGCGACGGCCAAGCCGCGGTGGCCGCGGCCAGCAGCGGGCAATTCGATCTGGTGCTGATGGATTGCCTGATGCCGGGCATGGATGGCTTCGAAGCGACCTCGCGGCTACGCGACCTGGAGCGCAGCCGTGGCGACCCGGAGAATCACCACCTGCCGATCGTCGCGCTGACCGCCAATGCGATGAAGGGCGATGTCGAAGCCTGCCTGGCCGCCGGCATGGACGACTACGTGGCCAAGCCCTTCACGCAGGAGCAGCTGCTGGCCGTGATCCGGCAGCGGCTGCCCGCGCCGCAGGCCCGCCTCGGCTAATTTGATATCGGCTCACTTGATATCACATAACCTTATTCATGAGCGACATGCTCAGAAGGTACCGGGGTAGGCGCCACCGTCCAGCAGCAGGTTCTGGCCGGTGATGTAGCCGGCCTGCGCACTGCACAGAAACGCGCAGGCGGCACCGAATTCTTCGGGCGTGCCGAAGCGCTGGGCCGGGTTCTTCAGGCGCCGCTCCTCCATCGCGGCGTCCATCGTCTGGCCGCTCGCTGCGGCGGCATCGACCAAGGTCTGCCGTAATCGGTCGGTATCGAACGGTCCGGGCAGCAAACCATTGATCGTCACGTTCTTCAGCACCGTCTTGCGGGCCAGCCCGGCGGCAAAGCCGGTCAGCCCGGAACGCGCACCATTCGACAGCCCGAGGTTGGCGATCGGTGCCTTCACCGCGGCCGAGGTGATGTTGACGATGCGGCCGAAACCGCGCGCCATCATCGGGTCGACCACCGCCTTGATCAGCTCGATCGGGGTCAGCATGTTGGCATCGAGCGCGCGAATCCAGTCTTCGCGCTCCCAGTCATGAAAGTCGCCCGGCGGTGGCCCGCCCGCGTTATTGATCAGGATGTCTACCTGCGGGCAGGCGGCCAGCGCCGCCACACGGCCAGCCGGCGTCGTGATGTCGCCCACCACGCTGCGCACCTCGCCGCCGCCCAGCCGGCGCAGCCTATCGGCCGTCGCCTGCAAGGCTTCGGCGCCACGCGCGGTGATCACCACGTTGACACCCTCTTTCACCAAGGCCTGCGCACAACCCTTGCCAAGCCCCTTGCTGGCTGCACACACCAACGCCCATTTGCCTGCGATACCCAGATCCATCGGTTTGCTCCTGCATCACGTGAAGCGAGGATTCTCGATGCAGACCTGTCCTTCAAACGCTTGCCGACCTCGGCGGCCTATCGCCATTTCGCCAGCAGCCACACGCCGGCGATGACCAAGGCCGTGCCGAGCGCGACCCAGCCGGTGAAGGGCTCGTTGAGGATCAGCGAGCCCATCGCGATGGTCGACAACGGGCCGAGCATGCCAGTTTGCGCGGCCATCGTGGCGCCGATGCGTTCGATCGCCATCATCACCATCAGCACCGGGCAGAAGGTGCACAAGGTCGCATTCAGCATTGACAACCAGATGACCTCTGGCGCCACCGCCATCGCGCCGATCGGCTTGAGCACGAGAAACTGGCCGATGCACAGAAAGCAGGCGACCGACGTGGCCAGGCCGGTCAGCCGCAAGGCGCCGAGGCGCTTGACCTCTTCGCCGCTGTACACGAGATAGACGGCATAGCTCACCGCGCTGCCGAAGACCAGCGCCGTGCCCAGCGTCACGTCGCCGCCCTGCATGCTGGCGTCATGCCCGAAGACCACCAGCACGCCGGCATAGCTGACCGCCAGCGCGACCAGCTGGCGCCAGTTCACCTTGCGCTTGAACACGAAAACGCCCATCGCCAGGACGAGGGTCGGGTTGAGATAAAGAATCAATCGCTCCAGGCCCGCGCTGATGTATTGCAGGCCAGCGAAGTCGAGAAAGCTGGCAAGGTAATAGCCGCTGAAGCCGAGGCCGAACACGGTGACAGCATCGCGCCGCGTGAGCGACGGCTTGCCGCGCCCGGCCCACCACGACAGCGCGAGGAACAGCGGCAACGCAAACAGCATGCGGAACATGATCAAGGTGACCGCATCGACATCGTGCCGATAAGCCAGCTTGACGATGATCGCCTTGCCGGAAAACGCGATCGCCCCGAGGCTTGCGAGCATCAAGCCCGGCCACACCCGAGGCGGCTTGGGCACGTCTGCCGTGGGCGGGGTGGTGGAAGAGGCGAGTGAAGGGGTCGGTACCGCAGAAGGGCTGCTCATGCGGTCGATTCTACGAAGCGGCTGCGTTCGAACCGAGGCCGAAGCAGAGCGGGCTCGGTGTGGCTGGCTCAGCGCGATCAGCCCTTCATGCGACCCGTAAAACCGTCGGGATTCGGCGATGCGTTGGGCTCGAACGAATCCCGGCCACATCGAACTCATTGCACTCGCGTCAACCAACGCATCGCACTATGAATCGACGCATGTGCGTCAGGGCGCAGGCAGGTAGCGGCGACTCGGGTAGGAGGATCGCGACCGGCGCTTGAAGCCACAAGCCCGATGAACCCGGGCCTGCGTTATCGGTCCCAGCTATCAGCTAAAACGCCACCGCCTGCCCGTCTCGCCGTGGGTCGCTGGCGGCCACATACCCATCCGCCTGTGGATCACCCAGACGCCAGATGAACTGGCCGGCGCCGAAGTCTTGATAGGAATCGTTGATGACTTCCACCCGGTGGCCGCGCGCGACGAGGCCTTGCGCGGTCGCCGGGTCCATCGTGCTTTCGACATTGATCTCGACGCCCTGGTTGAAGCGCCAGCGCGGCGCATCGCAGGCGGCCTGCGGATGCTGGTGGTGATCTAGCATGCGCACCAGCGTCTGCACATGGCCTTGCGGCTGCATGTTGGCGCCCATCACGCCAAAGCTCATCAGCGGCTGCCCATCCCGCGTGAGGAAGGCCGGAATGATGGTGTGGAACGGGCGCTTGCCCGGTGCCACCTGGTTTGGGCTGCCGGCTTCCAGGCTGAACGCATGACCGCGGTTTTGCATCGACAGGCCGTAGCCCGGCACCACCACACCGGAGCCGAAGCCCATGTAGTTGCTCTGGATGAAGCTGACCATCATGCCTTGCTCATCGGCCGTGCTCAGGTAGACGGTGCCGCCCTTCGCCGGGTTGCCCGCGCCGAAGTCTTGGGCTCGGGCCCGGTCGATCTGCCTTGCGCGTGAAGCGAGATAGGCATCGTCAAGCATCTCGTCGACCGACGGCCCCATGCTCGATGGTTCGGCCACATAACGGTACACATCAGCGAATGCAAGTTTCATCGCTTCGATCTGGATGTGCTGCGCATCCACACCGTCGACCGCCAGCGAAGCCAAGTCGAAGTTCGACAGGATGCCCAGCGCAATCAGCGCAGCCAGGCCCTGCCCGTTGGGCGGGATCTCGTGCAGGGTGTGGCCGGCATAAGCGCGCTGGATCGGCGTCACCCATTCGGGCTGGTAAGCCGCAAAGTCGGCCGCAGTGAGTTGCCCTTGATGTTCTTGCGCGTGGCGTGCGGCGGCTTCGGCAATCTCGCCGCGATAGAACGCCTCGCCCCGCGTTTGCGCGATCAGGCGCAGGGTGCGTGCCGCGTCCGGGAACCGGAAGGTTTCACCGACATTCGGCGCCCGCCCGCAGGGCATGAAGGCTTGCGCGAAACCGGGTTGATCGCGCAGCAGCGGCACCGCTGCGGCCCACTTCTGCTGCACGACGATCGGCACCGCGCAACCGCGCTCGGCCAACTCGATTGCCGGCTCCAGCAGGTCGGCCCAAGGCAGGCGGCCGAGGCGCTCGCTCAAGGCCATCCAGCCGGCCACGGCGCCGGGCACGGTGACGCTGTCCCAGCCGCGCATCGGCGGTGTGCGTGCATCGGGGCCGTATTTGGTTTTGAAGTAGCCGGGCGTCCAGGCGGCCGGCGCGCGGCCGGAGGCGTTCAAGCCCTGCAGTTGCTGACCATCCCACAAGATGCAGAACGCATCGGAGCCCAGGCCATTGCTGACCGGCTCGACGATGGTCAGGGCCGCCGCCGCAGCGATGGCGGCATCGACCGCATTGCCGCCTCGAAGCAGCATGCGCAGCCCGGCCTGCGCCGCCAGCGGATGCGAGGTCGAAACCACATTGCGCCCAAACACGGGCAGGCGCTGGCTGGCATAGCCTGCGGACCAATCGAAATGTGGGCTCATGTGGAACTCCGGGTCAGGTCTTCGGCAAGGCCGCACGGCGATTCACGCCAGGACTGGGCCAGAAACGAACAAGCCGCTCGAAAGCGGCTTGAAGATCACGCTCACCAAGCGCCGGTGAGGCTTTTGAAGCTCATTCTTCGACGAAGGCCACTTCGCGCTTGTGGCGAATCGACGGCAGCATCACGACCACGATCAACAACGCTGCAGCGACCAACAGGCCCGCCGACAACGGCCGGGTCAGGAAGGCGCTCCATTCGCCACGCGACAGCAGCAGCGCACGACGCAGGTTCTCTTCCATCATCGGACCGAGGATGAAGCCCAGCAGCAGCGGTGCGCCTTCGCAGCTGAGCTTGTAGAAGGCATAACCGATCAGCGCGAAGAGCGCGGTCATGTACACGTCGAAGGTGTTGTTGTTCAGCGTGTAGACGCCGATGCAGCAAAACAGCGTGATCGCCGGGAACAGGAAGCGGTAAGGCACCGTCAGCAGCTTGATCCAGATGCCGATCAGCGGCAGGTTCAGGATCACCAGCATCGCGTTGCCGACCCACATCGAAGCGATCAAGCCCCAGAACAGCTCCGGGTTGCTGGTCATCACCTGAGGGCCGGGCTGAATGCCCTTGATCGTCATTGCGCCGACCATCAGTGCCATCACGGCATTGGGCGGAATGCCGAGCGTCAGCATCGGAATGAAGGAGGTCTGTGCGCCCGCGTTGTTGGCCGACTCGGGGCCTGCCACGCCGCGGATGTCGCCCTTGCCGAACTGACCATCGCTGCCCGCGATCTTCTTCTCGAGTGTGTAAGCCGCAAACGAAGCCAGCAGTGCGCCGCCACCTGGAAGCACACCCAGGATCGAGCCCAGCGCCGTACCGCGCACCACCGCCGGCCAGGCTTGCTTGAAGTCTTTCTTTGTCGGCCACAGGCCTTTCACATTGCTGGTGAAGACCTCGCGGCTTTCTTCAGGCTGGCCGAGATTGGCGACGATTTCGCCAAAGCCGAACACACCCATCGCGATGACGACGAAGCCGATGCCATCGGTCAGCTCAGGGATGTCGAAGCTGTAGCGGGCGGTGCCCGAGATAACGTCGGTGTTGATCTGCGCGAGCAGCAGGCCCAGGATGATCATCGAGATCGCCTTCAACAGCGAGCCCGACGCCAGCACCACGGCGCCGACCAGGCCCAACACCATCAGAGAGAAGTATTCGGCCGGGCCGAACTTGAAGGCCAGCTCGGTCAGCGGTGGCGCGAAGGCCGCGATGATCACAGTGCCCACGCAACCCGCAAAGAAAGAGCCCAGGCCCGCAGCAGCCAATGCAGCACCAGCGCGGCCCTGGCGTGCCATCTGATATCCATCGATGGCGGTCACGACCGATGACGATTCACCGGGCACGTTGATCAGGATCGCGGTGGTCGAGCCACCGTATTGCGCCCCGTAGTAGATGCCTGCCAGCATGATCAGCGCGGGCGTGGCGTCCAGCCCGTAGATCGAAGGCAGCAGCATGGCAATCGTGGCGACCGGGCCGAGGCCGGGCAGCACACCGATCAGCGTGCCAAGAACGCAGCCGAAGAACGCGTAGAGCAGATTCTGCAGGGTGAAGGCAATGCCAAACCCCAGCATCAAGTTGTTGATCAAGTCCATGGAGCAACCTCGTATTCTGTTGGGATGGGGCTGCTATTGCAGAAAGCTGGGTCGCATCGGGATCGTGAGGCCGAGGCCGAGCACGAACACCAACCACGAAAAGACGGTCAGAACGACGCTGCTGATCAACACCCCCGTCCACTTGAACTCATCGCCGGCAAAGCTGGACATGATGATCAGGATCGGCACGGTGATGACCAGGCCCAGGCGCGGCAGCAAGGCGCCGAAGACGGCGATGGCCGCAACGATCACGATCAGCGGGCGCCAGGCAATCTGGCCGATCTTGTCGCCACCTTCGGTCTCGATGGTCAGCGACTTGAACAACACGATGCCGCCCAGCACCGCCATGATCACGCTAAGGATCAATGGAAAGTAGCCGGGCCCTGGCCGAGCCGAACCGCCCATGGGGTAATTGGTGGCACCGACGGCAAACACGATGCCGACAACGACGAACATCAAGCCAGACCAAAAGTCTCGCTCGCTCTTGATCTTCAAGGCGTACTCCTCAGGTGGATATAGGTATCTCGGACGCCGGCCGATTCTAGGCAGCAGCCCCGAGGCGCCGTGTGTGGTTTACACGTAGCGCACAAAGCGGCTTCAAGCAGATGCAAGCGAGCCATGTCAAGGCTCGATGCGGCCTCAGGTGTCCCAGGCCGGTGTGGCACGCAGTACTTCTTCGATGGTGGTCAAACCTTCGGCCACCTTCATCGCGCCGGCCAGGCGCAAGGGCCTCAGCCCGTCGCTGAGCGATTGTTTGCGCAGCTTCGAAATGTCCGGCACTGGATGAATGAAACCGCGTGCCGCATCCGAGACCTGCATCAGTTCATACAAGCCGGCGCGGCCACGAAAGCCGGTCATCCGGCATTCCAGGCAACCTACCGGCTTGTAAGGCTTGACCTTGCCGTTGATGCGCCAGGGCTTGATCACGTCGTCGACGGTCTCGACGGTGGTGGCCTCATCGGGCTGCTTGCAGGCCACACACAAGGTACGCACCAGGCGCTGCGCCAGCACGCCGATGACGGTGGCGCCAATCAGATAAGGCGGCACGCCCAGGTCGCCGAGCCGGGTGATCGCCGAGGCGGCGTCATTCGTGTGCAAGGTGCTGAAGACCAGGTGGCCGGTGAGCGCCGCCTGGATCGCCATCTCGGCCGTTTCCAGGTCGCGGATTTCGCCGACCATGATGATGTCCGGGTCCTGGCGCATCAGCGCACGCAGGCCATCGGCAAAGCCGAGGTCGATGCTGTTCTGTACCTGCGTCTGGTTGAACGCCGGCTGGATCATTTCGATCGGGTCTTCGATCGTGCAGACATTCACCTCATCGGTCGCCAGGCGGCGCAGGGTGGAATAAAGCGTGGTCGTCTTGCCCGAACCGGTCGGCCCGGTCACGAGGATGATGCCGTGCGCGCGCGATACCAGCGACTCCCAACGCTGTGCATCGTGGTTGCCGAAGCCGAGCGCGTCGAGCTGCTTCACGGTGGTGTCGGGGTCGAAGATCCGCATCACCATCTTTTCGCCGAAGGCCGTGGGCAAGGTCGACAAACGCATTTCGACTTCATCGCCGCTCGGGTTGCGCGTCTTGATGCGGCCATCGAGCGGGCGGCGGCGCTCGACCACGTCCATGCGGCCCAGCAGCTTGATACGTGCCACCATCGCGTTCATCACGCCCGGCGGCAGTTGATACACGGTGTGCATCACGCCATCGATGCGAAAGCGGATCACGCTCAGGTCGCGGCGCGGCTCGAGGTGAATGTCGCTGGCACGTTGATCGAAGGCGTATTGCCACAGCCAGTCGACAACCTGCACCACGCCCTGATCGTTTGCATCGAGCTGCTTGTTGCTGCGCCCAAGCTCGACCAGTTGCTCGAAGCTCGCCGTGGCCGACGATTCGCCGGTCTTGATGGCCGCCCGCACCGACTTCTGCAAGGTGTAGAACTCGGTCGTGTAGCGAACCAGCTCGATCGGGTTCGACAGCACCAGTCGAAGCGTCTTGCGGGTATGGGCCTCGATCTCCGGAACCCAGTTCAGGTCGAAGGGCTCGCTGGTCGCGACCGTCACGTCGTTGGCGCCGAACTGCAAAGGCAGCGCACGGCGCCGCTCGGCATAGGTGATCGACATGACATCGGACACGCGGCCCACATCGACCTTCAACGGATCGATGCGCAGATAAGGCAGGCCGCAGCGGCCGGCCAGCCATTCGGTCAGCAGCTCGGTATCGAGCGGCTTGCCCGTCTTGGCATGCACCAAGCCGGCATTGCCCAGCCGCACCAACGGGTGCTGGATGCTGTCGCCGGCCGCGAAACGCTGCGTGGTCTGCTCGCATTCGGCCGCCGAGATCACTCCGTCTTCGAGCAACCAGCGCAACAGGCGCCGCCATTCGAGGCGCCCGGCCGGGTGGTTGCTGGCCGGCTTGCCGGGCTTCGCGGTCTTGGTTGGGGGTGTCTGGGGAACGGCAGCGTTCATAGAGGGGCGGCGAGGGCTTTCTCAGGGTTCAGGAAGAAGGGGGTCAAGAGATCAGACCAGCGAGCGGGACAGCCAGCGGGCGGATCATCTTCAGCCACTTGCGGGCCGGCAGGTCGAAGCGAGTTTCAATGTTTTCCGCACGAGCGGCAAGCGTGTCGCGGTCGGGGATCGGCAGGCCTTTCAAGCCGACCAGAATGGTGTTGCCTTCCCTGGTCGGGCGCAGGCTGCGAATGCAGTCATGGCCGAACACCGCAGCGATGCGCGCCGCGCTGCGCTCGAAGCTGGCATCGCGGCCGAAGAGGTTCACCGTCATCACGCCGCCTTCGGCGAGCAGGCGGTGGCAATCGTCGTAGAACGCCTGGTCGTCGAGCACGGGACTCGCGGCATCGTGGTCGTAGAGATCGACGCACAGCACGTCGGCCGTTTCGGCGTTGACGGCATCGGCGGCGTAGCGCGCTGCGTCTTCTTCGAGCACGGTGAGGCACGCATCGTCGGC
>CAXTCD010000010.1:0-47442 GCA_964242145.1 uncultured Rhizobacter sp.
CGAGCCCGAAGACCTGCTCGGCCGCGAGCCGGTGGAGCTGGACGAAGGCGGCATCAGCGAATGCATTGGCAGCAAGGTGGTGCTGATCACCGGCGGCGGCGGCTCGATCGGCTCCGAGCTGTGCCGACAAGTGGCGCGTTATGGTCCATCGAAGATCGTGTTGTACGAACTGAGCGAGTTTGCGCTGTACACGATCGAACAAGAGCTGAGCGAGAAGTTCCCGCACATCCCGCTGGTGAAGCTGATCGGCGACGTGAAAGACCTGGAGCACCTGCGCTTCGTCTTCGGCAAATACCAACCGCAGATCGTGTTCCACGCCGCGGCGTACAAGCATGTGCCGTTGATGGAAGAAGAAAACGCGTGGGCCGCGCTGCGCAATAACACGCTGGGTACGTATCACGCGTGCCTGGCGGCGGCCGAGCACGGCGTCGAACGCTTCGTGTTGATCAGCACCGACAAGGCGGTGAACCCGACCAACGTGATGGGCGCCACCAAACGCGCCGCCGAATTGGTGATCAGCCACATGGCCGGCCAAGGCCACGCCACGAAGTTCATGGCGGTGAGGTTCGGCAACGTGCTGGGCTCCAGCGGCAGCGTGATTCCGAAATTCAAGGAGCAGATCGCGAAGGGCGGGCCGGTGACGGTGACGCATCCGGAGATCATTCGGTACTTCATGACGATCCCGGAAGCCGCGAGGTTGGTGCTTCAGGCCGGCGCGATTGGCGAGAGCGGTCAGGTGTTGGTGCTGGACATGGGCGACCCGGTGAAGATCGTCGATCTGGCCAAAACCATGATCAGGATGTCAGGGCGTGGTGAGCAGGACGTTGGTATACGTTTCACGGGCTTGCGGCCAGGCGAGAAGCTCTTTGAAGAGTTGATCGCAGACTCCGACAAGACGCTGCCAACGCGGATTTCCAGCGTAAGAATTGCCAAGCTGGGCGCCACGGGTGCAAGGGACCTGCTGGAGTGGCTTGCTACGACACATGGCGCTGCCGGGCGCCATCGCAGCGAAGTCGCGAGCGGCTTGTCTCGCTTCGTGCAAGAGTACGTGCCGAGTTCAACGGTCGCTGGCGAAAACTAGTCGCGATGGGGCATCGCGACCTGTCCTGTCTGCGACGAACGGGTGACTTGGCCGGGCAGTGATGGGCCTTTGTTGGGCTCGGCCGGAGACGGTTCGGTGTGAACTCAGACGCCGGGCTGCGTCTGCAATCGGGCTTCGATGATCTCGACCATCGGTGCGAGCATCGCTGCCCAGGAGTGCGTTGCTTCGACGTAGTGGCGAGCATTCTTGGCCATCACTTCCGCGAAGCTGCGATCGTTCAACACGCGCAGCACAGCAGCGGCCAACTCTTCGGTTCCATTGGCAACCAGCAGATCCCGTTCATGCCAGGCCTCGAAGCCCTCCAGGCCCATGGTTGTCGACACGGTGGGCAGGCCCAACGCCATGTACTCGAGCACCTTGTTCTGAACGCCGGCGCCGAGGCGCAGTGGACACACGCCCACGGCGCCACCTCGCGCAGCGACGGCCACGTCGGGCACTTCGCCACTGACGTCAACGCCGTCGAAAGCGGCGAGTTGTGCGGCCTGTTCGGGCCGGATTCGACCGATCAGGCGAAGACGGACATCGGGTCGGATGCGCCGAACCCGCGGCAGGACTTCCAAAGACATGTACATCGCCGCATCGAAGTTCTGCAGGCTGAACATGTTGCCGATGAAGATAATGTCGCGCCCGCCCGCATCGAACTGATACGGCATCGTATCGAGGGCCACACCGTTCGAGACGACGCTGACGCGTGAAAGTTTCTCCGGCCGGTCGCCGAACAGATGCCGACGGTCGATGTCAGACACCAGGAAGCTGTGATCGAAATGGTCAACGATCGCCTCTTCATAGGCGCGCAAGCGGTCCGCCTCCAACGAATAGATCCTGGCGCGAAGGTCACTTTTGGAGTTGGAGACGCGGGTCGAGCGAATCCGTTCGTAGTTCAGCGAGATGGCATCGGTCATCTCAAGGAACTTTGGGCCCGGCGCATCCTTGATCACGTCTCCCACTCGGATCAAGTGAGCCAGCGCGCCGTCATGTTCGGGCATCAATTCAAGCGCACGCCGACGGAACCCCTCGTGGCGGTAATACGCCACCTGCAACGGCGTCCGTCCGGGAAGCGCAAGGGCGCTGCTCAGCCAGGAACGCCACTTGGGCAGGTAGATGCGCTCAACCCGATGGAAGACACCATCGTCGGGCAGCGGCATGGCCATCTCCTCGGCGGTGTCGCACAAACTGAGCAAGGTCAGCCGGTACCGAGCAGAGAGGGCGCGGCAGAGTTGATAGATGCGCAGGCGGTCGCCGCCGACAACGGGATACGGAAAGCGCGGCGTGAGGATCAAAAGGCGCTTCATACCGATGCCCTTCCCCGCGAACGCGATGACGCATGCCCGCGGAGCGACACGCGCATCCACGGCGAGAACCAAGATGGAATTTGGCGTGCCAAGACGACCGGCAGCCATGGGGCGATTTTTGTCATGATTTCTGCAGGCAAGTCAGCTGCTCATCTGAGAGCTGCGGCCAGCGAGATTCTTTACGGTCCTTGGATTCATCCGAAGCCTTAAACCAAATGGGTAAGCCATGTGCGGTATGGCGTGAACAGTTCAAGAACGTAAGGGTTGGTCCAATATATAAAAACAAACATGCCGCTGGCAATGAGCAACGGAATGGCTGCATTGCGTCGTCCAACGAGCAAGCTCACCAGAAAATAGATGGGCAGTCCATCCATCGGTGAGAAAAACATCCGCACCCGCCCCCCCACTTCAAATGAGTCGAACATGTATGGAGTCGTCAGGGCCGCGATGGAAATGGCGGCGGCTTCCGCTGAATACTGTTCCTTGAAGTGATCGAGCCTGATGATGATTGTCGCGAACAATGCCAATCCAAGGAGCGCTTTGAAGTTCAGGCTGCGCGCGTCCGCGAAGTCGCCTTCGATGTAGACCTGCGGCAGGAACAGAGCTGATATGAAAGAGAACAGTATTGCAAGTCCGAGTACGGAGGTCAGCAGCCAGAATCTGTTGCAAGTGCCTTGATTGATGCACAAGTAAATCAGGGCTGCCAGTGCGGCCGCGGAGTGCGCAAAGATGGCGGCGACAAGAATGACTCCAGCGTGCAGTTTGGAGTGCCGTGACGCCGCGATGGCGCAGAGAAATAGCCCTGCTGCAAGGCCCGCCCTGATGTAGAACATCTGGGCGCTATAAAAGACGATTAGACAATAAAAGCCGAAGCAGATGATCGCTATGCGGCGGTTGCGTAGTACCTGGTGCAAGCCTTTCCATATCAGGACGTTGGAAATCAACGCCGTCACCAGCAAGTACAAGTCGAAATCGAGGCCTAGCTCTCGGAGAATGAGCGAGTACGCAATCCACCCGGGTTCTACGCCGAAGGTGAAAATTGAGTCGAAGGAGAAGCTGTTAAACCATTCTTCGTAGACTTGCCAGTCGCCACCCGTCTGGTACCGCAGTCCGGCGATCAGCGTACTTGCCAATATCAATGGGAAAAGTGTGATGTGCGGATGAACGCGGAAATTCGGTTGCCCGATCGTCAGCGACGCATGAGCAATCGCCATCGCTGCCAGGAATGAAAGGGCTACATACGGGAGCATAGTGTCGAGGCTGTTTGGAGTCGGCGGCTGATATCGAATGCGGTTGCTTATTCGAGAATGAAGGTGCGTTGCCACGAGTGTGGGTTCGACCAAACTTTATGGTTGATAGGTCGCGCGCTGCAGAGTTGCTTTTGCTTGCCTGCGGCCAGAAACCAAAATGCACTGTTGCGCGCCCCGGAGTCGCGGCGAGGTGAAGGGGCACCGCATATCGACGGCATTAATTACATTGCTTGCGGATAAGTGTAGTTAAGTGCGTATTCAGGAGTCGTATTGCGACGACCAATCGGGCGAGCGGGCACGCCCCCCACGATGGTCATGGGTTCGACATCCTTGGTGACGACGGCGCCCCCGTAGATCACGGCGCCTGCACCTATATGCACACCGGGCATGATATTCACGTTTGCAAAAATCACCGCGTGGTCGTCAATTCGGACTGGCGCGATCACCATTTCGAAGAAGGGTGATTCTGGGTCGTGACCAGCAGTGAAGATCGTGACGTTCCGCGCGATCGAAACTTGCTTGCCAATCTGGATGCTTCCGCGGTTGTCAAACAGGCACGAACGATTGACAACAGAACCCTCGCCCAGGGTCACGCTCCCTGGCCTGTAGAACTGGAAGCCCATGCCGATGGATGCGTGGGGTCCGAGCTTGAAACCCAGCAGACCGAAGTAAATCCGGCGCATGAAATAAAAGGGCAGGCACTGGGCGAGGCTATTGACGATGCTCACCAGCAGATGTTTGAGCGTGCGCAGCGGACCGCGAAACACTGAGCGATATATGTGCAGCACCCGGCGCACCGCAGGCAGAAGGTGGCTGGCAGAGGCAGCATGCCAATTGCTGGTGAGGCCCAGGCGGGTCGTGCAGAGGAAGTACTCGCGCATCGCCTTGCCGAACTTGCGGTCGCTCACCCCGCCTTCTGCCATGTAGGCGACGCTGGCAAAACGCTTGAAGTCGCACCCGGCGCAGAAGATCCGCAATAGCCAGTCAGTGTCGATGGCGATCCGCAGGCTGGTGTCGAAGTGCCCGATCTTTTCAAAGCAAGCGGCTGAAGTAAGGGAGCCAGGATGCGCAAAACCTATGCTGCCGCGAGCGATGCCGCGTCCCGTCGGGGAAGTGCCCCGGATGGTCAGTGTGGGTTCGTTGTGGTCGTTGAACTTGAGGACGTCGCAGTACAAGACGGTCGGCCGCTCTTTGCCGTCTTGCAGCGCGGGCATGGCCCGCGTGAAGTGATCCTGGTGCAGCAGATCGCCAGCATTCAAAAAAATGATCCAACCGCCGCGGGCGTGGCGAACGCCCTTGTTCCAGGCGTCAGCGATGCCGGCGTCGGGCTCCGAGAGTTGGAAGGCAATGTCCTTTTTGAACTCCGCGGCCACGCGCAGAGTGCCGTCAGTGGATGCGCCGTCGATCAGGACAATTTCGAAGTCTCGGGTCGTCTGCGCCGACAGCGACTGCAGCGTGCGCCTCAGCGTGTGTTCGGCGTTGCGAACCGCAACGACGACGGATATGAGCGGGGTAGATGAGGCCATGGTCATTGGGGGTGAGGCTGATGGGCCCGCCGGCGAGTCGCCAGTCATGGCAGCAAGCTGCGATAGGCCGCAAGCGTTTGGTCGAAACAGCGATCCCAACTGAACTGTTGGCATCGTTCCAGCCCGAGTCCCTGCAACTTGGCGCGTATTTGGGGGTCGGTCGTGGCCATGACCGCTTTGGCGAGCGAGGTAGGGTCGCGAGCATCCTCGGATACGCACAGCGCTGCACCGCCGATTTCGATGACCGCCTTGCAGTCGATGCATACGACAGGACACCCTGCCCGCATCGCCTCAAGCACCGGGATTCCGAAACCCTCGTACAACGACGGATAGAGAAGGCACTCGGCTTGGTTGTATAGAAGGTTCAGACGGGCGTCATCGACGAAACCGAGATGGCGCACGCGATCACGCGTGGTCGAGGGGACCGAGGCAAGTTCCTCTTCGCTCAATGGGCCACCACCCACGCAGTGCAATTCGAAGTCGGGTAGAAGGCTCAGCGCGGAAAGGGCCAGCGAGAAGTTCTTGTAGCCAGCGCGCTGTCCGACGAACAGGATGAATGGACAGTTGCCCTTGGTCGGGGCTAATTCTTCATCCTGAAGTGGATGGAAGCATTCGGGAGCGCCGTGATGAATGACGCTGATCTGCTGGCTGGCGCGGATGGGAACAAACTCCAGCAGGTCCTGACGCGTAGCCTCGGAAATACAAATGATGTGTTGCGCTTGCCGAATGGCACCGACCATCTGCCACTGGTGTCGCCATTTTTTCTGCCCGCGCACGAAGCGTTGATAAACGAAGTCGTGGACTGTAACGATGCTTGGTTGCGACGCATCAATTGGGCGGCGATAGTATGTCGAGTGATATACGTCAAAACGCTGATCGCTGGCCGGTCGCGCGCGGCGCATTCGCTCCAGCAGACGGCCAGGTCGTTCAAGGCGCTGCACTGCGAGAGCATCGGCATTCGAAAAGGTTTGCTGCGCCGGCTGTTCGAGGGTCAAACAGACCCCATGCTCCGGTTTGAAACGCCTGAACAGCTCACGGAAATAGGTTGTGATGCCACCGTGTTTCTGTAGGGAAAAAATGATTCCGTCGATGTGTACGCGCACGATGGGTAAATAGGAAGTCGAAATAGCTTATGGCGTGATTGAAGCGTGGTCCTCGCGGGAGAGTCCGGTTGCCCGCGCCCTTGGTTTGACGCCGAATGGCGCCATTCCCTTCGTGTGCCTAAGAATCCGCGAGTGGCGGGCGTTCGATGGCAGGTGCCGACGTGGCGGGGCTTTGAGAGGGTGGGCGCCGCAGCCGTCTATACCCGCTGACCAACGAGCGCATCGCGCCCGGGGGGGCAATGCTGATGACGTACATCGCCAGTCGCTTGATCGGATTTCGGATATGCGAGGCCAAGTAACGATGGAACTGCGCCTTGTCGTATCCCAGTTCCGAACGTAAACGCATGGCCACGCGAAGCGATAGCCATTGATAGCGATGTTCCATGACGTCGGCTGCGTTTTGAGCTTGCCCGGCGATGACCGGAAACTGACGCGCCACGGCCGCGCACATGGCCTGGAAGCCAAAGAACACACCGTAGGAATCGTGCTTCCAGGTAAAAGTGTCCGTCCCGTCGACGCGGTTGGCGACGGAGGGCTCGGAGACAATGCCCGCGACGGCTCCCGGCGCAGCGAGTAACTCGCAAATGCGGCCGACATGCGTGTAGTAGGTGCCTTTGTACGGGGCCGGGGAGGTGGTGGCCCAGCGTTGCCGATCGACGATGCAGCCGCCGATGAAGCCAGCTGCCCAGAGGTTGTTCGCGACGAAATCCACGCCGGACATCTGCGCGGGTGGCGCATCGAGGGCTTGGCCGATGACACGCTCGCCGTCGTCGCTCACATAGACGTAATTGGCGAATACGAACGCGCTCGACGACTGTTGCAGCAGATCATGAACGCGCTGCACGGCACCCGGCAGGAAGTAGTCGTCCTCGCCGACGATCCAGGCGTAATCGCAGTCGCACATGTCGACGGCGCGTTGGATGTTGTCGTCGATGCCCAGGTTGGCTGGATTTCGGCTGATGACGACCCGGTCCGAGAGTTCGGTCAGTTCGATGTACACCGCGGTATTCGTGTCATCTATCGAGTCGTCGGCGACGAACACGCGGACAGGGCGGTCACCGGCGGCCTCCAGCGCTGACAGGACACAACGGCGCAGGAAATACGGCCGCTTGTAGGTGGGAATGCAAATGCCGAGAGTAGTCATGAGGTCGAGGCCTAGTCGTCAGACCGGAGCAGCGCTTCGGGCCTGCCCGCAAATGCGGCGTCGCAGCCAACGCAGCCCGTACAGCCCCGCCTGCGGTATCAACATCAGCGGCACCATGCGCGTCCAGGCGATGGGTTCCCACCAGGTATAGCGCAGCAATTGGCAGTGCTCGGCGAGTGTAAGCGCGCGCGGTTTGGTGCCCATGCGCACGATCAGGATCATGCTCGGCAGCGTGTCGCGCATGGTGCGGCGCTTGACGGCGGCGATCGTCGCGGCTGAGAAGCCCAGGCCTGGCGCCTGCTCCAGCAGCAGCTTCATGAAGTGCAGCCCGAAGGCATGGAACATGCGGTAGCTGCCGGTGAAGGCGTCGCGCGCGGCGACCAGTGCGTCGGCGGTCACGATCTTGATGCGCTGTGGTTGCGCTGCCAGCAGCCGCAACAGCACGTGTGTCAAGTAGATGTCGGTGCCGAGATGCTGCGTACGGTTCGGTACGCTCACCCAGGCCTGGCGCTCGACGAAAAAGGCCGACAAGAAAGTGGACCAGACGCCGATGGCCTTGAGCAGCGCGTCGTTGCTACGCGTTACCAGGGTGCTGTCGAGCTTGATGATGGGCGGGGCGCGGAAGGCCGGGTCGTAAGTGCCCCTGAACGAGTAGCCGTTGACGAAACAGAACAGCAGGTCCGGCTGGTCATGCACCATCGCTAGCAGCCGCCGCAGCGAGCCGGGCAAGAGCACATCGTCGTCCGACATGAAAAGGATGTAGCGCCCCGTGGCCAATTCGCTTGCGCGGTGGATGTTGCCGTCGATGCCCTCGTTGCTGGCATTGCGGTGCAGCACAAGCGGGCGATTGTGGCGGCGTTCAAACTCACGCAGCATCGCCGTCGGGTCGACCGGCGATGCATTGTCGGAAATGACGATCTCCACGTCCTCGTCATGAAAGCCGTCCTGGCGCGCCAACTCCTCGAGTGTTTGCGTCAACATTTCGATCCGATTGAAGGTTGGGATCGCGATGGTGATCAGTGGCGCGTCGGCGCGGGCTGCAGGGCTCATGGTGCGTGGTCTGTTGGGATGCTCAGGCGGCTGTCGGTCCGGCGTCAGGCCGTAGCCTGCGTTTCGGGGCGCGCGGAGCGGGTGATGGATAGGAAGCGCAGCGGCAGGATCCAGCCGGCCGTCAGCAAGAAGGACACCAGAATGCCCAGCACGATGCCAGGAGCACCCCAACGGGAGGCCAGCAGCCATTGCGCAGCCACACTGATCAGTGACTGCCAGACGATGTAGCGGTTGATCACGGCGACCTGGTTGCAACTCAGCAGCGCGGTTGCAAAACTGTCGGACCACACGCGTATCGCGACGTACATCAGCCAGCCCAGCGTCAGCGCCAGAGGCAGCGCTTCGATCTTGCCGCCGGTGAGCAGCCGCACGATCGGATCCATGCCCAATACAAGCGGCAGACCAATCAGCGCCACCAGCAGCAACCCCATCCCCAGAACGCGGACCACCTGATGCCGCATACCCGAGAGGTCGCCACGGAAGAAGCGGTCAGACAGCGGCGTCCACGAGGCCGCCAACAGCACGCTGTGCAGCGTCAGGATCGTGCCGAAGGTCTTGCTGGCGAGGTTGTATTCGGCCACCTGCGCACTCTGCAGCAGTCGCGACATGACGATGTAATCGCAGGACAGCGCCAATGTGCCCGTCAGCCCGAACAGCAGGAAGCCGCGCGTCGCATGCAGCAGCCTGCGCAGCGCGCGGCCGTCGAGCCGTACGCGCGGACGAGCACCCGAGATGACAGCCGAGATCAGAAACACTGCCAGGATGGGCAACGCAGTGGCTAGCGAACCCCACAGTTCGCGATGGTGCGGTGCGATAGCAGCACCGCGTGCGCCGAGCAAGATCCCAGCGGTGAGCGCCGCCTGCACTGCCGGTGCCACGACCGGCCAGGTGCTGCGGTGGATCGCGTGGAGCACCTGGTGAAACACGGTGGTCAGCCCCAACAGCATCAGAGCCCACAACAGCAGCGTCACGCTCACGAAGGACATGCCCCCGTGGCTGGGCAGCAGCAGGTGTTGCACCAGCAGTGCGGCCACGAGCGCCAGCGGCAGGTACAGCAGGCCAGCGGCGAAGGCTGTGTCGACGGCGGCGCGGCGCAGGCGGCTCGGCTGCAGACCGCGGGCACGGCGTTCAGCAATCAGGTTCTGCGCGGTGTTGGGCAGGCCCATGTTCAGCAGCGCCAGCCAGGGGGCGAGCGACAGCACGATCGAGAACGCCGCGTAGCCATCCACGCCAACCCAGTCCAGGAGCAGGCGTGTATTGACGAAGGCGCAACCGATCACAACGGCTCGCGCCGTCCAGCCAGCAGCGACAGGAACTAATCGACTCAAGCGCGGCTCCGCGGCAACGCTCAGGCCTTGGCCTCGACCACATCACTGACCCAGTTCAGCATGCGTTTGACGCCGTCCTCGGCGCTGACCTGCGGGCGCCACCCCGTGAGCGCAGTCATGCGAGCGATGTCGGCGACGAACACGCGCTGGTCGCTCTCGCGCGGCGGCAGCTTGGTGTACTGCAGCGGCTGACCGATCTCAGCCTCGAGCAGGCCGAACAGTTCCAGCAGCGACAGGCTGTTGGCGATGCCGCCGCCGATGTTGAAGGCTTGTCCGGCAGCGGCGTCGGCGTGCTTCAGCGTGCTGAAGTACAGCGAGGTCATGTCTTCGGCGTGCAGCACGTCGCGCACCTGCTTGCCGTTGCCGGAGATGGTGAACGGCTCCCGGCGCTGGCCGGCGCGGGTCTGGGTTGCCATCTGGCAGAACCAGCCGATCCAGCCCTGGTCCGCGGTCGCGAACTGGCGGCCGCCGTACATCGACGAGTGGCGGAAGACCACGGTCTTGAGGCCGAAGATGCGGTGGTAGTCGCGCAGGTACTGGTCGGCCGAGCCCTTCGAGCAGCCATAGGGCGAGTGGAAGTCTAGCGGCGTCTGTTCGTCGAAGCCCTCGGGGCGCTCGACGCAGACGTAGCGGGTGTCTGACTCGCGGTACTGGTATTGCTCCAGGTCGCCGTAGACCTTGTTGGTCGACGAGTAGATGACCACCGCTTCAGGCGCGTGCGCGCGCACCGCCTCCAGCACATTCAGCGTGCCCAGCGCGTTCACCTCGAAGTCCATGCGCGGATCGGCGATCGACGTCGTCATCGCCACCTGGCCGGCCAGGTGGAAGATCGCGTCGGGCTTCACGCGTGCGATCACGCGCTGCACGTCGTTCGCGTTGCGGATGTCGCCGTGCACGAACTCGAAGCTGCCCTGGCCGCGCAGCCACAGCAGGTTGCTCTGCGAACCATGGCGATAGAGGCTGTCGAACACGCACAGCTCGATGCCTTGGGACAGGGCGTGCGCCGCCAGGTTGGAGCCCAGGAAGCCGCAGCCGCCGGTGATCAGAAGTTTCATGGGTGGGTTTCGTTCAGTGGATTCGGAGGTCGCGAGGCGGGTCAGTGCGCTGCGTCAGGCAGGCGTGCCATGCGGGTCAGACCGTCGGCCAGCGAGACCCCGGGGCGCCATCCCAGCTCGCGCAACCGGCTCGTGTCAGCCACGCACAGCATGGCTTCGTTGGGGCGGTAAGGCACGGCGCCGAAGTCCAGCGTCGTGGACGCGCCGGTGACCTGCTTTGCAAGTTCGATGAAGCTGCGCATCGTGACGGCCTCGCCGGAGCCGACGTCGATGGCATCGCTGGCTGCGAAGGCGCCACACTGCTTCAGGATGCAGTCGTAGGCCTGCACCACGTCGTCGATGTGAATGAAGTCGCGCCGCTGCTCGCCAGGCGTCAGGGCCAGGCGCGGCTCGTTGCGGCGACAGGCCTCGATGACGTGCGTCGTGAACTTGGACCGGTCATCGCCGGGGCCGTACATCTGCTGCAGGCGCAGATCGATGAAGCGCAGTTGCCGCGGCGACTGCGTCGCCAGCGCCGCGCCCCAGTCGGAGAATTGGGTCTTGCTCAGCGCGTACAGGCTGACATCTGGGGCGAGTACCGTGCCTGTGTTCAGAAAGCTGACCGGGCCAGTCTTTCGCGCAGCATCTTCCAACACGACCTGCATCAACGCGGTGCCGAGGACGAAGTTGGCCCCGATCACTTCCAAAGGCGTCTCTCCGCTTCGACCGTATGAGCAAGCGGTGTGGACTATCGCATCCGGCGCTGACGCGCGCATGGCGGCGGCGACCTCCTCGAGCGAGGATGCACGCAGTACGCGCACTGCCGGTGGCAGGCCGGCCAGGCGTTCCAGGCGCGAGGTCGGACGCGCGAGCAGCGCCAGTTCATGGCCGCGCTTGGCCCAGTGGTGAGCCAGTGCGCTGCCGAGGAAGCCCCCAGGCCCGGTCAGGAAGATGCGCATGCTTTGTCGGGGGAGGATCAGAAATTCACTCCGAAGAACTCTTCCAGCTTCTCCGCGATGTAATCCAGTTGCTCTTCGCCCAGCGCCGGAAAGGTGCCGAGCCAGAAGGTCTGGTTCATCACGACGTCGGTGTTGGTCAACTCGCCACTGACCCGGTAGTTGCGCCCGGCCATGTAAGGCTGCTTGGTCAGGTTGCCGGCGAACAGCAGGCGCGTGCCGATCTTGTTCTCTTCGAGGAAGTTGATCAGGTCGGTGCGCTTGATACCGGCGCTTTCCTTGACGATCAGCGGAAAGCCAAACCATGACGGTTCGGAGTTAGGCGTGGCTTCCGGCAGATGCAAAAACTCGGCAACACTGGCCAGGCGGCTCTTCAGGTACGTGAAGTTGGCGCGGCGCTTGGCAATGAACTCTTCGACACGGTCCATCTGCGCCAAGGCGCAGGCGGCCTGCATGTCGCTGATCTTCAGGTTGTAGCCGAGGTGGCTGTAGGTGTACTTGTGGTCATAGCCGTCGGGCAGGTCGCCGCCCAGCTCTTTCTTGGTCCAGCAGAAGCGCTTGTCGCAGGTATTGTCTTTTCCGGGCGGGCAGTAGCAGTCTCGGCCCCAGTCACGGAAAGACTCGGCGATCAGCTTCAGCTCGGCGTTATTCGTGAACACTGCGCCGCCTTCGCCCATCGTGATGTGGTGGGCCGGGTAGAAGCTCAGCGTGCCGATGTCGCCGAAGGTGCCGACCTTCTGGCCGTTGTAGGTAGCGCCTAAAGCGTCGCAGCAGTCCTCGACCAACCACAGCTTGTACTTCTTGCACAGCGCCGTGACCACGTCCAGGTTGAAGGGGTTGCCCAAGCTGTGGGCCAGCATGATGGCCTTGGTCTTGGGCGTGATGGCCGCTTCGATCTTGCTAGCGTCGATGTTGTGCGTGGCCAGGTCGACGTCCACGAACACCGGCACGGCACCGAACTGCAGGATGGGGTTGACGGTGGTCGGGAAGCCTGCCGCCACGCCGATCACTTCGTCGCCCTGCCGGATGGCGCGATCGCCCAGCTTGGGGCTGGTCAGCGCCGAGAACGCCACCAGGTTGGCCGATGAGCCCGAGTTCACGGTGATCAGGTACTTCACGCCGATGAACTGCGCAAGACGCTGCTCAAACATCGCGTTGAAACGACCAGTGGTCAACCAGCCGTCGAGGGAGGCATCGACCATCATCTTCAACTCGCCTGCGCCAATGACCTTACCGGACACAGGCACGACAGACTGGCCAGGCACAAAGGGCTTGGGAGCGTAGGCGATGTCAGCGTATTGCTGAACCAGCTCGCTGATCTGGCTGCGAAGCTTGTCAAGCTGCGGCTGGAAGTTGACAGGGGTGGTGCTCATACGTCGGATCGGTATTGGGAGATTTGATTCAGGCAGGCAGCGCGCATGTCCTGGCCTGAAAGCCAGGACTGATGCCATTCGGTGATGCGGGTCAGCGCAGTTTCCAGTGACCAACGCGGCGCCCATTGCAGGCGCTGGCGGGCTTTGGAAATATCGAGTTTGAGAAAGCTGGCCTCATGCGGATGAGTGCCGGGTTGTAGCGTCCAGGAGGCACCATCGCCCCAAGCGCCGCACAAGTGCTCGACGATCCATTGCACCGGTCGCGCGTCTTCATCGCGCGGGCCGAAGTTCCAGCCTTCGGCGTCGGCCTGGCCTTGCGTATAGAGGCGCTCAGCGAGCAGCAGGTAGCCGGACAGCGGCTCCAGAACGTGTTGCCAAGGGCGGATCGCATGGGGGTTGCGGATCAGCACAGAGTCACGTTGTTGCAATGCGCGCAGGATGTCGGGCACCAGGCGGTCTGCCGCCCAGTCGCCCCCGCCAATCACGTTGCCGGCGCGGGCCGTCGCCATGGCGACGCCCGCATCTTTCAGGAATGACTTGCGGTAGGCACTGCTGACGAGTTCCGCGCAGCCCTTGCTGTTGGAGTAGGGGTCGTGGCCTCCCATCGGCTCGTCTTCACGATAGCCCCAGACCCATTCGCGATTGTCGTAGCACTTGTCGGTCGTGATGTTGACGATGGCCTTGACCGATCGGGCATGGCGCGCGGCCTCCAGCACATGCACCGTGCCCATCACGTTAGTCGCGTAGGTCTCGATGGGCCGCTGATAAGAGAGTCGCACGAGCGGCTGCGCTGCCATGTGGATGACGATTTCAGGCTGGAACTCGTTTACCTGCGCCTGCACTGCGGCGAAATCGCGGATGTCAGCGATGCGGTGTTCCATGCCTTCGGCAACGCGAGCCACGTTAAATAGCGACGGCTCTGTGGGGGGCGCGAGCGAGACGCCGCGCAGTGTGGCGCCCATCGACTGCAGCCAGAGGCTGAGCCAGCTGCCTTTGAAGCCGGTGTGGCCGGTCAGCAGAACACGTTTGCCTTGCCAGAAGCGGGAATCGGTTTGCATGCTCAGCTCAATCCCACTTCTTCCACGGCGCTTGGCCAGACGCCCAGAGTTCTTCCAGCAAGTGCTTATCGCGCAGTGTGTCCATGGGCTGCCAGAAGCCTTGATGCTCGTAGGCCATCAGTTGCCCATCGGCAGCCAAGTTCTGCAGAGGTTGCTGTTCCCAGACATCACTGTCATCGGACAGGTAGTCAAGCACGCGTGGCGACAGAACGAAGAAGCCGCCATTGATCATGGCGCCGTCGCCTTTGGGCTTCTCCTTGAAATTCATCACCTGAGATTTTTGAATATCGAGTGCGCCAAAGCGGCCTGGAGGATAAGTTGCAGTCAGCGTGGCCGACTTGCCATGCTGCTTGTGGAATTCGATCGAGGCAGTGATGTCGACGTCGCCCACGCCATCACCGTAAGTGAAGCAGAAAGCCTCATCGTTGCGAACGTAATTTGCGACGCGCCGCAGGCGGCCACCGGTCATCGAATCGTCGCCGGTGTCGACCAGCGTGACGTTCCAAGGCTCCGCACGCTTGTGATGCACTTCCATGCGGTTGCTGCGCATGTCGAAGGTGACGTCAGACATGTGAAGAAAGTAGTTCGCGAAGTACTCTTTGATGACATAGCCCTTGTAGCCGCAGCAAATGATGAAGTCGTTCACTCCATGATGCGAATACATCTTCAGGATGTGCCACAGGATCGGCTTGCCGCCGATCTCGACCATTGGCTTGGGTCGAAGGGCGGTCTCTTCGCTAAGGCGGGTTCCCAGGCCACCGGCCAGAATCACTGCTTTCATGGAGGGTCCTATCGAATCAGGAAATCAATGGTTCAGGTCTCAGCCGAACACACGAAGGCGTCAGAGCGAAACTGGCGTTCTGGCAGGCCCGAGGCACATAGTTGTTTTCGCGCGCTGTGAATCATGGTGTCCGATCCGCAGGCATAAACCAGGGTGTTGACCAAGTCGGGCTTGTCTTTCAGCATCACGTTTTGAACATGTCCGCACGCTCCAAACCAACTCGAGTTGCTTCGAGACAAAACCGGCACGAAGCGTATGTTCCCCGATGCAGCCCCAGTCCAATACAAGTCGCCCGCATTTCTGCCACCCCAGTACACCGTAATGCTGAGCGGCTGAGCATTCTCCGCGATCAAAGAAAGGCTTTCAAGGATCGCTTTGATCGGTGCTATGCCCGTTCCTGTGGCTAAGAACACGAGGTGCTTGCCAGCTTGTTCTCGTAAGAAGAACGTACCCAACGGGCCGCGCAGTCGCAACAAATCATTGACCTTGGCATGCTGGAACCAGTAGCGGCTCATCGCCCCATTCGGCACCTCGCGAATGTGCAACTCGATCAATCGATCTTCACGCGGCGCGTTTGCGATCGAGTAACTGCGACGCAAGCCTTCAGCGCCAATCACATCGATGTATTGGCCGGGAAGGAAATTTAAAGGCGTTGTCGGCGGCAGTCTTAACGTGGCTTGAATGACATCGGACGACAGGCGATCCAGCGATTGAATGCGACACGGAACCGTTTTCGCTTCCGGCAAGGAGACGTTGCCGAGGTCTTCTATTTCGAGGTCTACCGGGCCTTGTGCTTGTCGCACACAAGTCAAAATGAAGCCTTGAGCACGCTCTTCTGCAGTAAGTCCCAGTTCATCATGGCTGGCGCAGGTTGCACCTGAGAGAACTCGGCCCTTGCAAGTACTGCAGCGGCCCGTGCGGCAGCTGTAGTCAAGCACGACATGTTGGCGCAGCGCTGCATCAAGCAGATTTTCGCCGCCCTTTGCTTCGAAGGTCTTGCCGCTGCTGATGGTGACGGAATACATGGCGATGAGTCGCTGCGCCGATCATTCGTTGTAGTCGTAGGCTTGGAAGCCTGCTGCCTTGACGAGGCTGTCCCGTTTGGCGCTCTGGTAGTCCGCATTCATCATTTCGCTGACCAATTCGCGCAGCGAAATTTTGGGTGTCCAACCCAGCTTCGCTTTGGCCTTGCTTGGGTCACCAAGCAGCGTTTCGACTTCTGTCGGTCGGTAGTAGCGAGGGTCAACTTTGACGATGACATCGCCGACCTTGCACACAGCGCGCTCGGGGTCTGCGATGCTGACGACGGTGCCGATTTCTTGGTCACCTTCCCCGCTGAATGCGATGCCGATCCCTAGCTCTTTGCAAGCGAATTCAACGAACTGGCGCACGCTGTATTGCACACCGGTGGCGATAACGAAATCCTCGGCCCTATCTTGTTGAAGCATCAGCCACTGCATCTCGACGTAGTCTTTTGCGTGACCCCAATCGCGCAAGGCACTCATGTTTCCGAGATAAAGGCAATCTTGTAAGCCCAGCGCGATGCGAGCGATCGCACGTGTGATTTTCCGGGTGACAAAGGTTTCGCCGCGCAGCGGGCTTTCATGATTGAACAGGATCCCGTTGCATGCGTACATGCCATAGGCCTCGCGATAGTTCACGGTGATCCAGTACGCATACATCTTGGCCACTGCGTACGGGCTGCGGGGATAGAAAGGGGTGGTCTCTTTCTGTGGAGTCTCTTGGACCAAGCCGTAGAGTTCGGAGGTTGAAGCTTGGTAGAAGCGAGTCTTCTTTTCCAATCCGAGAATGCGAATGGCCTCAAGGATACGCAGCGTTCCGATGCCGTCCGCGTTGGCGGTGTACTCGGGGGTTTCGAAACTTACGGCGACATGGCTCATCGCCGCAAGGTTGTAGATCTCATCGGGTTGCACCTGCTGAATGATGCGGATGAGGTTCGTGCTGTCGGTCAGGTCGCCGTAGTGCAGTTTGAAGCGCTGGTCCTCAACGTGGGGATCCTGATAAAGATGATCGATGCGGTCCGTGTTGAACAAGCTGCTGCGACGCTTGATGCCATGGACTTCGTAACCCTTGCCGAGCAGAAGATCGGCCAAGTAGGCCCCGTCCTGGCCTGTAACGCCCGTGATGAGCGCAACCTTTTGTCGGATCATGATTTGGTGATGTCAGAGATTCTGATGAAACTTGGAGGCGAAGCGCTCAATGGCCTGGATAGAAGGGGGTGCTGCGATACGCGAGTGCAATGCCTTCGTCCAATCCAATGCGGGACTTCCAGCCGAGCGCCGTGAGTCGGGTGACGTCGAGCAGCTTGCGCGGCGTGCCGTCTGGTTTGCTTGAGTCGAAGCTGATTCGACCTTCGAAGCCGATAATGCGCATCACCGTTTCGGCCAACTCCCGAATGGAGACATCGCTGCCCGTGCCAACATTGACAAGCGGACCGGCATAGCCCTTGCGCATCAAATGGACGCAAGCATCGGCCAGATCATCTACATAGAGAAATTCTCGCCGAGGCGTGCCGCTGCCCCACACAACATATTCGGCATCTCCGCGTTGCTTGGCTTCATGGGCTTTTCGAATGAGCGCAGGTAACACATGACTGTTTGCCAAATCGTAGTTGTCATTCGGCCCGTAAAGATTGGTCGGCATGACGCTGACGTAGTTGCGACCATACTGAGTGTTATAGCTTTCGCATAGCTTCAAGCCAGCAATTTTGGCGATCGCATAGGGCTCGTTGGTCGGTTCAAGCGGGCCAGTCAATAGATAGTCCTCGCGGATGGGCTGAGGGCAATCGCGTGGATAGATGCAGCTCGACCCGAGGAACATCAAGTCTTGAACATTTGCCAAATGCGCGCCATGAATCAAGTTCGACGCGATCATCAAATTTTCATAAGCGAAGTCGGCGCGATAGAGGTTGTTGGCTTGAATGCCTCCAACTTTCGCTGCAGCAATGAATATGTAGTGAGGTTGCTCAATCTTCAGAAACTGATGAACAGCGGCTTGATCAAGGAGGTTTAACTCGTTCCTGGATCGTTCGAGGATGTTCTTGTAGCCTGCTGAACGCAGGCGCCGAGAAATGGCACTGCCCACCATGCCTCGATGGCCGCAAATGAAGATCTTGGCGTTCTGGTCCATGATGCTTTACTGAAGAGCGAAAGAGGTTGGATGGTTGACAGCGGTGATGGAAAAGTTGAGATGCTTATTCATCAACGGCGGGACGTCGGTTCTGCCGTACTTCCTGACGAAGTTGCTTGATCATGGATTGCAGCAATTCAAACTCGGCTTCCTTGCGTGCGAGGAACGTTCGCGTCAAATGCATTTTTTCTTTGATGCCCTTCGGGGTCAGCAGGTACGCGTAGGCGAGCTTGTTGTCGTTGCGCTTGAAGTTTTCAATCTTGATCAAGCCTTTGTCGAGCAGGGCATGCAACACATAGTGGGTCTTTCCAAGACTCAAGCCCAGTTGCTGCGAGAGTTGGCGTTGAGAGAGTTCGGGTTGGGCAGCTAACACCTTGAGTGCTTGCAGTGCCATCTCGGCTTCTGTTTCAACGCTGGTTTGGTTCGAGCGCGAAGAGGTCACTCTGTTTGCTCGCTGTTCATCGTGTGAACAGATGAGTGTATCCTCATGTCACTGCTTTTTTGAGTTGTTCGTAAAGAACAACAAACACAGCTTGTCGGGCTTCTTGTCTACAAGTTGAAACGGGGAAGTAAACTCCGCCGATGCTGATCACACTTTTTGTTGCGTTCATCGTTTCGATGATCGCAACCCTGTTGACTATTAAGTCATCCCGCCGACATGGCCATGCCAGTGGTGACCATGACTTCTCTGGCCCGCAGAAATTTCATTGCCGCGTGGTGCCTCGCGTTGGCGGTATTGGAATCATCGCGGGATTCGCCGCCGCTGCATTTGTCTTGGGCTGGCATTCGCCTGACTTGCAGATGCAACTGGCGCTGCTGTTGATGTGCGCGATTCCTGTATTTGCGAGCGGTCTCATCGAAGACTTGACGAAGCGTGTGACGCCAAAACAGCGCTTGATGGCGACAGCCTTGTCTGCAGGCCTGGCTGCGCTTTTTCTCAACGCCACGCTCACCAAAACCGACATTCCAGGGCTTGATCTGATCGCTGCGTTCCCATTGGGGGCGGCGTTATTGGCTGTGTTCGTGGTGACCGGGGTTTCCAATTCGATCAACATCATTGATGGCATGAACGGCTTGGCATCGATGTGCGTTGCCTTGATGTTATGTGGCTTGGCTTATGTGGCCCTTCAGGCTGACGATCGCTTGATTGCATTGCTTGCGATTGCAGCAGTCGGTGCGGTGTTGGGATTTTTCATCTGGAACTATCCGAATGGCTTGATCTTTCTTGGCGATGGCGGCGCCTATTTCCTGGGCTTCGTGCTGGCAGAGTTGTGCATCTTGCTGTTGCATCGCAACGCTGAAGTATCGCCCCTGTTTCCGTTGCTGCTTTGTGGCTACCCGGTTTTCGAAACAGTGTTCTCGATGTATCGCCGCAAGGTGGTGCGCGGCCGGGCCGTCGGCATGCCCGATGGCATTCATCTGCACAGCCTGATCTACCGCAGGCTGTTGCGCTGGGCCATCGGCAGCAAAGACGCAGCCTTATTGACCCGCCGCAATTCGCTGACTTCGCCTTACCTTTGGGTCATCTGCTCGAGCACCGTGGTGCCGAGCCTGATCTGGTGGAACAGCACGCCGATGCTCGCGCTGTGCCTCGGCTTGTTCGCGGCGCTGTATGTCTTGCTGTATTCGAAGATCGTTCGGTTTCGAACGCCGAGGCTTCTCGTGCAGCAGAGTCAGCCGCGCTTGTTGAGAGTGCGCACCGCCAAGCCGCTTTGAAATCGGCCAGCGCAAGCTGGCATCGGCGTTATCTTCCTTCAGTCGAAATAGATCGCCTGACTGAATTCGGGAGCGGCTGAATCTTTGGCCGACAACGCCGACGTATGGGGCTGTTGAGGCCAATCGATGCCGATGGTCTTATCGTCCCAGCGTACGGAGCCTTCGGCTTGAGGCGCGTAATAGTCGGTCGTTTTGTAGAGAAAATCAGCGCTCTCGCTCAGTACAAGAAACCCATGCGCCATGCCGACAGGTAGCCACAGTTGGGTGTGGTTGGTGCCGCTCAATTCGACGCCCACCCATCGGCCAAAAGTCGAACTGCTTCGCCGCATGTCGACGGCCACGTCGAACACCGAGCCTTGGGTCACTCTGACCAACTTACCCTGTGCATGCGGTGGTAATTGGTAATGCAGGCCGCGCAAAACGCCCTGGGCCGACCGAGAGTGATTGTCTTGAACAAAGCCCACTTCGTGCCCGACCGCTTCATTGAATAACTTCTGATTGAAGCTTTCCATGAAGAAGCCGCGCTCGTCGCCGAATACCTTGGGCTCAAGAATCAATACGCCGTCGATGGCGGTACGGGTCACTTTCATCAGAACACCTGCGTCTTGGCGATCTGCATCAGATATTGGCCGTATCCGTTTTTCAGCATCGGCTGGGCCATGGCTTCCAATTGCGCTGCGCTGATCCAGCCGGCGCGAAACGCAATTTCCTCCGGGCAGGCGACTTTCAACCCCTGACGCTTTTCCAGCGTGGCGATGAATTGCCCCGCTTCCAGCAGGCTGTCATGCGTGCCGGTATCCAGCCATGCATAGCCTCGGCCCATGATCTCTACGCTGAGTTCACCTTGACGGAGGTATTGCGCATTGACGTCGGTGATTTCCAGTTCACCGCGCGGTGAAGGTTTGATGCTGGCTGCGATCTCGCAGACTTGTTCGTCGTAGAAATACAAGCCCGTTACCGCATAGTTGCTCTTCGGGGCCTTCGGCTTTTCTTCGATGCTCAACGCGCGCTTTTGATCGTCGAAAGCAACCACGCCATAACGCTCTGGATCATGGACGTGATAGGCGAACACCGATGCGCCAGCTTGCTGGCTCGCAGCGTTGGAGAGCAGGCCTTGCAGGTCATGGCCGTAGAAAATGTTATCGCCCAGAACCAGCGCGCTGGGGCTGCCGTTGACGAAGTCTTTGCCGAGGATGAAAGCCTGGGCCAAGCCATCGGGGCTGGGTTGCACGCAATAGCGGATCTGAACGCCCCATTGTTTGCCGTCGCCAAGCAAGGCTTCAAAGCGTGGCGTGTCTTGGGGTGTGCTGATCAGCAGGATGTCGCGAATGCCGGCGAGCATCAGCGTTGCCAGCGGGTAATAGACCATCGGCTTGTCGTACACCGGCAGCAACTGTTTGCTGATGGCCAGGGTGGCCGGGTGCAGCCGGGTGCCGGAGCCGCCGGCCAAGATGATGCCTTTGCGAGAAGGGGTGCTCATGTGCTTCTTTCGGTTCCGGCTCAGCCGAGGAATTCGGTCAGCATGCGATCGACACCGCTCTGCCAGGGGGGCAGGGTCAGGCCGAACAATTGCTGCAGTTTTTGGATGTTCAAGCGGGAGTTGGCCGGGCGTTTGGCCGCCGTTGGAAATGCACTGGTCGCTACCGGCTCGATCGCGTCAGGGCTCACCTTAACGGGCTGCCCTGCGCGGCGGGCGAAGTCCACCACATGCTGTGCATAGCCATGCCAGCTGGTCTCGCCCGCAGCCGCTGCGTGATAGGTGCCTGCGAGTTCGGGCTGAAACGCTGCGCTGCGCAGCGCATGCGCGGTGATGTCGGCCAGCAGCTCGGCACCCGTGGGCGCGCCGAACTGGTCGTTGATCACCGTCAAGCGATCGCGCTCTTTGGCCAGCCGCAGCATGGTTTTTGCAAAGTTGCCGCCGCGTGCGGCATAGACCCAGCTGGTGCGAAAGATCAGGTGCTTGCAGGCGCTGGCGCGAATGGCTTGTTCGCCTTCGAGTTTCGTCTGGCCATAAACGCTCAGCGGGCCGGTGGGGGAATCTTCAATCCAGGGGGCGGTGCCGCTTCCATCGAACACATAGTCGGAGCTGTAGTGAACGAGCCAGGCGCCGCAGGCTGCGGCCTCACGGGCCAGCACGCCAGGCGCCGCGGCGTTGATCGTTCGAGCCACATCGGGTTCGCTTTCGGCTTGGTCGACGGCGGTATGGGCGGCGGCGTTGACGATGATGTCAGGTGCGACCGCACGAACCGTGGCCGCGAGGGCCTCCGGTTTCATGAAATTGCCATTCAATGGGCTGGTGCTGCTGGAGTCCAGCGCAATCAGTTCGCCCAGCGGGCCCAGTGCGCGTTGCAGTTCCCAACCCACTTGGCCGTTCTTGCCGAATAACAAGATTTTCATGGTTGGCTGCGGCCGGTGTAATTCTGGTCGACCCATTCGCGGTAGGTGCCGCTTTGCACGCGTGCGACCCAGTCGGTGTGATCGAGATACCAGCGCACGGTTTTGCGAATGCCCGTCTCGAAGGTCTCGGCCGGGCGCCAGCCGAGCTCGCGCTCGAGCTTGCGGGCATCGATGGCATAACGCCGATCGTGACCGGGGCGATCGGTCACATGGGTGATCAGGCGGCTGTAGCTGCCAGCGGCATCGGGCTTCATTTCATCGAGCAGGGCGCAGATCGTGTGCACGATGTCGATGTTGGCCTTTTCGTTCCAGCCGCCGACGTTGTAGGTTTCACCGACCGTGCCGCGCACAAGCACCTCGCGAATCGCTGCGCAGTGGTCTTTGACGTAAAGCCAGTCGCGAATCTGGTGACCATCGCCGTAGACCGGCAAGGCCTTGCCGGCGAGCGCGTTGACGATCATCAGAGGGATCAGCTTTTCCGGGAAGTGATAGGGGCCGTAATTGTTGCTGCAGTTCGTCGTCAGCACGGGCAGGCCGTAGGTATGGTGCCAAGCGCGCACCAGGTGATCGCTGGCAGCTTTGCTTGCGGAGTACGGGCTGTTCGGTTCGTACAGATGCGTTTCGGTAAATGGCGCATCGCCGGGCTTCAGCGAACCATAGACCTCATCGGTCGACACATGATGGAAGCGGAATGCCGATCGGCTGGCTTCGTCCAACTGCGACCAATAGCCGCGCGCCGCTTCGAGCAGCGTAAAGGTACCTTGGACGTTGGTTTGCACGAAAGCGCCAGGGCCGTGGATGCTGCGATCGACATGGCTCTCGGCGGCGAAATGAACGATGGCGCGCGGGCGATGTTCGGCAAACAGGCGGTCGACCAGAGACCGGTCGCAGATGTCGCCCTGGGCAAAGATGTGCCTCCCATCCCCCTGCAGCGATCTCAGGCTTTCGAGGTTACCTGCGTAGGTGAGCGCATCCAGATTGACCACCGGTTCGCCGATGGTTTCAATCCAGTCAAGCACGAAATTAGCACCGATGAAGCCGGCGCCGCCAGTGACGAGAATCATGTAAGGAGGCCTGGGCGATGACCATCGCAGGCTGTGGAATCGGAATCGGCGGATTCTAATTGCCAGATTTTCATATTTAACGGCTCGTCCTACAGACAGGGGATAATCAGGTATGACCGAAAACCATCTTGACCCCATTGACAGCGCGCTTGCCACGGAAAGCGCTGAGCATGCCGTGCCCAGCAACATGGAATTTTCCGCATTGGGTTTGGATCCTCTGCTGGAGCGAGCCATCGTCGATTCGGGTTACACCACGATGACGCCGATCCAGGCGAAGGCGATTCCGATTGTCCTGGCCGGGCGAGACGTGATGGGCGCGGCCCAGACGGGTACCGGTAAGACGGCGGCGTTTTCGCTTCCGTTGTTGCAAAAGATGCTCAAGCACGAGAACGGCAGCGCCTCGCCGGCCCGTCACCCGGTTCGTGCGCTGGTGCTGGCGCCCACGCGCGAGCTAGCCGATCAGGTCGCCAAGAACGTCAAGGCCTATTCAAAGCACACCAAGCTGCGGGCGATGGTGGTGTTTGGCGGCATCGACATGAAGCCGCAGACGCTCGAACTCAAAACCGGCGTCGAGGTGTTGATCGCAACGCCGGGGCGTTTGCTGGATCACATCGAAGCCAAGAACTGTGTGCTGAACCAAGTCGAGTACGTCGTGCTTGATGAGGCCGATCGCATGCTCGATATCGGTTTCTTGCCCGATCTGCAGCGCATCCTTAGCTACCTGCCGAAGCAGCGCCAGACGCTGTTGTTCTCGGCCACGTTCTCGCCTGAAATCAAGCGTCTGGCCGAAAGCTATCTGCAAGATCCGGTGTTGGTTGAAGTGGCCAGGCCGAACGCGACCGCAGCGACGGTGGAGCAGCGTTTCTACAGTGTCAGTACCGATGACAAGCGGGCTGCAGTCTGCAAGGTGCTCAAAGACCGCGGCGTCAAACAGGCCATCGTGTTCGTCAATTCCAAGTTGGGTTGTGCACGTTTGGCGCGATCGCTTGAGCACGATGGTTTGAAGACGAACGCTTTGCATGGCGACAAATCGCAAGATGAACGCTTGAAAGCACTGGATGCGTTCAAGCGCGGTGAGGTGGATGTTCTGGTGTGTACCGACGTGGCCGCACGCGGCCTCGATATTGCGGATCTGCCGGCCGTCTTTAATTTCGACGTGCCCTTCAATGCAGAAGATTACGTGCACCGCATTGGCCGAACAGGACGCGCGGGCGCATCAGGCATCGCGGTGACCTTGGTGACTCGTGATGACACTCGACTGATCGGTGACATCGAAAAGCTGATCAAGAAAAAGATCGAACTGGAACCGCTGGAGCTGGACGAAGCCCGCCCGCCACGCGAAGAGCGCCCACGCCGGCCCCGGGAAGACGATGCCTCTTCGTCGCGTCCGGCAGCAAGAAGCTATTCACCAGCGCCCCCACGGGCCTCCCGCGATCCCTTCTTTGACAAGCCCTACGAGCCTAGCAGTACGGCCGATCCGGCTTGGGATACCAAGGCGGCCGTGGCAACGCCGGGCCGGTTGTCTTCCAACATCAAACCTAAGAAGAAGTTGGCTGCGCTGTTTGACGCGAAGACCTGGAGTTGATTCGGTCAAGGCCTGGCGGCGGCGAACAGCCGCCTGTGAGTGCTTCGTCAGGCTGCGAGCAGGCTGAACACCGCAGGCACATCGGCCGGTAACGTCGATGGCGTCTTTTTCCAGCGGGCCACGGTATCTGTGCGGGACCAGGCCTGCGGCAAGGTCAGCCCGCAGCTGACCGACAGCAGCGTATCGGCCCGCAGATGGGCGAGTGCTGCGCTCATCAGCGCTTCGTTGCGGTAAGGCGTTTCAATCATCAGCTGCGTCTGTGACGCGCGTTTCGACAGTGTCTCCAATTCGCGCAAGCGGTTCGCGCGCTCGCTGCTGTCCACCGGCAGATAACCCACGAAAGCGAAGCTCTGTCCATTCAGCCCGCTGGCGGCCAGCGCGAGCAGCAGGGAGCTGGGGCCGGACAGCGGAACCACCTGAATATGCAAGGCGTGTGCAGCCTGCACCAGTGCAGCACCTGGATCGGCGATGGCCGGCAGGCCGGCCTCTGAAATCAGCCCGATGTCATGGCCATGAAGCGCTGCTTGCAACAAGGGGCTGAGGTCGGGCGGCGCGCTGATGCGAGCCCCTTTTGCAGGCCTTGGAAGCTCGATGATGGACAGGCTTTGGAGCGTTTGTGCCAGCGGAATGATCGCGTCGACGCGCTTCAGAAAAGCGCGCGTGGTCTTGGCGTTTTCGGCCACCCAATGGCCCAGCCGCGCTGCAAGGCGGATGACGCCCAGCGGCAGCACCTCTTGCAAATCGCCATCGCTGGTAACGCCGAAGTCCAGCGTATTGGGGACGAGATAAAGCTTTCCGTGCCTATCACTCATGGCAGAAGCGGGTTGATGCCGGCGGCACGCAGCAATTCGCAGGTTTTGATCAGCGGCAGGCCGACCAGTGCGGTGGGATCGTCTGACTCGATCGATGACAGCAAGGTGATCCCCAGGCCTTCGGACTTCGCGCTGCCCGCGCAGTCATACGGCTCTTCAGCGCGAAGGTAGTTTTCGATCTCTGCATCGCTCAGATTGCGAAACCTCACCGTGACAGCGACGAGTGCCGCCGCTTCGTAGTTGACGATGGCATGAACCACAGCCACCGCGGTTTGGAAAACCACCGCTTTGCCGCGCATCGCGCGCAGCTGCTCGACGGCCTTATCGTGCTGACCGGGCTTGCCGATCGATTGGCCATCGAGGTCGGCAACTTGATCGGAGCCGATCACAACGGAGTCAGGGTGCCGTACTGCGACGGCGCGCGCTTTGGCGATGGCCAAGCGCATAGCAAGGTCTGCCGGTGCTTCACCAGCAAGCGGCGTTTCATCGGTATGGGGTGCGTGAACATCGAAAGGCAGGCGCAGGCGTTCCAGCATGTCGCGCCGATAGCGGGATGTGGAGCCGAGGATCAAAGGGGGCCGTGTTGTCATGGCCGGATTGTCCCATCGCGGCGCGAGGGCGCTCTCTGGCCGCTCGTACACTGAGCGCATGAAATCGCGTGACTTCGACCCCTTGAAGCTCGACATCGAGCCCTTTGCAAAAGATGCCGTTCAACTGGAAGGCGAGTGGCCTTCCCATGAGCTGGATCGCTTGATTGAAGCCACCCCACCGGAATCGCGAGATGCTTCGGCACCTGTGGCTTGGCAAGCCCGCGGCGAATACCGGCAGTCTCGTGGCAATGCGCCGCAGCTCTGGGTGCATCTGAAAGCTTCGACCTCGGTCACGCTGCAGTGTCAGCGCTGCCTGCAGCCTGTCGATGTGCCGGTGGCTGCGGATCGCTCGTTCTTGTTTGTGCATGGCGAAGATGCGGCGGCGGCCTTGGATGCAGAAAGCGAAGACGACGTGCTGGCTGTTTCCCGAGCCTTCAATTTGCAGGATCTGATCGAAGACGAGCTGCTTCTGGAGTTGCCACTCGTGCCCCGCCATGAGGTCTGCCCGCAGCCCTTGCGCGCGCTGTCCGAAGAATTGCCCGAGGACGAAGATCCGGCGCCGCACCCGTTTGCAGCTTTGGCTGCGCTGAAGCGCGGCGGTTTGCCGAATTGACTGTCGGCCCAGAATGCCTGCTATGATCGCAGGCTTTTCCGACCAGGTGCAATTCATGCACCACCCCCTGGCTCCTGTGAGAGTGTCAGGAGATCTAAGGAGCATTTCATGGCCGTTCAGCAAAACAAGAAGTCGCCTTCCAAGCGTGGCATGCACCGTTCGCACAACGCGTTGGTGACCCCAGGTACCGCAATCGAATCGACGACCGGTGAAACGCATCTGCGTCACCACGTCAGCCCCAACGGTTTTTATCGTGGGCGCAAGATTTTCAAGACCAAGGCTGACGCCTAAAGTCTTATTCTGGGCGAGGCCTGTCCGCGTTTGCGCGTCACGGGCTGCATGCTTGAGTTTTTGATCTCACCCGGCCTGCATCACGTTGCAGTGTCGGGTGTTTGTTTTTCTGCCTGTCAGCATTCATGAATTCCTCTGTGTCGCTGGTTGCCAACGATGCGGTTCGCTTGGCCATTGACTGCATGGGCGGTGACCACGGGCCCTCTGTGACGCTGCCTGCCTGCCAAGCTTTTCTGGCCGCCCATACGAAGGCTGAATTGATTCTGGTCGGGCGAGCAGAGGCGCTGGCGCCGGCCGCGAATTGGGCGCGCTGCACCATCGTCGCGGCCACCGAGGTCGTCGAGATGGACGATCCGATCGAGGTGGCATTGCGGCGCAAGAAGGACTCTTCCTTGCGCATCGCGCTCAGCCAGCTCAAGGCAGGCCCGAATGGCGAGGCCGCGCCTGCCGATGTGTGCGTGTCTGCGGGCAATACCGGCGCCTTGATGGCGCTGGCGCGCTATCTATTGAAGACATTGGACGGCATTGATCGACCTGCGATTGCCAGCGTGATGCCCAACGAGCGCGATGGATTCACGACGATCCTTGATCTCGGCGCGAATGTGGATTGCACGCCAGAGCATCTGCTGCAGTTCGCCATCATGGGCAGTGCCTTGGTGACGGCAGTGGAAGGCAAGGCCAGCCCGACGGTGGGTCTGCTCAACATCGGCGAAGAAATCATCAAGGGCAACGAGACCATCAAGCGTGCCAGCGAACTTCTTCGTGGCGCGGCGGCCGGCGGTCATCTGAATTTCTACGGCAACGTGGAAGGCAACGACATCTTCAAGGGCACGACCGATGTGGTCGTCTGCGACGGCTTTGTTGGCAACGTCGCATTGAAGACCGTCGAAGGTATGGTTGCAACACTGGTCGGTTTCATCAAACAGGAATTCGGGCGCAACATCTTCACCAAGATGGCAGCCGTTGCTGCATTGCCAGTTCTCAAAAGCTTGAAGAAGCGGATTGATCCGCGCAGATACAACGGCGCGGCGCTTTTGGGCCTGCGTGGTTTGGTGTTCAAGAGCCACGGATCGGCTGATGCCTTTGCTTTCGAGGGTGCGTTGAATCGCGCTTATGATGCGGCCCGAAATCACCTGCTTGAGCGGGTTCACGATCAGATCAGCGACACCCTTCAAGCCATGCCATCGGCGCCTCACGCGAACGAGCGGGCCGCGCCAGGTGCCGCTCTAGCCGCATGACATCACCTTCATCCGCACGATATTCACGCATCACCGGCACGGGAAGTTTTCTCCCACCTCGTCGCGTCAGCAACGTTGAATTGGCGGCTGAATTGGCGGCCAGGGATGTCGAGACTTCTGATGATTGGATCGTGGCACGCACCGGCATCCGGGCGCGCTACTTCGCCGAAGCCGACGTGCCATGCAGCGATCTGGCAACCGCCGCGGCGCGTCATGCGGTTGATGCTGCGGGGCTGGATGTTTCGCAAATCGACCTGATCATCGTGGCCACGTCGACGCCTGACATGGTGTTTCCGTCGACCGCCTGCATTGTCCAACGCAAGCTGGGCATTCAAGGCTGCGCAGCCTTTGATGTGCAAGCGGTGTGTTCGGGCTTTGTTTATGCACTGACCGTTGCGGATTCGATGATTCGAACGGGTGCTGCCAGCAAGGCGCTTGTCATTGGCGCGGAGGTCTTCTCACGCATTCTCGATTTTACCGACAGAACCACCTGCGTGCTGTTTGGCGATGGTGCCGGTGCTGTGGTGCTGGAGGCGAGCGATACGCCCGGCATTCTTGCAACGGAGTTGCATGCTGATGGACGCTATGCAGACATCCTGTGCACGCCAGGTTCCGTGTCGGGCGGCAAGGTGCTGGGCGATCCTTTCTTGAAGATGGATGGCCAGGCCGTTTTCAAGTTGGCAGTTGGCGTGCTTGAAGAGGTGGCGCGCTCGGTGCTGGTGAAGGCGGGTCGCTCGGACGGCGACATCGACTGGTTGATTCCGCATCAGGCCAACATCCGCATCATGCAAAGCACGGCGAAGAAGCTGAAGCTTCCGCTCGACAAGCTGATCGTCACCGTCGACGAACACGGCAATACCTCAGCGGCTTCGATCCCGCTTGCGCTTGATACCGCCGTGCGTGCCGGCACCATTCGCCCTCATGACACAGTCATGCTCGAAGGCGTGGGTGGTGGGTTCACCTGGGGCGCCGTTCTGCTCGATTTTTGAGCCAGCCGCTCCTGTTTTGATTTGCTGCGAGAGCATCGCCATGACTCCATTTGCATTCGTTTTTCCCGGGCAGGGTTCGCAGGCCGTTGGCATGCTGGACGCTTGGGGCGATCACCCTTCCGTTCGCGATACGTTGGCCGAGGCGGCTGAAGCCCTGGGTGAAGATGTCGCCGGGATCATTGCCCAAGGTCCCAAGGAAACGCTGGATCTGACGGCCAATACCCAGCCCTACATGTTGACGGCAGGTGTTGCTTGCCTGCGTGCCTGGCTGGCCGAAACGGGCGCGCAACCTGCCGTTGTGGCTGGGCACTCGCTGGGCGAATACACGGCGCTGGTGGCAGCGGGCAGCTTGAGCTTGAGCGAAGCGCTGCCACTGGTTCGCTTTCGCGCGCAAGCGATGCAAGAGGCGGTGCCCGCAGGGCAGGGCAGCATGGCCGCCATCCTGGGGCTCGATGCCCAGACCGTTCGCGATGGCTGTGCGGAAGTCTCGGCCACGGTTGGTGAGTCGGTGGAAGCGGCCAATTTCAATGATCCGAAGCAGATCGTCATCTCGGGCACCAAGCTGGCGGTGGAGCGGGCTTGCGAGCTTCTGAAGGCCCAAGGTGCCAAGCGCGCATTGTTGTTGGCGGTGTCGGCACCTTTCCATTCCAGCTTGATGCGTCCCGCCGCAGAACGCTTGCAGGAGCGGCTCGCTGCTACGTCGTTTGTGGCCCCGGTGATTCCGCTGATCAACAACATCGACGTGGCTGTTGAATCCGAGCCCGATGCGATCCGCGATGCCTTATATCGCCAGGCCTTTGGCCCGGTGCGCTGGGTCGAGGTCATCCAGGCCATTCGTGCGCGCGGCATTGCTCAGATTGTTGAATGTGGTCCGGGGAAAGTGTTGGCAGGCATGGTGCGGCGCATCGATGCACAAGCCACTGGAACGCCGCTGTTTGACCCGGTCAGCTTGGTCGAAGTGAAAGGTTTGTTGTCATGAGTGATGTTCATTTTTCTGGTCAGGTGGCCTTGGTCACCGGGGCTTCTCGCGGCATTGGTCGTGCCATCGCGTTGCAACTGGCATCGCAGGGGTTGAAGGTGATCGGCACCGCGACGAGCGACGCTGGGGCACAGGCTATTTCTGATGCCTTGCGTGCCCATGGAGGCTGCCGTGGTGTGTGCTTGAACGTCAACGATGGTGCGGGTATCAATGCGACGATCGACGCAATCATCAAAGAGCATGGAGCCTTGCATGTGCTCGTGAACAACGCTGGCATCACCCGCGATACCTTGTCGATGCGCATGAAAGATGACGACTGGGACGCGGTGATCGACACCAATTTGAAGGCGGTATTTCGTGTCAGCCGTTCGGTGATCAAACCGATGATGAAGCAGCGCTATGGCCGCATCGTCAACATCACTTCCGTGGTCGGCGCCAGTGGCAATGCGGGGCAGGCGAACTATGCGGCGGCCAAGGCCGGCGTGGCCGGTCTGACGCGCTCGCTTGCGCGCGAACTGGGCAGCCGCGGCATCACGGTCAATTGCGTGGCACCTGGTTTCATCGAAACCGACATGACCAAAGAATTGTCAGAGCAGCAAACGAGCGCTTTGCTGGGCCAGATCCCTCTGGGGCGCTTGGGCCAAGCCTCGGAGGTTGCGCATGCCGTCGCCTTCCTGGCGTCACCGCAAGCCGGCTATGTGACCGGTTGCGAGTTGCACGTCAACGGCGGCATGTACATGAGCTGACATTGCGTGTTGTTCGTCCGGTTCCCTTGGCCCGACCGGTGCGGCTGTGATCGTTTCAGAACAGACATTTACAAGCCGTAGAATCTCGGGCTGTCTAAGTAAACCCTCCTGGAGGAGTCATGAGCGATATCGAAGCACGTGTGAAGAAAATCATTGCCGAGCAACTCGGCGTGCCAGAGGCCGATGTGTCCAGTGAAAAGGCTTTCGTGGCCGATCTGGGCGCCGACTCGCTCGACACCGTGGAACTGGTGATGGCGCTGGAAGATGAGTTCGGGATTGAGATCCCCGACGAGGAAGCCGAGAAGATCACCACCGTTCAGTTGGCGATCGACTACGCGCTGAAGCACCAGAAGGCTTGATCGGAGTCCTATTGCATGAGTCGCCGCCGCGTTGTTGTCACTGGTTTGGGTCTGATCTCTCCCGTTGGTAATACGGTGGAGCAGGGGTGGGCCAATCTGTTGGCCGGGCGGTCCGGCATCTCGAACATCACGAAGTTCGATGCGTCGAGCTTCGCGTGTCGATTCGCCGGGGAAGTGAAGGGTTTCAATGTCGAGGAGTACCTCCCCGCCAAGGAAGCTCGCCACATGGATACCTTCATCCATTACGGCATTGCGGCGTCCATGCAGGCGGTGCGCGATGCGGGCTTGCCCACCGGCGATCAACTCAATGAGGAAACGGCCGAACGCATCGGCTGCATGATCGGTTCGGGCATCGGCGGCTTGCCGCTGATCGAGCAGACGCATGCCGAATACACGGCTCGCGGCGCTCGGCGCATTTCTCCTTTCTTCGTGCCGGCGTCGATCATCAACATGATCTCCGGCCATGTCTCGATCAAGTTCGGCTTCACCGGCCCGAACCTGGCGATCGTGACGGCATGCACCACCGGTCTGCATTGCATTGGTCAGGCGGCTCGCTTGATTGAATACGGTGATGTCGACGTGATGGTGGCCGGTGGCGCGGAGTCCACGATTTCGCCGCTGGGCATGGGTGGCTTCACAGCGGCGCGCGCACTCTCGACCCGCAATGACGATCCGGCCACGGCTTCTCGTCCCTGGGACAAGGACCGTGATGGCTTCGTGCTGGGTGAGGGCGCGGGGGTCTTGATCCTCGAAGAATACGAACACGCCAAGAAGCGCGGTGCCCGCATTTATGCCGAGCTGTGTGGCTTTGGCATGGGCGCCGACGCATATCACATGACGGCACCCGATGTGGATGGGCCGAAGCGTTCCATCAAGGCGGCGCTGCGCAATGCCGGAATCGAAGGCAGCCAAGTGCAGTATGTGAACGCGCACGGAACCTCGACTCCGCTTGGCGATTTGAACGAAAGCAACGCCATCAAGCTGGCGTTTGGTGACCATGCCAAGAAATTGGTCGTCAACTCGACCAAATCGATGACAGGTCATCTGCTCGGTGGTGCGGGAGGCATTGAATCGGTTTTCACGACCTTGGCCGTTGTGAACCAGGTTTCTCCGCCCACGATCAACATCTTCAACCAAGACCCGGAATGTGATCTTGATTACTGTGCCAATACGGCGCGTGACATGAAAATCGATTACGCGGTCAAGAACAACTTCGGCTTTGGTGGAACCAACGGCACGCTGGTGTTCAAACGCATCTGAGCGGCGCAGCTTCCGGCTGCCATGCATCCGCCCCCTCCGTTTCAGCTGACTGTCGAGCATTTCGGTGCTTGGCGGGGCATGTCTGCAGGACTCTGCGGTGTCTCCGCAGCGGTTCTAACTGCATGGGTGATGCTTCCTGGGCCGGCGCACCCGGCACTTTGTTTTCTCGGAATGGCGGTATGGGCGGTTTGTATGGCGGCGATGTATCGCGCGGGCCTCGCGCTCAAGGCTTTCAGCTTGCGATGGGACACGCAGCAGTGGCACCTTGGCGCGGCCTCGACGCTTGGGCAGGAGCCGCATGCCGGGCGTTTGATGGTCGCATTGGATCTGGGTGCCTGGATGCTGCTTCGCTTGATCCCATCGGCCGTGTCCGCATCGAGCGTCCGCCTGCCTGCTGGCGGGTGGTTGCCTGTGCAGAAGCGCGGGCATGAAACGCACTGGCATGCGCTGCGCTGCACGGTCTACTCCGCGCGGCCTGTGCTCGCTGTGCCCCCTGCAGTTCTGCCCTGATCTCACCGCATGAGCGCCACAGATGTCGATGCCCCTTTGATCGAACGCGTCAAGCGCGGCGATGTGAAGGCGTTCGAGATGCTGGTGGTGAAGTACCAGCGTCGCATCGAGCGCCTGATTGGCCGCATGGTGCGTGATGTCGATCTTGTGCCTGACATCGCCCAGGAAACCTTCATTCGGGCTTATCGGGCCATTCCGCAATTCCGTGGTGAGAGTGCGTTCTATACCTGGCTGTACCGGATCGCAGTCAATACCGCGAAGAAGGCTTTGGTCGATCTGAAGCGTGATCCGCTGATTACGGAGTCTGCCCGAGCGATCAGGGATGATGACGATGAAACTTCCCGCGTCGAAACTGAACTAACCGACGGCGAAACCCCTGAAGCCTTGTTGGCGAGCAAAGAAATTGCCGCAGCAGTGAACGCGGCCATCGAAGCGTTGTCTGAAGATTTGCGTCAGGCGATCACGCTGCGCGAGATCGAAGGTCTCAGCTATGAAGAGATTTCTGATGTCATGAATTGCCCGATCGGCACGGTCCGGTCGAGAATTTTTCGTGCACGTGAAGCCATCGCGCAGCGCTTACGCCCGTTGCTCGACACGCGCGAAGGTGAGCGCTGGTAGCGGTGGCGTAGGGTCAAGGTGTCTTCTCTGTGTGTTGGAGGTTGTGATGTCTGAGTGGTCTGAAAGCAAACTGCACGCGATGGAAGAGCTGTCGGCATTGACCGATGGCGAACTGGACGAGCCTGCTGCAGCACGGAGCTGTGCGCATTGGTCCAGAGACGCGGAGTCGCGCGACGCATGGCATGCGTATCAATTGATTGGCGATGTGTTGCGGTCGGATGACCTGGCGTCGACGCGCAAGCGGGATACCGATTTCTTGGTAGCGCTGCGTGGCCGCCTGGCTCAGGAGCCGGTGGTTCTGGCGCCTGCCGCGATGGCAGCACCGCGTGCCGATGTTGAGAAGTCGCGAAGCCGCCGCTCCTGGGCAGCGCCTGCGGCGGTGGCGGCGGGCTTTGTTGCCGTGGCCGGTGTGCTGGTCGCGTCACAGATGTCGGGCGCGCTGTCTTCGCGTGAGGCAGCGGCCGATGCACGAATGGCTCAGGGTGCCAGTGCGCCGAGTGCACTGGTTTCCGTGCAAGCGAACGAGGTGATGGCCGTCCCTGCCGTCAACCAATCAAACGATCCGCAATCGGTCGTGTTGAACGGTCGTTTGATTCGTGATGTTCGGTTGGATGAATACCTGGCTGCCCACAAGAGATTTGGTGGCAGCACTGCGCCTGGAGTTCCCTCGGGCTTCTTGCGCAATGCGGCGGTCGACGGCTCCCGTTGATCAGCCCATTGCGAACCATGCAGCTTCGTTTTTCTTCCATCGTTGTGGCCTGCGCAGCAGCTGCAGCGATGTCTGCGCATGGGCAAAGCGCGCTCAGCAGCGGCGACCCTCTGGTGGAGACGCGTGAGACACGAGCCTGGCTCAGCCGCATCCAAGGTGCCGCGAACAAGCGCAACTTCGTTGGTACGGTGGTGGTGAGTGCTGGTGGCACGGTGGCCAGTTCCCGGATCGCCCACTATTGCGAAGGTCGAGATCAGTTCGAGCGCATTGAGGCGCTGGATGGGCAAATCCGAAATGTCTTTCGGCACAACGACGAAATTCATACCGTGTGGCCGCAGCGCCGCGTCGCCTTGGTCGAGCAGCGCGATCAGATGAGTTCATTTCCCGGCTTGCTGCAAGCCGGCAATGACCGGGTGCAGGATTTCTATGAACTGAAGTCCTTGGCCGTTGAGCGGGTGGCGGGCCATGAGGCGAACGTTCTTTCGCTCAAGCCCAAGGATGGTCTGCGCTATGGCTATCGGCTTTGGGCCGAAAAAGCGACCGGGTTGCTGTTGCGCACCGAAGTGCTGAGTGAACGCAGCGAGGTGCTGGAATCGTCGGCTTTCTCCGAGGTGTCGATTGGCGTGCGTTCACAGCCGGAAAGTGTGGTTCAACCACTGAAGCGGCTCGATGGGTTCCGCATGGTCCGACCCACCTTGCTTCCCACAAAGCTGGAGGCCGAAGGTTGGCGCCTGAAAGCCAAGGTACCTGGCTTTCAACTAGTGAGTTGTGTCAAGCGGCCCTTCGATGGACCGTCTCGGGCTCAGTCGTTGCCTGCCGAGCCTGAGCAGATGCTTCAGACGGTGTACTCCGATGGGCTGACCTACGTTTCGATCTTCATCGAGCCTTACAACGCGGAGCGGCATGCACGCTCGATGCTCACCAGCATCGGTGCCACTCAAACCATGATGCGCCGTCAAGGCGATTGGTGGGTGACGATCATGGGCGATGTCCCCGTCGCAACACTGCGGCTTTTTGCTTCCGGCCTGGAACGCAATCCATAAAAATGAAGTGCCTGTGGTCTTGCAGATGCTCAGATTCATCTCCTGGGGAGTTGTCATGCGCTCAATCTTTGCGGGCCGGCATCGGCGTTTCGGCTTTGTTGTGATTCAGCGCTTCGCAGCGTGGGTGCTGCTGATCATTGCCGTTCCATCGGCTTCTTTGATACTGGTTCATTCGGTGCAGGCGCAGAGTCGTGGCCTGCCTGACTTCGCTGATCTGGTGGAGGAGGTGGGGCCTGCGGTGGTCAACATCCGGACGACGGAACATAACGCAGAGGGTTCTCGCTTGCCGCTGCGCAGGCGGGCTCCGTCGACGCTTCAGCAAGAAGACGAAATTCCGCGTGGTGAAGGCTCGGGTTTTATCTTGAGTGCGGATGGCTATGTGATGACCAACGCGCATGTCATTGAAGGTGCGAGCGAGGTCTATGTCACCTTGACTGATAAGCGCGAGTTTAAAGCCAAGGTCGTTGGTGCCGACGAGCGCACGGACGTGGCTTTGGTGAAGATTGAAGCGACGGCTTTGCCGGTGCTGCGCATTGGTGACGTTAGCAAGCTCCGTGTTGGCGAGTGGGTGGTGGCAATCGGTTCCCCATTTGGCCTGGAGAACACGGTGACGGCCGGCATCGTGAGTGCGAAGCAGCGCGAGACGGGCTTCGACCTGCCTTTCATCCAAACCGACGTGGCGGTGAATCCCGGCAATTCAGGTGGGCCGTTGATCAACATCCGGGGTGAGGCCGTCGGCATCAACTCCCAGATACTCAGCCCGGTCGGCAGCTTCGTCGGGATCTCGTTTGCGATCCCGATCGATGAGGCAATGCGGGTCGCCGATCAGTTGAAATCCACAGGTCGTGTCGTTCGCGGCTTCCTGGGCATTCAGCCGATCGACGTGCCGCGAGAACTGGCCGAGGAATATGGCTTGGCCAAAGGCAAAGCCAAGGGCGCCTTCGTCAGGCAAGTGGTGCCAGGAGCGCCCGCAGACAAAGCGGGTATCCAGGCCGGCGATGTGGTGCTCACGGTCAATGGCAGGGCGGTTGATAGCGCGGTTGATTTGCGCCGCACCCTGAGTGCATTGAAGCCTGGTTCGTCGATAATGCTGCAAATCAATCGACGAGGCAAGCCGCTGGAGTTCAAGCCCAAACTCGCAGAGCAAAGCGTTCAGGCCGCGGCGCTTGAACGCAGTGACGGAGGCGATTCGCGTGGCTCCCGATCAGCCAAGCTGTGGGGTTTGACCGTGGCGAACCTCAGCGATGCCGATCGCTTGGCGGTGCGCGGCGCATCGGGCGTGCGCGTCACGGAAGTGGCCGCAGGTGCAGAGACTGTCGGGCTGCGCGTCGGCGATGTGGTGATTGCCATAGGAACGGCCGAAGTAGCAGACGTCAAGCAATTCGAAGCTGTACTGGCGAAGGTTGATAAAGCGCGATCGTTGCCAGTCACGGTGCTGCGTGGCGAATGGGCTCAGTTCCTTCGGATACCGATCGTCAAATAACCCGGTGTTGGCTGCGGATGAAGTCGATGAGTTCTGATGTGCTTTAGAAAGGCGACTGAAGTTAGGGGGTATGGTCGATCAGAGTGCTAAGCTCTCGACGATAAGTTTGTGATTGCTCACATAAATTTCAATCATTGCGCATCTCAGGAAGCACAATTTCCGCTCAAAGCGACTCTTTTATAATCACGAAACGCAACGAGTTGGTGACTTCAGAACTGTCCCCAAGCTACCCACAGTCATTTGTGGATAACTTGTTGATAAAATTTGATGTTGGTCGATCGCAACGGCGATAAATCGAGCAACAGCGCGGTTTTCAGCGAAGTGCTTTTGGCTACAATGAAGGCCCAACAAGCAGTTGCCATACGTTTTGTTGGAAGGCGCGTCAAAAGTTCGACGTGCCTTTTTTTTAGCTTCAGCAGGCGCGTTGCGCCTTCACATCGACAGCGATGTGAGCTTGCGCTGCAACGGTCCTGCCGTTGTGTCTACGGTGCGAGCATCCAATTGCAGTGCCCATGGACCACATCCGAAATTTTTCCATCATTGCCCACATTGACCATGGCAAGTCGACGCTTGCCGATCGGCTGATTCAACGCTGTGGCGGCCTGAGCGACCGCGAAATGGAAGCCCAGGTGCTTGACTCGATGGACATCGAGCGCGAGCGCGGCATCACGATCAAGGCTCAAACGGCTGCGCTGACCTACAAAGCCCGCAATGGGCAGATCTATCAGCTCAACCTCATCGACACGCCGGGGCATGTGGACTTCTCTTATGAAGTCAGCCGGTCGCTTTCCGCGTGCGAAGGTGCTCTGCTAGTTGTTGATGCCAGCCAGGGCGTTGAAGCTCAGACGGTGGCCAATTGCTATACCGCGCTTGATCTGGCGGTGGAGGTCATCCCCGTCCTGAACAAGATGGACTTGCCTCAGGCCGATCCAGCGCGAGCTAGGGAAGAAATCGAAGACGTCATCGGCATCGACGCCGAGCACGCCATTCCCTGCAGCGCCAAAACCGGCGAGGGCATTGACGACATCCTTGAAGCGGTGATCGCGCGTATGCCGGCGCCGAAAGGCAATCCCAATGCGCCGTTGCGCGCCATGATCATCGACTCCTGGTTCGACAACTATGTGGGTGTTGTCATGTTGGTTCGTGTGGTTGACGGTGAATTGCGCAGCGGCGATCGCTTCAAGATGATGGCCAATCAATCCGCTTATGCGGCCGAGCAGCTGGGAGTGTTCACGCCAAAATCCGTATCGCGCGACGTGCTGCGAGCGGGCGAAGTGGGTTTTGTGATCGCCGGCATCAAAGAGCTGCAAGTGGCGAAGGTCGGTGACACCATCACGCTGGAAAAGAAGCTGCCAAATAACCTCGGGCCCGCCGAAGTAGCCTTGCCGGGGTTCAAGGAGATTCAGCCTCAGGTATTCGCGGGCCTCTACCCGACCGAAGCCAGCGAATACGACCAGCTGCGCGATGCATTGGAAAAGCTCAAGCTGAACGACTCGTCATTGCGTTTCGAGCCGGAAGTTTCGCAGGCGCTTGGCTTCGGATTCCGCTGCGGGTTCCTGGGCTTGCTGCACATGGAAATCGTGCAGGAGCGCTTGGAGCGAGAGTTCGATCAAGACCTGATCACGACGGCGCCGTCCGTGGTGTACGAGGTTGAGCTCGGTACCAAGGAAATCCTGAAGGTCGAGAATCCTTCGAAGATGCCGGAAATCGGCCGCATCGAAGAGATCCGCGAGCCGATCGTCACGGTTCACTTGTACATGCCGCAAGACTATGTCGGCCCGGTGATGACGCTGGCCAATCTGAAGCGTGGTAACCAGATCAACATGGCTTATCACGGGCGACAGGTGATGTTGACGTATGAGATGCCGCTTGCCGAGATCGTGCTGGACTTCTTTGACAAGCTGAAAAGCGTGTCGCGTGGCTATGCCTCCATGGACTATGAGTTCAAGGAATACCGTGCGGCCGATGTCGTGAAGGTCGATATCCTTCTGAACGGCGACCGCGTGGATGCGCTGTCGATCATTGTTCATCGCAGCCAAAGCCAGTACCGTGGGCGGGCGGTGGTCGCTAAGATGCGCGAGCTGATCTCTCGTCAGCAATACGACGTTGCGATCCAGGCCGCCATCGGCGCCAATATCATCGCGCGTGAGACAATCAAGGCGCTGCGTAAGAACGTGATTGCGAAGTGTTATGGCGGGGACATCTCGCGCAAACGCAAGCTTCTCGACAAACAAAAGGCCGGCAAGAAACGCATGAAGCAAATCGGCTCCGTCGAGGTGCCTCAGGAGGCGTTCCTGGCCATCCTCCAAGTGGACGATTGATGGGCTCTCTGACCGGTTTGCTTTATGGCTGCCTTGTGGTGTACCTCGGTGGCTGGTACGTTGGGAAATGGACAGGCAACTTCTCGCTGCTGCTTTTCATCCTGAGTGTGGCGACGCTGGCTTACTGGCTGGCTGAGCGGTTTCACTTTGCACCGGCCCGTGCCGCTGCGGCTGAAAAGCTGGAGCAGCAAGACGCCTTGCGCCGTCAGGAGTTGACTCAAAAAGGCATTGTTCAAATTGACGGCAACGTCATCGATGCCCGTGAAAAGCTGTTGATGCAGCCCTGGTGGCTGGACTGGACCGCAGGTCTTTTCCCGGTCATCCTCGTAGTCTTCTTGCTGCGTTCGTTTTTGTTCGAACCTTTCAAGATTCCGTCGGGCTCGATGGTGCCGACCTTGCTGATCGGTGATTTGATTTTGGTCAATAAATACCATTACGGCATACGCTTGCCGGTATTGAACAAGAAGATCATCCGGCTGAATGACCCGCAACGAGGTGACGTGATGGTGTTTCGTTATCCTGCCAATCCGAGCGTGGATTACATCAAGCGAGTCGTCGGTGTGCCTGGCGATGAAGTGGCTTATCTGAATCAAAAGCTTTACCTGAATGGTCAGTTGGTTCAAGAGCAAGCATTGCCTGATTTCTACGATGAAGACAGCCAGCGATATTTCAAGCAGTTCAATGAAAAGCTCGGAACGGTCGATCATCACATCCTCGTTGAACCCCAAAGACCTTCTTACATTCGAAGCAATGACGCGTTTCCGTTCAAGGAAAACTGCCGCTACAGTTCGGAAGGCGTGACATGCAAGGTACCGGCAGGTCACTATTTCATGATGGGCGACAACCGCGATAACTCCGAAGATTCCCGTTTCTGGGGCTTTGTCCCGGACCAGAACATTGTCGGTAAAGCCTTTTTCGTATGGATGAATTTCGGCAGCTTGAAGCGGATCGGAGCCTTCCATTGAACGTACGGGCGCATTCCATCAAGACCCCAAAGGGACATGAAGTCATGACGGTTGAGTTTCATCAGGCGCGTGCTCAGCGCGGCGTTACCTTGTTCGGCCTCTTGTTCTGGGCCGTTCTGATTGGGTTTGTTGCACTGATTGGCATGAAGGTGCTACCGACAATCAATGAGTACTTCACCATCAAGCGAGCGGTCGACAAGATCGTTCAAAGTGGTGCGACGACCGTGCCGGAAATTCGAAATGCTTTTGAAAAGCAAAAGCAGATCGAATATTCCATTTCTTCGATCAGTGGCACTGATCTGGAGATCACCAAAGTCAATGACAAGGTCATCATCAATTTCGCCTACAACAAGGAAATTGAAATCATGAGCCCTGTCTACCTGCTGCTCAAATACGAAGGCCATTCCAAATAAGGATGCTTCTGACGGGAATCAATTGCTTGTGGATGCACGACTAACAGCCCTTCAGCAACGGCTTGGCCACCGGTTCAATCAGCCGGAGTTGCTGGAGCGTGCCGTCACGCATCGCAGCTTTGGGGCTGATCACAACGAGCGGCTCGAATTCCTCGGGGACGCGGTTCTCAGCCTGACGATCAGCGCGTTGCTGTTCGATCGTTTCGGTGTGTCCGACGAAGGTGATTTGACCCGCATCAGGGCGCACTTGGTGCGAGAAGACAGCCTGCATCGTGTTGCTTTGGTGATTGGGTTGCCCGAGGTGCTTCGCCTCAGCGAAGGCGAGGCGCGTGGTGGTGGCGCGCAGCGTCCGTCGATCCTGGCTGACGCCTTGGAAGCGATCATCGGAGCAACCTTCCTTGACGGTGGCTTCGAGCCTGCACGCGCGTTGGTTCAACAGTTGTTCGGCGAAGTCATTGCGACCACCGACATGGACAGCTGGACCAAGGACGCCAAGACCGAGTTGCAAGAGTGGCTTCAGGCACGCCGTTTGCCCGTGCCGAGCTACCGCATCGTCACGACTCGCGGTCAGGCTCATGCGCAGACCTTCGAAGTCGAATGTGCGGTGCCGGCCTTGGGCCTGACCGAAACCGGCGAAGGCCGTTCACGCCGTGTGGCCGAGCAAGAAGCTGCTCGCCGCATGCTGCTTGCCCTGAAGGCCAGCGACAAACCTGGCAGCGCACTGCGCTCCTGAATCACAATGAATGAATTTCCTGAATCCGAGCCTCTGAATTCGGAGGCTGATGCGTCGGCATCTCAACGCTGTGGCCTGCTGGCCATTGTGGGTCGTCCGAACGTTGGCAAGTCGACCTTGCTGAATGCGCTGGTGGGACAGAAGGTCAGTATCACCTCGGCGAAGGCGCAGACCACGCGGCACCGCATCACAGGCATTCGAACGGTCAATGACACCCAGTTCGTGTTTGTCGATACGCCTGGCTTCCAGACCCGCCACAGCGCGCCGTTGAATCGCACGCTGAACCGAACGGTTCAAGGCGTCTTGGGCGATGTCGATCTGGTGCTGTTCGTGGTCGAAGCGGGTCGCTTTGGGCTGGACGATGCAAAAGTTCTTTCTCTGATGCCGAGCGACAAGCCGGTGATGCTGATTGCCAACAAGCTGGATGCCGTGCACCGCCGCGCCGACTTGGCGCCTTGGCTCAAAGGCATGCAGGACCGTCATGCGTTCGCCGAATTCATTCCGCTGACCGCCAAGAAAGATGCCGACGTACAGCGCCTGCTGGGCATTCTGAAGCCCTATCTGCCGCAGCAACCGTGGTTCTATGAAGAAGATGCGCTGACTGACCGCAGCGACCGTTTCTTGGCAAGCGAACTGATTCGAGAGAAGCTGTTCCGTCTCACGGGCGATGAGTTGCCTTACACGTCGACAGTGGTGATCGACAAGTTCGAGGAAGAGGGAAACCTGCGCCGCATTGCCGCCACGATCATCGTTGAGCGTGACGCCCACAAGGGCATGGTGATTGGCAGCGAAGGCGAGCGCCTTAAACGGATTGGGTCCGAGGCTCGCCAGGAACTCGAGAAGCTGATGGACGCCACCGTCTTCCTGGAGCTGTGGGTCAAGGTGCGTTCCGGTTGGGCCGATACCGAAGAGCATCTGCGTTCCTACGGCTACGAATAATCCGCATGGCCACACGTGCGCCGCGCTCGCCGGCCACTTTGTCGGCCTATGTGCTCCATCGTTATGACTGGAGCGAATCCAGCCTGATCCTTGATCTGTTCACCCGTGAACAAGGGCGCCTCGCGGTGGCGGCCAAAGGGGCCAAGCGGCCGTATTCGCAGCTGAGATCGGTGCTGCTGCCGTTTCAGCGCATTCAGGTCACGCTCGGGCGCGTGCCGAAGACGGACGCCAGCGGCTCAGCCAGCGAGGTGCAAACCTTGCGCGGCGCCGAATGGGCCGGAGGGGCTGCGATGTTGACTGGCGCGGCATTGTTCAGTGGCTTCTATCTGAACGAATTGCTGATGAAGCTGCTTGCCCGAAGCGATCCGCATGTCGCGCTCTTCGATGCCTACGCGCAGACATTGCCGCTGTTGTCCTTGGCCGATGAAGCTGCCGTGCAATCAGCCCTGCGCGCGTTTGAATTGACGCTGTTAAGCCAGCTGGGTGTGCTTCCGGATCTGAGCGTCGTGACCTTGACGCAAGAGCCGGTGTGCGAAGGCGTGCTTTACGCCCTGCTGCCGGACGCTGGGGTTGTCGCTCCCCGTGCTGGCGAGTCTTCGACCGATGGTCGCGTGTTGATCGGCCTGGAGGCGGCATTGACCCATGGCAGCCTGCCCGCGTTACAGCAGGCGTGTGCCGTGGCCTTGCCGGCGCTGAGAGCGCTGCTGCGCGGCTTGCTTCACTATCATCTCGGCTCCAATCTGTTGCGCACACGCCAGGTCATGCTCGATGTGCAAGCCCTGGAGCGCTGAACCATGAACCCATTTGTTACCACCGGGCTCGATGCCCATCGCGGCGTGACCGCGCTGTCAGTCAACGTCAATCTCGTCGCACAGGTCCGCAATCGCCGGCCATTGAACATTCCGAGTGTCACGCGCGCTGCCACGCTGGCGCTGGAAGCCGGAGCCCAAGGCATCACCGTGCACCCGCGTCCCGATGAGCGCCACATTCGTCGGCAGGATGTTTTCGATCTGGCCCAGTTGATGCGGCAATGGCCTCAGGCCGAGTTCAATATCGAGGGCAACCCCTTCCACAACATGATGAGCTTGGTGCGCGAACTGTCGGGCCAGGGCCTGCCGTTTCATCAATGCACCTTCGTGCCTGATTCCGAAACCCAGCCGACCTCCGATCACGGCTGGCAGCTGCCTCAAGATGCGGTACGCCTCGTCCCTTTGATCGCTGAAGTGAAATCGCTCGGCGCGCGTGTCAGCCTCTTCATGGACCCGATCCCCGAAGCGATGCTGGCTGCACGCGAGACCGGCGCCGACCGCGTCGAGCTGTACACCGAAAGCTATGCGCGGTCCCATGGCACGCCCGACCAAGCCGGTGTGCTTGCTGGTTTCACCGCCACGGCAGAGGCCGCGTTGCGTGCGGGATTGGGCATCAATGCCGGCCATGATCTGAACCGCGCAAACCTGACCGAGTTCTTGCGTGCCGTGCCGGGTATTCAAGAGGTATCCATCGGCCACGCGTTGATCGCTGATGCGATCGAACTGGGATTGAGTGAAACCGTACGCGACTATCTGCGTGCGATTCATCGGGCTGCCGCCTGAAGTGACGCGGGCTGCCTGGCGCGTACCCAGCATGAGGCTTCAAACCTCGGTATCGATCGTCGTAAGACCTTTACAGCCACCGTTTCTCGTGGCCGAAAACCCAACCTGAACCACCCCATGGCCAAGACAGCTTCCGCAAAGACTTCCGCCCATGCACCGATCATTCTGGATGTCGCCGGTCCGGTGCTCGATGCCGATGACCGGCGCCGCCTGCGCCACCCTTTGGCAGGTGGAGTGATTCTGTTTTCGCGCAATTGGATCGAGCGCCGACAGCTGGTCGAACTCACCTCGGAGATCAAATCGATTCGCAGCGATCTGCTGATTTGCGTCGATCACGAAGGTGGGCGTGTGCAGCGTTTTCGTACCGATGGCTTCACCCATCTGCCGCCGATGGGAGCGCTCGGCGAGCTGTGGATGAAGGATGCGATGGCGGCGACCGATGCCGCCACGGCGTCAGGTTATGTGCTCGGTGCGGAGCTGCGAGCCTGCGGAATCGACATGACTTTCGCGCCCGTGTTGGACCTCGACTATGGTGCTTCCAGCGTGATCGGTAACCGCGCATTCCACCGCGATGCACGGGTCGCAACGGTGTTGGCCAAGAGCTTGATGCATGGCCTGCTGCTGGCTGGCATCAGCCACTGCGGCAAGCATTTTCCGGGGCATGGCTTCACTCAGGCGGACAGCCATGTGGCCGTACCTGTCGACAAGCGTTCACTCAAGGCCATCCTCGCGGAAGATGCGAAACCCTATGAATGGCTGAGCACCAGCCTGACGGCAGTGATGCCGGCGCATGTGATCTACCCGAAGGTGGACACCCGTCCGGCAGGCTTCTCGACGCGCTGGCTGAAAGACGTCCTGCGCATGCAGCTGGGTTTCACCGGCGTCATTTTCAGTGACGACCTGAGCATGGAAGGCGCTCGGCATCTCGACGGCGCAGCACTCAATTTCTCTGAAGCAGCTTTGCTTTCACTGCAGGCTGGCTGCGACTTGGCGATGCTCTGCAATCAGTCGCTGAACGGTGGCGCGGGACTGGATGCGATGCTGGAGGAGTTGCAGCGCGCTGAAGCGCAGGGTCAATGGCACCCCGATGTCGACAGCGAGGTGCGCCGCTTGGCGCTCTTGCCGCAAGCGGCGCCGCTGACCTGGGGCGCGCTGATGCACAGCCCGGTCTACCAACGGGCACTTGAGCGCTTGCCTTGATGAGCTGACGAAGGGCAATGCGTGGCCATAACGCTGCGCCGAGCGCGGGCCAAACATGAAAAAACGCCGCCGGGGCGCAGGCCTCGGCGGCGTTTTCAATGGACCAGGGCGGCAAGCCCTGGATCGCATCGATCACGTGCGGTGTGCTGCATCCTGTTGAGTTTCGAACGGCAGTTTGATCTGTGACAGATCCTTGCGTGTTTCGACCAACACCAACGGGCCTTCATCGATCACCGGGGCTTGCTTGGGCTCGCGGGGCACGTGAACCGGCTTGGGCTCGCGCGATATGGCTTCCTGCACGTTGCGGATCTTCGATGCGTCGGAGTTGACCCACTGCAGGCCGGCCGATTGAGCGATCGATTGAAGCTCGTCGGTTGGCAACACGAAGGGCTCAGTCTCGGCAACAACCGCCACCGGGGCCGGTGTTGGCGCGGCACCCACGGCTGCCGGTGGCACCACCGCTGCCAAAGCGGCAATCGGCAGGGCGGGCGCAGCGACAGGCTGCACAAGGCCGGCGGCAACCGGTGCTTCTGCAGGCACAGGCGCTGCCGCACGCACTTCCGGCGCGGTCGCTTGCTGCGATTCGAAGCGAGACGCCGCGGGCTGAGCAACATCGGTCGGCGCTTCTGCTTGCAGTAGCGATTCCTGAGGTTGCTCGCCCAAAACGCCTGCTGTCGCCGAATCACTGCCTGTTGGAGCGCCTTCCGTACCTTCTTCGCGGCGTTCACGGCGATGACGATCCCGACCACGGCCACGACGACGGCCGTCGCGCTCACCACGCTCGTTCTCGGCGTCTGCAACCGCGCCTTCGCCTTCAGCCGACTCCAGCTTTTCAGCCACGGGCTCCTGCGCTGTTACCTCGGCATGGGCAACGAACGGCGTGTCATCGTGTTGCACCGGTGTCTCTTGCGCGCCGTTGGTATTCTCAATGCCTTCCGGCGCATCGTTCGGGCGCGTTTCATCCCCACGGTCGCGGCCTCGGCCTCCTCTGCGATTGCGGCGACGGGCTTGGGGCTCGCCTTGCTCTGTCGGTGCAGCATCCTGCGCGTTGGCACCGGGAAGCGTGTCGACAAAAGCGCGTGCCGATGTTCCGTCTTCGACAGCGGCTTCAGTCGGTGCGGGGCGGCGTGGTTCGCGCTCAGGGCGAGGGCCACGGCCGGGACGGCCGGCACCTTCGCGTTGTGGCTCGGCACTGCCAGCACCGCGGTCGCTGCGTTCGGCGCGCTCTGCACGCGGTTCGTTGCGAGCCTCCGGTGCTTCAGTGCGCGCTTCCTGGCGACGGCCACGTTCTTCCGGTGCGCGGCCTGCGCTGTTTGCAACCTCGACGACGGCCTCTTCCGGCTTGTCATTGCGTTCCGGGCGGCGGCCTTTGCCATCGCTGCGACCACCACGCTCGCCGCGCTCACCTCGTTCGGTACGTTCACCGCGCTGTGCTTGCTCGCCACGCGGTTCGCCATTGCGGCCCGCACCGCCTCGTTCGCCGGGCTTGTTGTCACGTCCACCCCGTCCACCGCGGCCGTTGCGCTCGCCTCGGCCTTCACGGCGATCGTTCGTGTCCGACGTGGCGACGACGGGTTCGGTGTTAGCAGGTTTGATGGCCGCAGCCGGCTCGCCGCCACCGAACAGGCTCTTGATCCAGGAGAAGAACCCACCGCCTGCGGCTGGCGCGGGCGTGGCCGCCACTGGCGTCGCAGCCACGGGCGTTGCGACCGGTGCTGGAGCCGGCTTGGCGACGGCGATCGGTGCCGGCGTTTCCGGCAGGATGCCCTTGATCACCGGCTCTTGCTTGGCCTTGGCCTTTTCGCGGCGCGTGATGCCGACTTCATCGTCCGGCTCCTCGATCATCGAGTAGCTGACCTGCAAGTTTTCCAGGCGCGGGTCGTCGTGGCGAAGCCGCTCAAGCCGGTAGTTAGGCGTCTCGAGGTGCTTGTTCGGTACCAGCAGCACGGTGATGCGCTGCTTCAGTTCGATCTTGGTGATTTCGGTGCGCTTCTCGTTCAACAGGAACGAAGTCACCTCCACCGGCACCTGGACATGCACGGCGGCGGTGTTGTCCTTCATCGACTCTTCCTGAACCATGCGCAGGATCTGCAGCGCGCTCGATTCGGTGTCGCGGATGTGGCCGGTGCC